>JAEZES010000024.1 GCA_023432995.1 Pseudomonadota bacterium
GGCGCCGCCCTGAAACTTCCGATCGGCCGTCGGCTGTCAGATGGCGTAGCGGATGGTCAGTCGCTGCCGGCGGCGCATCGCCGCCCCGACGAAGCCGAACCCGACGAGCAGCATGGCCCAAGTGGCGGGTTCGGGGACGCCCCCTTGCACCGCGCGAGTGTTCAGGAACGAGAAGCTCAGGTCGTTGTAGTCGAACGGACCGTTGAACAGATCCTCGAAGCTCACCAAGGTCCGGTTGGGCTGCCAGTTGTCCTGTACGCGCGCATGCGTGTGATTGTCGGGATTGAGGCCCGCCGCACCGGTGAAGAAGTCGTACCCGGTATTGTTCACGTGGAGCCTGAAGGTCAGGACCGTACCCGGGGCAAAGGTTCCCAGGCTGACCTCGCTGCCGACGGGGCTCGTGTGATTGTTGAAGATGAACAGCCCGGTGTTGACCAGGTAGAGGTCGTTGCTGAAGGCGGCCGAGTTGCCCTCGTAGCGCGCGATCACCTCATTGGCGCCGGCCACGACGAGGAAACCCTCGGTCCCCGGTGCGGCAATCGGTTGCGCCAGGGCGCTCGTTCCCGCGCACAGAGCGACGGCAGCACAGGCTACGCTGACAATTCTCATGAGTCGGTACTCCCTTCGATTGTGTCGTGACCGCAACCCGATTCGACTAAGTAATTTACCATAGGAGCTGGTCATCACGCAGACGATTCGCCGATACCCGCGAGACTGACCGATTTGCAGGCTGCATCTGTCCCGAAACGGGACGCGTTCCCCAGCCCGGCGAACTTCAACAAGCAAAACGGCGGGGGTTAGCCGAAACGCCGCCACGCGGCAGCGAACAGCTCCGCCGCGGTTGAGTCCTCGATGATCCGGCCATGGCCGATGACGATACGCTGCGGATTCCACGTCCGGACCTGCTCGACCAGCTCGCGGACCGCGGCTTTGTCGCGGATCGCGAAGCGGTGGTAGAACACCACGCCGGGCGCTCCGTAGCAGCCGAGCAGGCGGAAGAAGGCCTTCTCCCCGGCGCCATGCTCGCTCTGGTAGTTGTAGAGCAGGTCGGCGGTGACGAGCGAGCGGCTGGGCCGGTGGAACAGCACCGTCTCACGGATCGCGTGGCGCTCGACGATCAGGTGGTCGATCCCGCCCGGCAGCGCCGGAGGCCGGTCGCGGGTCATCGTCTCGGCGCGCGGGATCGGGCCGCTCCGCGCCTCGAGCGCCGCGGGCACGAACACGCGTGCCTGCGGGAACGCCTCCGCCGCCTGTCGCAGGAAGCGGTAATGGTAGAGGTTCGGCGCGAGGATCGCCCTGACCGGGCCGAGCTCGGCGATCCGCGCGATCGCTTCCGGTGCCAGCGCGACAGGTGAGTAGAGCACCAGGCCCTCGTCCCCGGCGAGCACGGTCATCCGCACGCTGCCGCGAAACAGCGGCGTCTGGAAATGCCCGTTCACGCTCCACAGGCCCTCGGCGATCGGTTCGGGCAGCATAGGCCGGCGCAACTAGCCCGTCGGGCGCCGCGCGGCCAGCGCCGACGCGAAAAGGGCGGCGCCGCGCGGCGCCGCCCCTCGTCGCCCCGGCGAACGCCGGGGCCTTGTGCACGCGGTCCCGGCTGTCGCCGGGATGAGGCTTACTTGAGCTCGACGGTGCCGCCGGCTTCCTCGATCTTCTTCTTGATCTCTTCGGCCTCGGCCTTGTTGACGCCTTCCTTGAGCGGCTTCGGCGCGCTCTCGACGAGGGTCTTGGCTTCGGTCAGGCCCAGGCCGGTGATGGCGCGGACTTCCTTGATCACCTGGATCTTCTTGCCGCCGTCACCGGTCAGGATGACGTCGAACTCGGTCTTCTCCTCGGCGGCGGCGCCACCGGCATCCCCACCGCCGGCGGCGGGGGCAGCGACGGCGACGGCAGCGGCGGCGGAAACGCCCCACGCCTCTTCGAGCGCCTTGGCGAGTTCGGCAGCTTCCATGACGGTCAGCTGCGACAGGTCTTCAACGAGCTTGGCGATATCGGCCATGTCAAAATACTCCGTTCAAATGCTGGACCGGGGCGAACCCCGGAAATTCGAGAAGGGAAGAACCGCTTATGCCGCTTCCTTGGCGCCGTAGGCGCCGAAGACGCGGGCGAGCTTGGCTGCCGGGGCGTTGACCAGCTGCGCCACCTTGGTGGCGGGCGCATTGACCAGGCCGACGATCTTGCCGCGCAGCTCGTCGAGGCTCGGCATCGAGGCGAGCGCCTTGATCCCTGCCGCGTCGAGCACCGTGCTGCCCATCGAGCCGCCGACGATCTCGAGCTTGTCGTTCGTCTTGGCGAAGTCCACCGCGGCCTTGGCGGCGGCGACCGGATCGGTCGACCACGCGAGGGCGGTCGGGCCGGTGAGGTATTCCTCGAGGCCCGAGTACGGGGTGTCCTTGATGGCGAGCTTGGCGAGGCGGTTCTTCGCAACCTTGTACGATGCACCCGCGTCGCGCATCTTCGACCGCAGGTCGGTCGACTGACCGACCGACAGCCCGAGGTTGCGGGTGACGACCACCACGCCGACCTCGTTGAAGACCGCGTTCAGCGATGCGACCGATTCGGCTTTCTGCGAACGATCCATGCCTTACTCCTTCACTGTGGCCGCGCGCGTATTCGTGCGCGTGGCCGGCTACGTTGCCGCATCGCCGAAGCGACACGGGCGAGTCCGTTGATGGGGAAGGAGCGCGCCGAAACGCGTTGAGGCGGCGCGGGAGCGCCACTGGAATCTCTTTTCCCCGTCTAGGCTGCAGATTAAGCGGGAAGCCCGCAGCAGCTGTCTCGGACGGATGACCTCGAAGCCGTTGGCTCCGCGATCGGGCCGGGCCTTTGGCTCGCACGAGGCCGAAAGTCAACCATTCAGTCGGGAGGCGCCACTCGCTCCAGAAGCGGGCCGGCATCGTTCGCTCTCCCGTCACGCCAGGGCGGGCGGGAACCGTTGCCGCGCTGGGCCGCTGACCCGGCAACGATAACCCTCGAAGGAGAACCCCGTGGGCCGCCCTGTCGTCATCGGACTCGGAACGCTGATCCTGATCCTGGTCGCGGTCGCCTTGCTGTTCTAGCCGGCGCCCGAGCGTACCAGGGCCCGGCACTCGCGCTGAGCGAGGGCCGGGCCGTTCGTTCGGCGGCAAGTGCTCAGTCGCCCTCGTAGCCGAGCAGGTCCCCCGGCTGGCAGTCGAGTTCGCGGCAGATCGCCTCGAGCGTCGAGAAGCGGATCGCCCTGGCCTTGCCGGTCTTGAGGATCGAGACGTTGGCCAGCGTGAGGCCGATCCGTTCGGCGAGCTCGGTCAGTGTCATCCCGCGCTGGCGCAGAAGCTCGTCGAGCGAGACGGCGATCGGCATCAGACGGTACCGGCCAGGTCGTCGTGCAGCTGCGCGCCGTGCCGGAATACCCTCGCCAGCACAAACAGGACAAGCGCGAGGACGAGACTGTTGAGCGACAGTCCGCCGCTCGTCGAGAACAGGCCTGCGAGCGGCCCGAATTTCATGAAGTTGAATTCACCCGCGCCGAGCACGAAGGCGAGGGCGAAGACTATCTGGTAGGCGAGCGCGACGACCGCCATCTCGTTTAATCGCCGGACGTTGCGGAATGCAAAAGGTTCGCCTTCGCGGACGCTGCCGATGATCTGCCCTAGCAGTTGCACAAACCTGAACGACAGCGCGATCGCCAGCGCGGCAACGATGTTCACGCCCGCGGTTCGTGCGGCCAGCTCAGGGCGGTCGACCATCAGCATGGCGAAGAGCACAAGGAGTCCCGCGAGAGCGAGGGCGAACACTCCCATGAGGAAGAGAGTCAGGATGCGGCAGGCCTGCAAGGGCCAGTCTCTGCGGATACGCGCTGTTGCCATGTGAACCTCCACCAACCTACATATCGAATAACGATAATATCGCAATTCGATAAGGCGGCAAGTGGTTTTTGCTGCTCCCCGGGTTTGACACCCACGCATCGCTTCCCTATATGCGCCCTCCGTTCGACCGCTTCGAGCAAGGCGGGCCCATGTGCGGGGGCTTGCCACGGAAGGAAGCGTCGGACCGTCCGCTCGACACGTCGATCAATGCTGCAGCTCCGGTTCCGGAAGGGACTCGGCGTGCCTGCGGCGTTTTTGGCGTCCGGGACGGGGCCGCCCCGCACAGGGCACGAATTTTGAGCCGGGCGCGCGCCCGGCAAGCAGAGCGAAGAGGCAACTCCCTCCATGGCGAAGAAGTCTGGGGCCACCGGCACCGCGGTCGGCGCGACCGCGACCACCATCGGCAGCAAGAAGAAGCGCATCCGCAAGATCTTCGGCGACATCCACGAAGTGGTGCAGATGCCGAACCTGATCGAGGTTCAGCGCGAGAGCTACGAACAGTTCCTGCGCTCGGACAAGAGCACCGGCTACGTCTCGGGCCTCGAGAAGACGCTGCGCTCGGTGTTCCCGATCCGCTACTTCGCCGGCACCGCCGAGCTCGACTTCGTCCACTACGAGCTCGAAGACCCGAAGTACGACACGGTCGAGTGCCGCCAGCGCGGCATCACCTACGCGGCGCCGATGAAGGTCACGCTGCGCCTGATCGTGTTCGAGGTCGACACCGAGACCGAAACCCGCTCCGTCCTCGATATCAAGGAGCAGGACGTCTACATGGGCGACATGCCGCTCATGACCGAGAACGGCACCTTCATCATCAACGGCACCGAGCGCGTCATCGTCAGCCAGATGCACCGGTCGCCGGGTGTGCTGTTCGACCACGACCGCGGCAAGACCCACTCCTCGGGCAAGTTCCTGTTCGCGGCCCGCGTGATTCCGTACCGCGGTTCGTGGCTCGACTTCGAGTTCGACGCCAAGGACATCGTCAATGTCCGTATCGACCGCAAGCGCAAGCTGCCGGTGACGGCGCTGCTCTATGCGCTCGGTCTCAACGGCGAGGAAATCCTCGACTACTTCTACAACACCGTGACCTGGAAGCGCGGCAAGGACGGCTGGGAAATCCCGTTCGTCGCCGAGCAGTGGCGCAACGCCAAGCCGGGGTTCGCGCTGGTCGACGCCAAGACCGGCGAGGAAGTGTTCCCGGCCGGCCAGAAGGTCAGCCCGCGCGCGGCCAACAAGGCCGAGAAGGACGGGCTCAAGACGCTGCTGATCCCGACCGAGGAAGTGTTCGGCCGCTTCTCGGCCAAGGACCTGATCGACGAATCGACCGGCCGCATCTGGATCGAGGCGGGCGAGGAAGTCAGCCCCGACAACCTCGAGAAGCTCGACAAGGCGGGCATCGACCAGCTCGACTTGCTCGACATCGACTACGTCTCGACCGGCCCGTGGATCCGCAACACGATGGCCGCCGACAAGGCCGAGAACCGCGACGAGGGCCTCGAGGCGATCTACAAGGTCATGCGCCCGGGCGAGCCGCCGACGAAGGAGACCGCCGAGGCGCTGTTCGAAGGCCTGTTCTTCGACGGCGAGCGCTACGACCTCTCGGCGGTCGGCCGCGTCAAGCTCAACATGCGCCTCGGCCTCGATGCCGAGGACACCGTGACCACGCTGCGCAAGGAAGACATCCTCGCGGTGGTCAAGGAACTGGTGAACCTGAAGGACGGCAAGGGCGAGGTCGACGTCATCGACAATCTCGGCAACCGCCGCGTGCGCTCGGTCGGCGAGCTGCTCGAGAACCAGTACCGCGTCGGGCTGCTGCGCATGGAGCGCGCGGTCAAGGAGCGGATGAGCTCGGTGGACGTCTCGACCGTGATGCCGAACGACCTGATCAACGCCAAGCCGGCGGTCGCCGCGGTGCGCGAGTTCTTCGGTTCGTCGCAGCTCAGCCAGTTCATGGACCAGACCAACCCGCTGTCGGAAGTCACCCACAAGCGCCGCGTCTCGGCGCTTGGCCCGGGCGGCCTGACCCGCGAGCGCGCGGGCTTCGAGGTGCGCGACGTGCACCCGACGCACTACGGCCGCATCTGCCCGATCGAGACGCCGGAAGGCCCGAACATCGGCCTGATCAACTCGCTCTCGACCTTCGCCCGGGTCAACAAGTACGGCTTCATCGAGACGCCGTACCGCACCGTCAAGGACGGCAAGGTCACCGGCGAGGTGACCTACCTGTCGGCGATGGAAGAGCAGAAGCATACCGTCGCGCAGGCCTCGGCCGACCTCGACAAGAACAAGCAGTTCGTCGAGGAGCTGGTTTCGGCCCGGCAGAACGGTGAGTTCGTGATGGCGCCGCGGGACCAGGTCACGCTGATGGACGTGAGCCCCAAGCAGCTCGTCTCGGTGGCCGCGTCGCTGATCCCGTTCCTCGAGAACGACGACGCCAACCGCGCGCTGATGGGCTCCAACATGCAGCGCCAGGCGGTGCCGCTGCTGCGCGCCGAGGCGCCGTTCGTCGGCACCGGCATGGAAGAGACCGTGGCCCGGGATTCGGGCGCGGCGATCGCCGCGACCCGCGCCGGCGTGGTCGATCAGGTCGACGCGACCCGCATCGTCGTGCGCGCCTCGGGCGAAGTCGATGCCGGCAATCCGGGCGTCGACATCTACAACCTGCAGAAGTTCCAGCGTTCGAACCAGAACACCTGCATCAACCAGCGTCCGCTGGTGAAGGTCGGCGACGTGGTCGAGCAGGGCGACATCATCGCCGACGGTCCTTCGACCGATCTCGGCGAGCTCGCGCTCGGCCGCAACAGCCTCGTCGCGTTCATGCCGTGGAACGGCTACAACTACGAGGACTCGATCCTGATCTCCGAGCGCATCGTCAAGGACGACGTGTTCACCTCGATCCACATCGAGGAGTTCGAGGTCATGGCCCGCGACACCAAGCTCGGGCCCGAGGATATCACCCGCGACATCCCCAACGTCGGCGAGGAGGCGCTGCGCAACCTCGACGAGGCGGGCATCGTCTACATCGGCGCCGAGGTGCACCCGGGCGACATCCTCGTCGGCAAGATCACGCCGAAGGGCGAAAGCCCGATGACTCCGGAAGAGAAGCTGCTGCGGGCGATCTTCGGCGAGAAGGCGAGCGACGTGCGCGACACCTCGCTGCGGCTGCCGCCGGGCGTCTCGGGCACGATCGTCGAGGTGCGCGTGTTCAACCGCCACGGCATCGAGATCGACGACCGCACCCGCGCGATCCAGAACGAGGAGATCGAACGCCTCAAGAAGGACAGCGAGGATGAGCGCAACATTCTCAACCGCGCGACCTACAACCGGCTGCGCGAGATGCTCGAAGGCCAGGTCGCTTCGGCTGCGCCCAAGGGCATCAAGAAGGGCGCCAAGATCGACGGCCCGATGCTCGACGGCGTCGACCGCCACGAGTGGTTCAAGTTCGCCGTCGCCGACGACGCCGTCCAGGCGCAGCTCGAGGCGGTCAAGGGCCAGTACGACGAGGCGCTCAAGCGCATCAAGGACAAGTTCGAGGACCGCAAGGAGAAGCTCGAGCGCGGCGACGAGCTCGCTCCGGGCGTGCTCAAGATGGTCAAGGTGTTCGTGGCGGTGAAGCGCAAGCTGCAGCCGGGCGACAAGATGGCCGGCCGCCACGGCAACAAGGGTGTCATCAGCCGGATCCTGCCGGTCGAGGACATGCCATTCCTCGAGGACGGCACCCCGGTGGACGTCGTGCTCAACCCGCTCGGCGTGCCGAGCCGGATGAACGTCGGGCAGATTTTCGAAACCCACCTCGGCATGGCCGCGCGCGGCCTCGGCCAGCAGGTCGCCGCGGCGCTCGAGGAATGGCGCGAGGCCAATCCGAACCCCGAGGCGGCGAAGGCCCCGACGGCGGTGATCGAGAAGCTCAAGGATATCTACGGCCCGCAGTACCACGGCGAGATCGAGGCCCGCTCGACCGCCGACTTGGTCGAGCTGGCCGGCAACCTGGTCAACGGTGTGCCGATGGGGACGCCGGTGTTCGACGGCGCGCGCGAGCCCGACGTGTCGGCGATGCTCGAGAAGGCCGGCCTGCCGACCTCGGGCCAGGTCACGCTCTACGACGGGCGGACCGGCGAGGCGTTCGACCGCAAGGTGACCGTGGGCTACATCTACATGCTCAAGCTGCACCACCTGGTCGACGACAAGATCCACGCGCGTTCGATCGGGCCGTACTCGCTCGTCACCCAGCAGCCGCTCGGCGGCAAGGCGCAGTTCGGCGGCCAGCGCTTCGGCGAGATGGAGGTGTGGGCGCTGCAGGCTTACGGCGCCGCCTACACGCTGCAGGAGATGCTCACCGTCAAGTCCGACGACGTGGTCGGCCGGACCAAGGTCTACGAGGCGATCGTCAAGGGCGACGACACGTTCGAGGCCGGCATCCCGGAGAGCTTCAACGTGCTCGTCAAGGAAATGCGCTCGCTCGGCCTCAACGTCGAACTGTCGTCGCTCAACGACGGCGAGGACGACGAGGACGCGTGGCCGGAGGCGGCGGAATAACGGGACCGGGCGGCGACGCCGCCCTGTCCTCTCCGCGCCAAGAACATCACCCGCAAGGGACCTGAAAAATGAACGAACTGACCAAATTCACCAACCAGCTCGCCAAGCCCGAGACGTTCGACCAGATCCAGATCGGGATCGCCTCGCCCGAGCGCATCCGCAGCTGGTCGTTCGGCGAGATCAAGAAGCCCGAGACGATCAACTACCGCACGTTCAAGCCCGAGCGTGACGGCCTGTTCTGCGCGCGCATCTTCGGTCCGGTGAAGGACTACGAGTGCCTGTGCGGCAAGTACAAGCGCATGAAGTACAAGGGCGTCGTGTGCGAGAAGTGCGGCGTCGAGGTGACCGTGACCAAGGTCCGCCGCGAGCGCATGGGCCACATCGAGCTGGCCGCGCCGGTTGCGCACATCTGGTTCCTCAAGAGCCTGCCGAGCCGCATCGGCCTGCTGCTCGACATGCAGCTCAAGCAGCTCGAGCGCGTGCTCTACTTCGAGAGCTACATCGTCACCGAGCCGGGCCTGACCCCGCTCGAGAAGTACCAGCTGCTGACCGAGGACGAGCTGCTCGACGCGCAGGACGAGTACGGCGAGGACGCCTTCACCGCCGGGATCGGCGCCGAGGCGGTCAAGCAGATGCTGATGGACCTCGACCTCGAGCAGGAAAAGGAAGACCTGCTCAAGGAGCTGGCCGAGACCAAGTCGAGCCTCAAGCCGAAGAAGATCATCAAGCGCCTCAAGGTGGTCGAGAGCTTCATCGAATCGGGCAACCGCCCGGAGTGGATGATCCTCGACGTCGTACCGGTGATCCCGCCCGAGCTGCGCCCGCTGGTGCCGCTCGACGGCGGCCGCTTCGCGACTTCGGACCTCAACGACCTCTACCGCCGCGTGATCAACAGCAACAACCGCCTCAAGCGGCTGATGGAGCTGCGCGCGCCGGACATCATCGTCCGCAACGAAAAGCGCATGCTGCAGGAGGCGGTCGACGCGCTGTTCGACAACGGTCGCCGCGGCCGCGTCATCACCGGCGCCAACAAGCGTCCGCTGAAGTCGCTCAGCGACATGCTCAAGGGCAAGCAGGGCCGCTTCCGGCAGAACCTGCTGGGCAAGCGCGTCGACTATTCGGGCCGCTCGGTGATCGTGACCGGGCCGGAGCTCAAGCTGCACCAGTGCGGCCTGCCGAAGAAGATGGCGCTCGAGCTGTTCAAGCCGTTCATCTACGCCCGCCTCGACGCCAAGGGTCTGAGCATGACCCTCAAGCAGGCCAAGAAGTGGG
>JAEZES010000051.1 GCA_023432995.1 Pseudomonadota bacterium
CTCGTCGGGTAGGCGCACGGCGCGCGCGTGCAGAGCGGCGCAGATTCGTCGACTCCCGCCAGATCGCCGCCGTTGAACACCACGCTCGGCGAACTCGTGTAGACCAGCCGCGGCACGCCGGCAGCGCGGCAGGCCGCGAGCTCCTCCGTGGCGCGGCCGAAGACCCCGGGGTCGCCGCACTTGAGCCGCACCACGCGTTCCCCGGCCTGCGCCGCCTCGACCAGCAGCGCGTCGATCGCCGCCTGGTCCTTAGAGTGCCGCCCGGCGCGCTTGCCGACCGAGACCAGCCGGACCGCCGGCGGCACCAGGGCCAGCACGCCGGGCCCGACGAGCGCGTCGTGAAAGATCACGCTCGCGGCGCGGATCAGCCGCTCGGCCTTACGCGTCAGCAAGTCGGGATCGCCCGGCCCGGCGCCGACCAGCCACACGGTGCCGGGGGCGATCGCGTCGCCGTCAGCCATTCGCCGCCTCCTTGCGTTCGCCGATCAGCCGCCGGATCGCCGGTCGGCACGAGCCGCAGTTGGTCCCGGCCGACAGCGCCGTGCCGACGGCCTCGACGGTCACGAGCTGCTGCGCCGAGATGGCCTCGACGATCGTCTTCAGCCCGACGTCGAAGCAGGCGCATACGATCGGCCCCCTGTCGGGCAGCGGGGTTGCCGGGCGGCCCGCCAGCAGCTCGACCGAGGACGGCGCCTCGGCCGCGGCGAGTTGCCCGATCAGCCAGTCGCGGTCGGGCAGCCGCCCGTGCCGGGTCACGTAGAGCGCGGCGCGGAGCCGGCCGCGCTCGAGCACCGCGATCCGCAGCCCGCGGTCTCCGTCGGCGATCTCGACCCGCTCGCCGGCCGGCAGCAGCGCCTTGGCCATCGCCGCCGGATCGCCTTCGCCGGCAAGTTCGACCAGCCAGCCGTGGGCAACGCGGACCGAGGTGAAGTAGCTCGCCCGAATCCGCCCCGGCACCTCGCGCGCGATCAGGAAACCGCGCCAGTCGAGCGCCAGCTTCGCGACCCGCGCCGGGGTCGCCTTGAAGCCGGGCTGGCCCGAGTGCGGGTCGACCAGCGGCTGTGGCAGCAGGCCGGCGCGGCCTCCGCTGGACTGGCGGTCGGTCCAGTGGATCGGGGCAAAGATCTCGCCGCGCCGCTGGCCGTCGCTGACCAGCGCGCGGAACACGCTCTCGCCCTGCGGCGTGGCGACGCGCACGAGGTCACCGTCGTCGAGGCCGTGCGCCTCGGCATCGAGCGGGTGGAGCTCGACCATCGGCTCGCGCCGGTGCTGCGACAGCCTGGGCGAGAGCCCGGTACGGGTCATCGTGTGCCAGTGGTCGCGGTAACGCCCGGTATTGAGCGTCAGCGGCCACTTCGGCAGCGCGCCGTCGAGCTGCCGCTGCGCGACGGGGACCAACCGCGCCTTGCCATCGGGCGTCGGGAAGCGCCCGTCCGCGAACGGCGCACCACCCCAGCGGACCGGCTCGAGCGCCTCGTATTGCGCATTGGTGACCGACCCGAGCGCGCCGATGTCGAACAGGCGCCGGCCCGCGTTGCGGTAGCCCGACAGGCGCGCATGCTCGCGGAACACGTCGGCCGGGCGGTCGTAGGTGAACGCGTCGCGCCAGCCCATCGCGCGGGCGACTTCCTTGACGATCCACCAGTCGGGCTTCGCCTCGCCCGGCGCCGGCAGCAGCGCGCGCTGGCGGCTGACCGTGCGCTCGCTGTTGGTCACCGTGCCGTCCTTCTCGCCCCAGGCGAGCGCCGGCAGCTTGACGTGCGCGTAGCGCGAGGTGTCGGTCTCGGCGATGCAGTCGGACACGACCACGAACGGGCACGCCGCGATCGCCTCGCGCACCCGGCCCGCGTCGGGCAGCGAGACCGCCGGGTTGGTCGCCATGATCCACAGCGCCCTGACCCGCCCCTCCCCGACCGCGCGGAACAGGTCGACCGCCTTGAGCCCCGGCTTGGTCGCCATCCGCGGCGCGGCCCAGAACCGCCGCACCTCGTCGACGTTGTCGGGCGTGAAGTCGCGGTGCGCGGCGAGCGTCGTGGCGAGCCCGCCGACTTCGCGCCCGCCCATCGCGTTGGGCTGCCCGGTGATCGAGAACGGCGCCGCCCCGGGCTTGCCAATACGCCCGGTGGCGAGATGGATGTTGAGGATCGCGTTGACCTGGTCGGTGCCGCGGATCGACTGGTTGATCCCCTGGCTGAACAGCGTGACCGTGCGCTCGTGCCGCGCGAACAGCTCGAAGAAGGCGAGCAGGTCGGTCGGAGCGAGATCGCACGCCGCAGCGGTCGACCACAGGTCGCAGCCCTCATCGAGCGCTTCCCAGAAGCCTTCGGGGGTCGCGACCTGCGCTTCGAGGAAGTCGGGATCGACGATGCCGTTGTCGCTGCAATAGGCGAGCAACCCGTTCATCAGCGCCACGTCGCTGCCCGGGCGCAGCGCGAGATGCAGGTCGGCCTCCTCGCAGGTCTCGGTGCGCCGCGGGTCGATGACCACGATCTTGGTCCCCCGAGCCGCGCGCGCCGCCAAGATCCGCTGGTAGACCACCGGATGGCACCAGGCGGTGTTGGAGCCGACAAGCACCACAAGGTCGGCTTGGTCGAGATCGTCGTAGCTTGCCGGCACCACGTCTTCTCCGAACGCGCGAATGTGCCCGGCGACCGCGCTCGACATGCACAGCCGCGAGTTGGTGTCGATGTTGGCCGAGCCGATGAAGCCCTTCATCAGCTTGTTGGCGACGTAGTAGTCCTCGGTCAGCAGCTGACCCGAGACGTAGAACGCGACGCTGTCGGGCCCGTGGCGCGCGATCGTGTCCTTGAAGCGCCGCGCGACGTGGCGGATCGCCTTGTCCCAGCTCGCCCGCCGGCCGTCGATCTCGGGATGGAGCAGCCGCCCCTTGAGCCCGACCGTTTCGCCGAGGTGCGTCCCCTTCGAGCACAAGCGGCCGGCGTTGGCCGGGTGCGCCGGATCGCCGGCGATGGCGACCTCGCGCTCGCCGGTGACCGTCGCCTCGATCCCGCAGCCGACGCCGCAATAGGCGCAGGTGGTGCGGATCATCGGCACTATCTCGATCCTCCCCTGGAAGGGG
>JAEZES010000171.1 GCA_023432995.1 Pseudomonadota bacterium
GTGCACGACCGGCTCGACCGGGCGCTCAAGGGCACCGACACCGCGCACGACCGCACCGAGCGGGCGCAGCTCGCGGCCAAGCGCGACGCGCTGCTGGACCTCGCGAGGAACCTCGCATGACGACCGAGGACGGCGCGCTGATAGAGCTGCCGGCCGATGCTGGCGAGGACTGGGACGGCCCCGGCGCAGCGCCCACGGGCGACGCCGCGCTCTACCTCGAGCTCGACGGCTGGGAAGGGCCGCTCGACCTGCTGCTCGACCTCGCCCGGCGGCAGAAGGTCGACCTCAAGCAAATCTCGATCCTCGCGCTGGTCGACCAGTACATCTCGTACATCGAGCGCGCCGAGGCGCTGAAGCTCGAGATCGCGGCGGACTACCTCGTGATGGCCGCGTGGCTCGCCTACCTCAAGTCGGCGCTGCTGCTGCCGAAGGACGAGCAGGAAGCCCCGAGCCCCGAGGAGCTGGCCCTCAGGCTGCAACTGCGCCTGCAGCGGCTCGGGGCGATGCGCGAGGCAGCGGCGCGGCTGCTGGCGCGCGACCGGGTCGGCCGCGACGTGTTCCTGCGCGGCGCGCCCGAAGGCCTGCGGATCGACCGCCGGACCCTGTGGCAATGCGAGTGGTACGACCTCGTATCGGCCTATGCCCAGATCAAGGCGCGCAACGAGCCGGTCGTGCACACGGTCCGCGACCGCATGGTCATGACGCTCGAGACCGCGCTCGATCGGGTGTCGGCGCTGCTCGGCGTCAAGCTCGACTGGATCGAGCTGCGCGACTTCCTCCCGGGGCATGCCGACGCCCGGCTGCAGCGCTCGGCGCTGGCCTCGAGCTTCGTCGCCGCGCTCGAGCTGGCGCGGCTCGGCAAGGCCGAGATCCGCCAGGAGGACACCTTCGGCCCGCTGCACTTGCGCAGAGTGGTGGCGTGACCTTCGCGCCCCTTTCGAACCCTCCTTATTCGTCCCGAGCGAAGCCGAGGGAACCGGGCGAGCGAGGCCGAGGCCCGGCGCCGCGAGCGGGGTTCGACTTCGCTCCGCCAGGCGGTTCGACTTCGCTCGCCAAGAACGGATGTGGGGAAGAGAGATCAGCCGGAGCCTTCGCCGCAGGGGGGCGCGGATGAGCGGCGCACCCGACGACATCGTCCGCGCGGTCGAGGCGACCCTGTTCGCGGCCGAGGAGCCGCTGACGGCGGAGGAGCTGTCGGCGCATCTCGGCGGGGCCGATGTCGGCGCCGCGCTGGCCGAGATCGAGGCGCACTACGCGGATCGCGGTGTGCGGCTGGTCGAGCGCGGCAAGCGCTGGCAGTTCCAGACCGCGCCCGACCTCGCGCACCTGCTGCGGCGCGAGCGCGAGCAGGTGCGCAAGCTCAGCCGCGCGGCGACCGAAGTGCTGGCGATCGTGGCCTATCACGAGCCGGTCAGCCGCGCCGAGATCGAGTCGATCCGCGGCGTGCAGACCAGCCCGGGCACGCTCGACGTGCTAATGGAGGCAGGCTGGGTCCGCGTCGCCGGGCGTCGCGAGGTCCCCGGGCGCCCGGTGATCTATGCCACCACGCCGGAATTCCTCAGCCACTTCGGCCTCGCCAGCCGCATGGACCTGCCGGGGATCGACGAGCTCAAGGCGGCCGGCCTGCTCGACCCGGTCGACGACGCCTACGACGAGCTGATCGGACAGGCCGAGACCTCCGAGGGGCGGGCCGAGACCGAAGCCGCCGAGCCGCTGGAAAATCCCGAGGAAAGCGCCTAGATCGTCGCCGAAGTCATCGGAGAGTCGCCGTGAGCATCGGACCATTCCAGATTCTCATCATCGCGCTCGTCCTCCTCGTGCTGTTCGGACGGGGCCGGATCAGCGACCTGATGGGTGACGTCGGCAAGGGCGTGACCAGCTTCCGCAAGGGCCTGGCCGACGATTCGTCCAATCCCCCGCCCACGCTCGAGGGCCTCCCGCTCGAAGCCGGCGCCGAGACCGCCCGCGAGAGGTCGGCGGGCTAGACAACCGCCCCGCAGGGCCGCAAGGCGCAGTCCATGCTGGATATCGGACCGAGCGAGCTCTTGCTCATCGTGATCGTGGCGGTGATCGCGATCGGCCCGAAGGAACTGCCCGCCGCGCTGCGCACCGCCGGCAGATGGATCGGCCAGATGCGGCGCATGTCGGCCCACTTCCGCACCGGGCTCGACGCGATGATCCGCGAAGCCGAGATGGCCGAGCTCGAGAAGAAGTGGGCCGAGCAGAACGCCAAGATCATGCGCGAGCACCCGGCCGACGCGCCGCCCGAGATGGAGCCGACCGGCGCGTATCCCGCGCGCCCCGCGCCGCCCGCCGCCGCGGAGGCCAGGGCGGAGACTGCCACCGACGCCGCCGCGACAGGCGACGCGCCGGCACCCGGCCACAAGCCGGGAGCGTAGGACCGCCGTGGTGCTCAAGATCAAGGATATCGACCAGACGCAGGCGCCGCTGCTCGACCACCTGATCGAGCTGCGCACGCGGCTGGTGCGCTGCGTGATCGCGCTGGCGATCGCGTTCGCCGGGTGCTTCTACTTCGCCGACGAGATCTTCGCGATCCTCGTCGCCCCGCTCGCCGGCGCCTTTCCGGAGGGGACCGACGCACGGCTGATCTACACCGTGCTCTACGAGGCGTTCTTCGTCGAGATCAAAGTCGCGCTGTTCGCGGCGTTCTTCGTCACCTTCCCGTACCTTGCCAACCAGCTGTGGGCGTTCGTCGCGCCGGGGCTCTATGCCAAGGAGAAGAAGGCGTTCCTGCCGTTCCTGCTGGCAACCCCGGTGCTGTTCATCGCCGGCGCCTCGCTCGCCTACTTCGTGGTCATGCCGACCGCGTTCCGCTGGCTCCTCGACTTTCAGGGAGAGGTCGCCGGTATCAACCAGGAAGCGCTGCCGTCGATGGGTAGCTACCTCGACCTGGTGATGCGCTTCATCCTCGCGTTCGGGATCAGCTTCCTGCTGCCGGTGCTGATGCTGCTACTCAACCGCGCGGGGCTGATCACGCGCGAGCAGTTCGCCAAGTCGCGCCGGTTCGTGATCGTCGGCATCTTCATCGTCGCCGCGATCGTCACCCCGCCCGACGTCGTCTCGCAGCTGATCCTCGCGATCCCGCTGATGGGGCTGTTCGAAGCCTCGCTGCTGCTGATGCGCAAGGCGAAGGATGGCGAGGGGGAGAGCGAGGACGCGAAGCCGGAGGCGCTGCCTGCGCCGGCGGCGGCCGAAAACAGCGAGTCCGCGCCCACGCCGCCGGCGTCCTGAAGCGCCACCCGGCGCCGCGGTTGCCGCCCTTCAAGCCGTATCCTCTTGGCAATTCGACCGGTCCGCTGCAATGTCGGAGACAAACCGCGGCACACAAGGTCGCGCCTGAGGGGATTGTCGTCATGCGCATGCCGTCTCGCTGGCTCCGACTCGTTCCGCTTGTTCCCGCGGCGCTGTGGCTCGGTCTTGGCACCCAAGCCGCTGCCCAGGAACACCACGCACACGATCCGGCGGAGGACGGCGCAGCTCCCGCGGCGATGAAGCAGGCGCGCTGGTCCGATCCCGCCGCCTGGCCCGGCGGGAAGGTGCCGGGCGAAGGCGATGCCGTCACCATTGCGCGCGACATGGACGTGGTGCTCGACGTCAGCCCGCCGGCGCTGCGCAGCCTGACGATCCACGGCAAGCTGCGCTTTTCGGACGAGCGCGACATCGCGCTCGCCACCGAGTGGATCTACGTGCCGGGCGGCGAGCTCGAGATCGGCACGGCGGACGATCCCTACACCCGCAACGCCAGCATCACCCTCACCGACAAGGTCCCCGGCGAAGACGTCAACACGATGGGTGACCGCGGGATCATGCTGATGGGCGGGACGCTCAACCTGCACGGCGACCGCACCCACACCTGGACCAAGCTCGCCCGAACGGCCGACGCCGGCAGCCGCGAGATCGAGGTGCTCGATGCGAGCGGCTGGCGGAAGGGCGACGAGATCGTGCACGCCTCGACCGACTTCGATCCGCGGCAGGCGGAGCGGCGGCGGATCGCCGCCGTCGCGGGCAATACCGTCACGCTCGACAGCCCGCTCGAATACATGCACTTCGGCGAGATCACCTTCGGCGTCGACGAGCGCGGCGAAGTCGGCCTGTTGACCCGCAACATCAAGGTCCAGGCGTCCGAGGATTCGAACGAGACCTGGTTCGGCGGGCACATCATGGCGATGTCGGGCTCGGAGCTGTACGTCGACAGCGTCGAGCTGACCCGCATGGGCCAGCACCTGACGCTGGCCCGCTACCCGGTCCACTTCCACGTGCTCGGCGAAGGGCGGGGCATGTACGTCCGCAACGCGGCGATCCACGACACCTTCAGCCGCTGCGTGACCGTCCACGGCACCGACAACCTGCTGATCGAGAACAACGTCACCTTCAACACGGTCGGCCACTGCTTCTTCATGGAGGACGGGATCGAGCAGGGTAACCGCTTCGTCCGCAACCTCGGCATTCAGACCAAGTGCCACCCGACCCAGCCGTGCGTCCCCACGAACCTCGGGATTCCGGGCGAACGCGGGGTCAACGGCCAGCAGTCCGAGCACATCCTGATTCCGTCGGACAACACGGCGGCGACTTTCTGGATCACCAATCCGGCCAACCACTACATCGACAACGTCGCCGCGGGCTCGGATGCGAACGGCTTCTGGCTGTCGCTGCCCGAGCACCCGACGGGCGCGTTCGAAGGCACCGAGGTCAGCCGGAACACCTGGCCGCGCCGGCTGCCGATGGGCGAGTTCAGGGGCAACGTCGCCCACTCGAACTACGACGGGTTCATGTTCGACCGCAACGCCGTTTCCGACGGCACGTTCAGCGTGACCGGCTCGGTCTACATCCCGCGCGAGGACCCCAACGACAACGGCAGCCGGGCGCTGATCAACGTCATCTCCGACCTGACCGCCTACAAGAACCGCAACGGCGGCCTGTGGATGCGCGGCGAGGAAACGATCTTCCAGAACCTGAAGCTGGCCGACAACGCGATCGGCATGACCTTCGCAAGCGGCCTCGGCGGCGGCGCCACCTTCACCTCGAAGACGTTCGGCTCGCTGTTCGTTGGCGAAACCGACAATATCGGCAACCCGACGACCCCAGCCGAGATCGCCTACGGCCGCAGCCTGCCGAAGCCGGCGGTGCCCGACTATCCGATCCGCGGCTACGAGTACTACGACCAGATCCACGAGGTCGCGAACTCGACGTTCGTCAACTACCAGGACAACGCCACGCGCAAGACGGGCGCGATCTCGTACCTGCTGTTCACCAGCTTCGGGATGAGCGTCGAGAACGCGATCCGCGGCCTGACCTTCGTCGACGCCAAGCCGGTCTACTTCCCGCCGCGGGTGGAGAAATGGGCCAGCGATTTCGGCACCAGCGCCGCCTACCTGACCGCGGCGATCCACGACCTCGACGGCTCGGCCACCGGGGTCGCCGACACCTACATCGTCATCGACAACGGCATCGCCAACGACGAAGCCTGCCAGCTCAGGCCGGAATGGGGCGCGGCCGTATGCACGGGCGACTACGGACGCCTCAGCCTCGGCGGCGGCTTCGCCTTCGGCGGCGGCCCGGTCGAGAGCCCGGTCACGCTCAGCCGCAACGGGCGGACCTTCGATTACCGCGGCCAGACCACGATCCGCAGCGGCGCCGAGCTCACCGTCGACACCGCCCGGGAGTCCCTGCCGCTGCGGCTGTCGGCGATGGACGACGGTTCGTGGGTCGTCCTGCAACTGCCCGGCTTCGCCGCCGCCGATGCCGGCGTGGAGCAAGCCAGCATGGTCGCGCTGCGCGAGGCCGACGAGCTGTCGTACTTCCGCGACGGCGACACGCTGTGGGTCAAGCTGTTTGCCGACAACGGCAGCGCCCAGGTCCCCGGCGGCCCCCCGTTCGGCATCCGGCCCACCGTGACCGTCAGCCGGGAAGCCTCGGTCAGCACGGCGATGCTGGACTAGAGCCTCTCCGGATATTCTTGAATCCCCCTCCCCGACGG
>JAEZES010000196.1 GCA_023432995.1 Pseudomonadota bacterium
GCCATGGGCGCCACCGTCGCGGTCGAGCGCGGCGCGGGCGAGGGCGCGAGCGTGTCCGACGCCGCCTACGAGGAGGCCGGGGCCGAGCTCGGCCTGGCGCAGGACGTGGTCAAGGGCGCCGACATCGTGCTTGGCGTTCGAGCGCCCATGGCCGAGGCGCTGAAGGGCGCCGCGCCGGGCGCCTGGGTCGCCGCGATGTTCGACCCGTTCAACGAGCGCCAATGCGTCGCCGAATACGCCGCCGCCGGGCTCGAGGCGCTGGCGATGGAGTTCATGCCGCGCATCACCCGCGCGCAGTCGATGGACGTGCTGTCGAGCCAGTCGAACCTCGCCGGCTACAAGGCGGTCATCGCCGCGGCCAACGCCTATGGGCGGGCGTTCCCGATGATGATGACCGCGGCCGGGACGGTGGCCGCGGCCAAGGTCTTCGTGATGGGCTGCGGCGTCGCCGGCCTGCAGGCGATCGCGACCGCCCGCCGGCTGGGGGCGCAGGTCTCCGCGACCGACGTGCGCTCGGCGACGAAGGAGCAGATCGTTTCGCTCGGCGCCAAGCCGGTGTTCGTCGAGAGCGTCGCCGGCATCGAGGGCGAGGGAAGCGGCGGCTATGCCACCGAAATGTCGGAGGAATATCAGAAAGCGCAGGCCGAGCTGGTATCCAGCCACATCGCCAAGCAGGACATCGTCATCACCACCGCGCTGATCCCCGGCCGGGCGGCTCCCCGGCTGATCACCGACGCGCAGATCGCGACGATGCGCCCCGGCAGCGTGATCTTCGACCTCGCCGTCGCCCAGGGCGGCAACGTCGAAGGCTCGGTCGCCGACCAGGTGGTCGAGCGTCATGGCGTCAGGCTCATGGGCTACTCGAACACTGCGGGCCACCTCGCCGCCGACGCCAGCGCGCTCTACGCGCGCAACCTGTACAACTTCCTCTCCGCCTTCTGGGACAAGGAGCAGGGCAAGCCGGTGCTCGACGAGGAAATCGGCAACGCGGTGCGCCTGACGCAGGGTGGGGCGATCGTGAACGAGAGGCTCAACGGATGAAGCAGTCGATTATCGCGCTCGCGCTGACGGGCGGACTCCTCGCAGCGACCGGCGCGCATGCCCAGGACGCGGGGTCCGCGCCGAAGATCGAGCTGAGCCACTTCATGTCGGCCTACTCCGTCGCGGACATCGAGGCGGTCACGAGATTCTACGTCGACGTGCTCGACTTCGAGGTGGTCAAGGACGTGCCGCTCGGCGAGGCGATGCACTTCCGCTGGCTCAGGAACGGCAACCAGGGGATCGAGCTGGTCCAGATGGCGAACTCTACCCCCGGGCCGGAGCGTGGGACACCGCCGGCGCATCTGATGGTGCGCGGGCCGGGGCAACTCATGCTGCAGGTGCCCGACATCGAGGCCACTAAGGCCGCGCTGCTCGCCAAGGGTGTGACCCCCAACGTCGATATCACCGATGTCGCGCCGCTCGGCATCAAGGTGATGTTTGTCAACGATCCCGAGGGCAATCCGATCGAGATCGTCGAAGTGACCGACGGGCCATGAACAGGGCCAAGTGGGTGGCGGCCTCGATCCTGATCGTACTCGCCATCATCGGAATCGCCATGCTGGCCTACCGGGGCGGCTATGCCGTGGGTAGCGACATGGCCGAACGCGACAACCAGGCGGAGGCGCGCTGACATGGACTTCGTCACCATCCTCTCGATCTTCGTGCTGGCGTGCTTCGTCGGCTACTACGTGGTGTGGTCGGTCACCCCGGCGCTGCACACGCCGCTGATGGCGGTGACCAACGCGATCTCGAGCGTGATCATCGTCGGCGCGCTGATCGCGGCGGCGGCTTCGGGCAATCCGGTGGCCAAGTGGCTCGGGCTCGCCGGGGTGGTGCTGGCGAGCGTCAACATCTTCGGTGGCTTCGCGGTCACCGCGCGGATGCTGGCGATGTACAAGAAAAAGGACCGCTAAATGGCGGTGGAGGTCCTCAACTCGCAGCAATCTTACGGATTTATGCGGGCGGTCACTCTGATGGAAGAGCAGGCGCCCGATCCGTGGGTGGCGCTCGCGTACTTGGTGGCAGGCGTGTGCTTCATCCTCGCGCTGCGCGGGTTGTCGTCGCCGTCGACCAGCCGGCGCGGCAATCGGTTCGGCATGATCGGCATGACGATTGCCGTGGTGACCACTCTGATCACGCACGGTCTCGGCTTCGAGCTCCATGCGGCTGCGGATTCCGCCAGCGCGGGATTGAACCTCGATCCGGTTTCGCTGCTCGAGATCCTCGCCGCCATCGCCATCGGCGCGGTGATCGGCCTGACCACCGCCAAGCGCATCCAGATGACAGCGATGCCGCAGCTCGTGGCTGCGTTCCACTCGCTGGTCGGCCTCGCCGCCGTACTCGTCGCAGCCGCGGCGTTCTTCAACCCCGGCGCGTTCGGCATACTCGGAGGCGACGGCAATATCCTCGAAGTCAGCCGGATCGAGATGGCGCTCGGCGCGGCGATCGGCGCGATCACCTTCTCGGGCTCGGTGATCGCCTTCGCCAAGCTCAACGGCAACATGAGCGGCAAGCCGATCCTGCTGCCGGCCCGGCACGTGATCAACCTCGGCACACTCGTGGCGATCCTTGCCCTGACCGCGCTCTACGCGCTGTCGGGCGACGCCGGGCCGGGCGAGGGCTGGACCTTCTGGATCATCGTGGCGCTCGCGTTCGCGATCGGTTTCCTGCTGATCATCCCGATCGGCGGGGCCGACATGCCGGTCGTGGTCTCGATGCTCAACTCGTACTCGGGCTGGGCCGCGGCGGCGATGGGCTTCACGCTGCACAACACCGCGATGATCGTCACCGGCGCGCTCGTGGGCAGCTCGGGCGCGATCCTCAGCTACATCATGTGCCGGGCGATGAACCGCAGCTTCATCAGCGTGATAGCGGGCGGCTTTGGCGCGGAATCGAGCGCCGGCGGGGAGGCGAGGGAGCAGCGGCCGTACAAGCAGGGCAGCGCCGAGGACGCGGCGTTCATGCTCAAGCAGGCCGAGAGCGTCATCATCATCCCCGGCTACGGCATGGCCGTCGCCCAGGCGCAGCACGCCCTGCGCGAGATGGCCGACCTGCTCAAGGCCGAGGGGGTCGGCGTCAAGTACGCGATCCACCCGGTCGCGGGGCGCATGCCCGGGCACATGAACGTGCTGCTGGCCGAGGCCAACGTGCCCTACGACGAGGTGTTCGAGCTCGAGGACATCAACTCCGAGTTCGCCCAGGCCGACGTGGCGTTCATCATCGGCGCCAACGACGTGGTCAATCCGGCGGCCAAGACCGACAAGTCCAGTCCGATCTACGGCATGCCGGTGTTCGACGTCGACAAGGCCAAGACGATCATGTTCATCAAGCGCTCGATGGGTGGCGTCGGCTACGCGGGCGTCGACAACGACGTGTTCTACCTCGACCAGACGATGATGCTGCTCAGCGACGCCAAGAAGATGGTCGAGGAAATCAACAAGGCGCTCGCGCACTAGGGGCCGCCGGCGTCGCGAAAAAGAAGGACAGTCCCTCTTTTTCCTCCCGTCAAGAACATGGTCGAGGAGATCGACAAGGCGCCGGCGCACTGAGAGATCAGCCCCTTCCCCACCAGCGGCAGGGCTCGCATTTGAGCCGAACCAATCCGTTCACGAGTGCGGCGACGGGGTTGCTCGTCCACGTTGGCCCTGCATCAAGTCGCGCACGAATCCGCCTCGCTCATTGTGCGCTGCGGAACTTTTCGCGATAATCCCCGCGGAGAACGCGGCCCCTGCGGCCGGGCAATGAGGGAACAAGCGTTTGCGCAAGCTGGGCCTGATCGGCGGAATGAGCTGGGTTTCGACGCGCAGCTACTACGAGCATATCAACCGCATCGTGCAGCAGAAGGTCGACAAGCGCGCGAGCGCGCCGCTGCTGATCGAGAGCCTCGACTTCATGGAGCTCCACGCGCTGCGCGAAAGCCAGGACTGGGAGCGCGCGGCGCGGATCCTCACCGAATCGGCGCGCGGGCTCGAGCAGATCGGGGCGACCGCGCTGGTGATCGGTGCCAACTCGATGCACCGCGTCTACAACGAGGTCGCGGGGGCGATCTCGATCCCGATCCTGCACATCGCCGAATGCGTCGGCGAGCGCATGGCGGCCGACGGGGTCAAGAGCGCTGCGCTGCTCGGCACGAGCAACGTGATGACCGAGGGCTTCTACCGGCGCCGGCTCGTCGCCCACGGGATCGACCTGCTGCCGCCCGACCTCGACAACGTCGAGACGCTCGACCGGATCATCTACGACGAGCTGATCACGGGCAAGGTGACGCGCGACGCCGAGCGCGCGCTCAAGACCATGATCACGGTGCTCGAGCAGGACGGCGCGGAGGCGATCGTCCTCGGCGCCACCGAGCTCGAGCTGGTGGTCGACGTCGACGCCAACGTGCTGCCGATCTACGATTCGACGCGCATCCATGCGGAAAAGGCGGCCGAGTGGATCTTGGGCGAGGGATAGGGCGACGCGACACATTATCTTGACAGCGTGAACCAAATAGGTTATATTCGGTATTCAGCAAATGGGATTTCTCACGTGCGCCGCGTCATCAGCCCCACGGTCGGAGCGGTCCGGCCGGCGGTCAATCGCGGCGCCCTCGCAAGAACCGCTAGGTATACCCACGGGGCTGCACAGGCCGATCGGTCGCACGACCGCGAACATTGGGACCATTCGCGCTGCGGGCTGCCGCGCGCGAGCGACGGTTCCCGATCCGTTCACGTTGTAAACCCGGCGTCCAGGGCCTAGCCAGCGCAGCCATGTCGCGCGCCGCCTTTGCCGCAGATCCGGCCACCTCGCGCGGGCGCGAGTTTCGCCAGGAGCACGAGGGCAGCCGCGGCCCGCGCAGCGCGTTCCAGCGCGACCGCGACCGGATCATCCATTCGATCGCCTTCCGCCGCCTCGCGGGCAAGACGCAGGTCTTCATCGCCCCGGACGGCGACCATTTCCGCGTCCGCCTGACGCACAGCCTCGAAGTCGCGCAGATCGGCCGGGTGATCGCCCGCGCACTCGGGCTCGACGAGGATCTCGCCGAAGCGCTGTGCCTGGCGCACGACATCGGCCACCCGCCGTTCGGCCATGCCGGCGAGCAGGCGCTGGCGTCCGCGCTCGGCAAGTCCGGCGGCTTCGACCACAACGAGCACTGCGTGCGCGTGCTGATGCGGCTCGACAGCCCGTATTGCGGCCTGCCGGGCCTCAATCTCAGCTGGGAAGTGCTCGAGGGTCTGGCCAAGCACAACGGCCCGGTGGCCGAGCCGGGCTGGGCGCTCGCCGCGCTCGACGCCGATTTCCCGCTCGATCTGGCGCGCTGGCCGTCGCTCGAGGCGCAAGTGGCCGCGCTCGCCGACGATATCGCCTACGACAACCACGACATCGACGACGGCCTGCGCTCGGGCTTCCTCGAGCTCGAGGCGCTGCTCGAGATCGATTTCGTCGCCGACACCTGGCGCGGCGTCGAACGCCGTTTCCCGGGTCAGCCCCGGTCGGCGCTGCTGCGCGAGCTGGTCCGCGAGCAGATCGGGGCGATGGTCAACGACGTGCTCGACACCACTCGCGCCAACCTGGCCGGGATCGATTTCGTCGAAGCCATCCGCGACGCCGGACGCCCGCTCGCCGGGTTCTCGCCAGCGATGGCGGCGCACGAGCGCGAGCTTAAAGGCTTCCTCTACCGCAACCTCTACTACCACGACGAACAGCGCGCGACGGCCGAGCGCGCCCGCGTCGTCATCGCCCGTCTGTTCGCCGCCTATCACCAGCAGCCCGAGCTCCTCGTCGAGACCTGGCGCGAGCGGTTGCCCGACGAGGAGCCCGCGCGCAGCAGGCACATCGCCGATTTCATCGCCGGCATGACCGACCGCTACGCGATCGAGCGCTACCGGCAGGTATTCGGCCAGGTTCCCGGCGCGCTGTCGAATGTCTGAGCCGCGCCGGGTGCTGCTCGCCGGAGCCACCGGGCTCGTCGGCGCCTCGGTGATCCACGCGGTGCGCGAGCATCCCTCGTTCCGGCTTGTCGCGCTGACCCGGCGGGAGGTGCCGATCCCGCGCGGCACACGGATGGAAATGCTCGTCGCCGACCCGTCGGGGTGGCCCGACGCGGTCGCCGCGATCGCGCCCGACGCGGTGATCTGCGCGCTCGGCACCACCCGGCGCGAGGCGGGCAGCGAGGCCGCGTTCCGGGCCGTCGACCACGACCTCGTGCTCGAGCTGGCGGTCGCCGCGCGCGAGGCGGGCGTCGCCAATTTCGTGCTGGTCTCGTCGGTCGGGGCCAACGCGCTGAGCAAGACGGTCTACCTGCGCGTCAAGGGCGAGGTCGAGGCGGCGCTGGCCAAGCTCCGCTTCCACCGGCTCGACATCCTCCGCCCGGGCTTGCTGCGCGGCCGGCGCGAGCGCAGCGGGCGCCCGCTGGAACGGCTGGCGATCCTCGCCAGTCCGCTGTCGGACCTGGTCTTCCATGGCCCGCGGCGGCGCTATCGCTCGATCGACGCGCGCACCGTCGCCGCGGCGGCGCTGCAGCTGGCGCGCGAGAAGGCGGCCGGGCGCTTCGTGCACGAGCACGACGCGATCGTCCGCGCCGCGCGCCGGCTCAGCGGTGCCTCCTGAGATGGTCGGGCGGCTGCGGAAGGAGGCATGAGATGAAGCGGCACGCCCCGGCCGCCGGCCGCAATCGCGAACCGATTGCCGCGGTCTTGACCGAGGAGCTCCCGTCCACGGGACTGGTGCTCGAGATAGCCAGCGGCACCGGCGAGCACGCCGTGCACTTCGCGCGCACCTTTCCCGAGCTCGAGTGGCAGCCGAGCGATCCCGACGAGGACGCGCGCGCCTCGATCGCCGCCTGGCGCGAAGCCGAGGGCCTGCCCAACCTGCTGTCGCCGCTCGCGCTCGATGCCTCGCGACCGCCCTGGCCCGTGCCGCGGGCCGATGCGATCGTGTGCATCAACATGGTCCACATCAGCCCGCCGGCCGCGACCGAGGGCCTGTTCGCCGGCGCCGCGGAACGGCTCGGCGCCGGCGCGCCGCTGATCTTCTATGGCCCGTACCTGGAAGCGGCCGTCGAGACCGCGCCTTCGAACCTCGAGTTCGACGCCAGCCTCAGGGCGCGCAATCCCGCCTGGGGATTGCGAAGCGTCGAGTGGCTCGACGAGCTCGCGCGGACTTGCGGTTTCGAGCGAAGCCGCAGAGTGCCGATGCCGGCCAACAATCTCACGCTGGTCTATCGCCGGACAGCGGGCCAATAGAAAGGCGCCCGCCGGAGGGTGTCGGCGGGCGCCTTGCGACCCTGTGTCGATGTGGCGCGACGGCTCAGATGGCCTCGTCGCCCGCCTCGCCAACCGATTCGATGTCCTCGCCGACGCCTTTGACGGTGTTGCAGGCGGCGGCGGTCAGCGAAAACGCCGCGATACCGAGCGCGACGATGATCTTGCGAACCATTGTTCTAGTCCTTTCGACTCTCTTTGAGTGGTCGGGCTGAGAACCGCTCGCACCTTTTTAGGTTCCCCCGGCGCGCGCGACCTCGGGCGCGCCTCGCCGCGCAAGCTTGTGCTCGCGCCACGCGATGACCAGCCCGGCAACCACGATCAGCGGCGCGCCGAGCCAGGTGCTGGTGGGCGGCAGCGTCTCGAACAGCAGCCAGCCGTAGAGCGTCGCCCAGAACAGCCCTGAATAGTCCATCACGATCACGCTCGCGACCGAGCCGAAACGCAGCGCGGCGGTCAGGAGCAACTGGCCGAGCGCGCCCGTGAGGCCGATCCCGAGCAGCAGGAGCCAGCCTTCGCTATCGTGCGACGTTGCGACGAACGGCAGCGAAAGCGCGGTGAGCGGCGTGCTGAACAGCGCGAAGTAGAACACGATCGTCAGCGGCTTGTCGGTGCGGTTGAGATCGGCGATCTGGATCGAGATCAGCGCGATCATGAACGCGCCGCCGAGCGCCACGAGCGCGCCGTAGAGCGGGAAATGGTTTCCGCCGGGCTGCGCGATCACGAGGATCCCGGCGAAGCCGAGGACCACCGCCGACCAGCGCCAGACGCCGACCTTTTCCTTCAGCAGCACGATCGACAGCAGCACGGCCCAGATCGGCACCGTGAAGTTGATCGTCGTCGCCTCCGCCAGCGGCAGCAGGATGACGGCGCCGAAGTTGAGCACCATGCCGATCGTGCCGTAGAGCCCGCGCAGGAAATGCGTGCCCGGGCGCCGCGTCGCCAGCGTGGCGATGCCGCTCGTCGCCAGCACCCAGCCGAGCGCGATCGGGATCGTCAGGAACTGGCGCCAGAACATGATCTCGAGCAGGTGCACGCCGCGCTCGGCCGCAAGCTTGATCAGCGCCGACATCGTCGCCAGCGCGGCGATGGCGCCGAGCCGGATCAGCAGCGCAAGGAGCGGGCGGCGGGCGGGGACGGCATGCACGGCTCCGCCATAGGCGGACGCGGCCGGCGATCAAGCGCCGCTCCCGGGATTGCCGCGCGCGCGCTCGCCGACCATATCGCGCGCGATGAAGGAACCGGATTTCCTGCTGTTCGCGAGCGACGCCACCCTGGCCGCGCTGGCCGGGAGCCTGTTGCTGCTGATCGCCGTCGCCTCGGCCGTCGCCGAGCGCCGCCGGCTGCGGCGCAAGCGCATCGACGCGGTCGGCTGCATGCCGTGGACGGCGGTGTTCTTCCTCGCGTTCTTTCCCGGCGTGACGCTGCTGGCGCTCGGGGTGATGGGCTGGCTCGGAGCCTAGGCAGAGCCCTCATCCAGCGCCGGCCAGGGCCGGCGTCGCGGACCCAAGCCTTCGATAGCGCAGCTTGCCTGAGGGGTCCTGCCTTACAGGCAGGCTTCGAGGTAGGCCTGGTCGAAGCCGAACTGGCGCGCCTTCTCGAGCGTGTACGGGCGCAGGCCCGACGAGCGGAACTCGCCGATGATCTTCCCGTCCTCGCTCTCGTCGAGGTACTCGAACGCGAACAGCTCCTGGGTGACGATCACGTCGCCTTCCATGCCGATGACCTCGGTGATGTTGGTCGTGCGGCGCGAGCCGTCGCGCAGGCGCTTGACCTGGACGATCAGGTCGACCGATTCGGCGATCTGGCGGCTGATCGCTTCCTTGGGGATCTTGATGTCGCCCATCATGATCATGTTTTCCATACGGCCGAGGCACTCGCGCGGACTGTTCGCGTGAAGCGTGCACATCGAGCCGTCGTGGCCGGTGTTCATGGCGGCGAGCAGGTCGAAGCACTCGGCGCCGCGAATCTCGCCCAGGATGATCCGGTCCGGGCGCATACGCAGCGCGTTCTTGACCAGGTCGCCGATGGTGATCGCGCCCTGGCCTTCGAGGTTCGGCGGGCGCGTTTCGAGCGGCAGCCAGTGCGGCTGCTGCAGACGGAGCTCGGCCGCGTCCTCGATCGTCAGCACGCGCTCGCCCGGGTCGATCATCTTCGACAGCGCGTTGAGCATCGTCGTTTTACCCGAACCGGTACCGCCCGAGATGACGATGTTCATGCGGCACGCGCCGGCGATCTTGAGCGCCGTCGCCATCTTCTCGCTCATCGAGCCGAAGCTGCACAGCATGTCGATCGTGATCGGCTTCTCGGAGAACTTACGGATCGAGATGGCGGTGCCGCGCAGGCTCAGCGGCGGGACGATCACGTTGACGCGGCTGCCGTCCTTGAGGCGGGCGTCGGCCAGCGGCGTGGTCTGGTCGACGCGGCGGCCAACCTGGTTGACGATGCGCTGGGCGATCTGGAACAGGTGCGATTCGTCGCGGAACTGTATCGGCGCGAGCTGCAGCTTGCCCTTCTTTTCGATGTAGGTCTGCAGCGGGCCGTTGACCATGATGTCGCTGACGTCGGGGTCGTTGAGCAGCTCCTCGAGCGGGCCGAAGCCGAGCAGCTCGTCGATCAGCACCTTCTCGAGCGCGAACTGTTCGCGGCGGTTGAGGGTGACCTTGAGCTCGGTCAGCACCTCCATGATGATCGGGCGGAATTCCTCGCTCAGCTCGTCCTTGCTGAGCGTTGCCGCGGCCTCGGGATCGACGCGCTCGAGCAGGCGCGGGAGGACCTGCTCCTTGATCTTGTGAACCGAGGCCTCGAAGCCGCCGACCTCGGAGTTGCCGCTGCCGACCGCAGCGTTGGTGCGCTCGGCCAGCCGCGACATCGCGTCGCTGTTGCGGCCGCCGGGGCCGTTCGCCGGCGCCGCCGCGGGGTCCATCTCGCCGGGCAGGGGCGGAAACTGTTCGCCGCCCGGGGCTGGGGTGTGCGGGGCGGACACGGGGACGCCGGATTTCATCGGCTTGGCCACGCCGAAGCTCGGGCGTGCCCCCGGCGCCATCCCACCGATCCCGTTCTTGCGTCCGAATGCGCTCATCTACCGTCCTCGCTCGTCGATCAGCTGTCAGCGGCGGCAGCAGCTCCCGGCACCGCACCTCTTAGCCGCCAAGGCTTGAGGCTTTGCTAACCACTGCCTTCGCTCGCTCCTGACTAGTATCCCTTGGTTAATGTTTTCTTGTTAGCCGACCGCCCAACGGAGGTGTCCATGCATGCGGTGAAGCGGGCGTACGTCGATTTCGTTCAAGGCGTTGCGCGTGGAGATTCGGGCGACCGGCTGACCGACTGGGCGCGGCGCGCCGATCCATACGGCTGGCGGCGCTGGACGGTCTCGCTGCTGGCGATTTACGACACGCGCAGGATGGTCGCTCTCGACCTTCCGTGGTGGAACGTCGAGGCGACGCGCGAGGTCGAGGCGTTCCTGCGGGCACGTCCGTCGGCCCGGGTCTTCGAGTACGGGGCGGGGGCGAGCACGGCGTGGCTCGCGCGGCGCGCCGCGGAAGTCGTATCGGTCGAGCACGACGCCGCCTTCATCGCGCAATTTCGCGAGCTGCTCAGGCCGTTCCGCAACGTGACGCTGCTCGAACGGTCGATCGAGCAGCCGGCCAATTACGTCGGCGCCATCCAGTCGGTCGACGGATCGTTCGACCTGATCGTGGTCGACGGGCGCCAGCGGATCGCCTGCCTCGAAGCCGCGCTGCCGCGGCTGAAGCCCGACGGCATCGTCCTGTTCGACGATTCGGGGCGCCGGCGCTATCGCGACGGGATAGAGCGCTGCGGTCTCGTCGAACGGCGCCATTACGGCCGGTCGTTCTGCGTGCCTTACCCGGACAACACGAGCCTCCTTTCCCACCGTGCCTGAAACGCCGGCCAGGCTCCGGGGCAAGGCCCTGTTGCGCTGGGCGGGGCTGGCCGTGCTCGCCGCGTGTCTCGTCTATCTTGCCCTGGCCGTCTCCAGGCTCGATCTGGCACCGCTCATGGCCAGGCTGGGCTGGCGCGACTGGCTGGGAGTCGCGGCGCTCGCTGCGGCCTATGCCGTATCGCTAACCCTCCTTGCCGCGGCGTGGAGCGCGCTCGCTGCCCCCGATCGCAAGCTTTCGGCCGCCCAGGCGGTCGCGATCTACGGACCGGGTACGATCGCCAAATACCTTCCGGGTTCGGTGTTCCAGTACGCCTCGCGCCACGTCATGGGGCGCGGCCAGGGCCTGGCGCACGGGGCGATGGCCCATGCCAGCCTGGTGGAAGCCGCGCTGCACGTCGCCGTGGCCCTGGCCCTGGCAGCCGGGCTGCTCGCCCGCGGCGGACTGTGGGTGCCGATCCTCTTCGCGGGCGTCGGCGGCGCGCTCGCATTGCCGTCCACGCGGCCCCTCGTGCGAAGCCTGGCCCTGCAGCTGCTGTTCTTTGCCGCCTTCGCCCTGATCGTGGTTGCGCTCGGCAGTCTCGGCGGGATCGCCGACGAGCCGGGCCGCCTGGCGGGCTACTTCTTCGTCGCGTGGGTCGCGGGCTTCCTCGTTCCGATCGCGCCAGGCGGCATCGGCGTGCGCGAAGCGGTGCTCATGGCTCTCGCCGGACCTGTAGAAGGTGCCGGCGCGGCGGCGATGCTCGCCCTACTCGCACGGCTGGTTGGCATCGCGGGCGATGGCCTGTTCGGACTTGCCGGCTACCTGAGCGGAGCGCGTTCGAACACGCAGGCATCCGGATAGCAGGCGCGGCGGTGCCAGCCGCTGCCTGGCGCCGCGAGCCGCGCGAGGAGCGCGTCATAGCTCTGCGGATGAAGGGCGCGCGACAGGTAAATCCAGTCGACGGACTCGGGAACCGGCACGTCTTCCCCGGCGAAGTAACGATAGGCGCGCTGGATGTCGGGGTAGGCCGCAGGATAATCGGTCGCCCGCTCGGTCGCGACATTGGTTCGCCCGGCGATCACGACACTCCAGCTGTCGCGTCCGGGTATGTCTGACAGGTATGGTTTCTCCGGGTATTGCCAGACCACGTCTCGTGGCGCACTCAGCCGCCGCAAGGTCTCGAGCGCTTGCCGATCGTCCCGGGGAATGATCGTCGCGTAGGGATCGGTCTTCTGTCCTACCCACGCATTGGCGAGAATCAGGCTGGGCACCGCTAGGATCAGGAGCACCAGGGGGACGCCTATGGCGGCCAGCCGAGCGCGGCCTCCCGATTGCCAGCCGCGCGAGACGAAGTACCCCCCGATGATCGCAATCGAGATCGTCGGCAAGTTGGCGATGCGAAGGCGGAACTCCCAGGAAAGCCGCGTTCCGAAGACGAATTCGACGGCAAAGCTTACCGTGAGGGCGAGAGCGATAATGAGGATCGCAAGGTCGCGCGCGGTCCGCTGTCGCTCGCCCTCGGGCTTCCACTTCGCTGCGAATATGACCGCGATCACGAGCGCCAGCCCGTTCTTGCCGATGACCACGCTGAGCGAGTGGATTGCACGCTCGAGAGCTGACAATTCGCTCGGTGCGTCGGCCAAGACCGGGCTTTGCAGCGCAGAGTGCGCGTCGTCGATCTTGATCACGCCCAGCACGAGCACGAGCAGCGCGGCCATCACCGCGACTGCAACGAGTTCCGGCACGGCCTGCAGCCGCCGATTGCGCAGTTCGGTCAGGCCGTAGATCGCGAGCAGTACCGCGCCGAACAGCGTGGAGATAGTAAGCACGGTTGCGAGCGCTGCGACGACGATCCACCGCGCACGGGGCGCGCCATGGGTGCTATCGTCGACGGTTACGGCAGCCCAGCCGAGCAGGAGGGCCAGCGCGAACGCGTGCTGCGGTATGATGCAGATGAAGGCGGTGAAGGGCGGTTCGGCCGGCGCGAACATGCTGTTGGTGAGCACGCCTCGGGCCCCATCGCGCCACAGCTCGATCCAGGTGCCCGTAGGCGCGACCGCGATGGTCGCAATGACCACCGTCGCCGCGGCGACAAGCGGGACAAGTCCCGTCGCACGAAGCAAGCCATAGAACACCAGGAAAAGCAGCGACACGAAGACGAAATTTGCGATGTACATCGCCGTCCAGGCATCGCCGCCGAACGACGCTCCGGCACCCGGCAGAATGTAGATCAACCAGTAGTAGTGGAGCGGCCGGCCATTGGCGAAGATGTCGCGTGCGGGAACGCCGTAGTCGGCCAGCGCGTGCGTATGAGCCAGATGCTTGAACCAGTCGGCATTGTACCAAGCGTGGATGCGCAGGCCACCGTCCGAAAGGTCGGTGAAGCCAAGGGAATAGATCAGCGCGGCAAACATCGCGGCAGCGACGACCGGTGCCAGTGCCGGCCATTCGAAAGGCAGCCTCGCCGAAGGATTCGCGCGGGTGAGGGCCAATGCCGCACCCGCCAGCACCAGCGAGGTTGGCCCGAGCGCCCAGGCTGGCAAGCCAACACCGACGATCGCGTGCAAGGCGATGCCGACCAGCGCCGTGGTCATCAGCGAGATGGCCAGTGAGGCCGCCGCCAACGCGGCGAGCAGCGCGGTGTTTGCCCGGCTCTTGCAGCCCACGACCGCACCCGGCATCATCGCCATGAACGCCATGGCCAAAGTCGCCAGTGCCGTCCCGATCATCCCCCGCAACCCCCTGTCAAACAGCGTTAACCAATTCTTTCGACCCGCTGCCTACGACGGGTCCGACCGACCCGAGAAGGCAGCCCGATGTCGTTTGAAGCGCCGATCCCTCCTGTCGTGGCCAGCGGCGTCGAGCTCAGCTTCGTCGTGCCTTTCCTCGACGAGCGGGAAAGCCTCGAGACGCTGTACGGCGAAATCGTTGAGAATTGCGAAGCCTTGGGCAAGAGCTTCGAGATCATTTTCGTGGATGACGGCAGCCGCGACGGCGGCGAGCAGGTCATCCGCTCGCTGATCGCGCGCGATCCGCGGATCAGCCTGATCCGCTTCCGCCGCAATTTCGGCAAGTCGGCTGCGCTCTCGGCCGGCTTCGGCACCGCGCGCGGGCAGGTCGTGTTCAGCATGGACGCCGACTTGCAGGACAACCCGAGCGAGATCGGCGCCTTCCTAGGCGCGCTCGACGAGGGCGCCGACATCGTTTCCGGGTGGAAGCAGGTGCGCAACGACCCGCTCGACAAGACCTTGCCCTCGCGCCTGTTCAACGGAGCCGTGAACAAGGCCTTCGGGCTCGAGCTCAACGATCACAATTGCGGTTTCAAGGCCTATCGCCGCGAAGCGCTCGACGAGCTCAACCTCTATGGCGAACTGCACCGGTTCGTGCCGGCCCTGCTCCACGCGCGCGGCTACCGGGTCGGCCAGATCCCCGTGCAGCATCGTGCGCGCCGGTTCGGCAAGTCCAAGTTCGGCGCGAAGCGGCTGGTCAAGGGCGCGCTCGACCTGCTGACCGTGTGGCTCAACACCCGTTACGGCGCGCGTCCGCTGCACCTGTTCGGCGGCGGCGGCCTGCTGCTGTCGGGCCTCGGCATCGCGATTCTCGCTTACCTTTCGGTGCTGTGGTCGCTGGGACAGCCGATCGGCAATCGCCCGCTGCTCGTGCTCGGCACGCTGCTCGTGCTGTTCGGCGGCCAGATGGTGACGGTCGGCCTGCTCGGCGAGCTGGTGCTCCGGCGGACGATCGGCGAGAGCGACAAGTACTCGGTGGCGGAAACCGCCGGTGCGGCGTTCCGCCGCGAGCTGCCGGTGTCGATCCTTGCGGGCCGGGCCTTCACCTCTTAAGCCCCAAGCCCCGCCAGTCGCTGGGGATTATTCAGTTGCATTCCGATCGCGCCGGCCTGCTCTACGCCCTTGCCGGCTTCTGCACCCTGTCGATCGGCGATGCGATCATCAAGGGCATGGCCGGTCAATGGCCGGCGCCGGCGATGGCGGCGACACGCTATGTCGCCGGCACGCTGCTGCTGGCGGTCCTGCTTTACCGGGCCGAAGGCGCGCCGGCGCTGCGGCTGCCGAAGGATCCGCTGCAGTGGCTCCGGGGCGTGGCGATCAGCCTCTCGGCCGTCGGGATGTTTCTCGCGGTGTGGCTGATGCCGCTGGCCGAGGCGACCACGATCGCCTTCACCCAGCCGATGATTACCGCCGTGCTGGCGATGCTGGTGCTCGGCGAACGGGCGCGCGTCTCGACCTGGGCGGCGACGCTGGTCGCTTTTGCCGGTGTCTACCTGGTGCTGAAACCCAACTTCGAGACGGCGGGATGGGGTGTCCTTTTCCCGCTGATGGGGGCGACCGGCATGGCGGTGACGATCATCGCCAACCGTAAGGTTCACGGCCGGGCGAGCATCCTCGCGATGCAGTACTACATGTCAGTCACGGCGATGCTCGTCCTCCTCGTTGCGACGGCGGCGGGGCACCTGGCGGATCTCGACGGGTTCCACGTCGGCTGGCCGCACTGGAGCGTCGTTGCCCGGTGCGTGTTCATCGGGCTCACGGCCACGCTGGCGCAGTGGCTGATCTACATGGGCACGACGCGGGCCGGCGCCGGCACCGTGGCGCCGATGACCTACGGCCAGCTGCTGATGGCGACAGTGCTCGGGGCGATGTTCTTCGGCGACCGGCCCGACGCCACCGCGCTGCTCGGCGCGGCGATCATCATCGGCGCCGGGCTGTTTCTGTGGTGGCG
>JAEZES010000185.1 GCA_023432995.1 Pseudomonadota bacterium
GCCAGGCTGTCGCCGACGATCGCCGCGCCGAGGGGCTCGGTCCACGCCGGGTGGGCGCGTTCGAGCTCGCGCACCGCGGTGATACGGCGGCCATCGGGTGCCATCGTCAGCTCGACGATACGCGCCGGACGAGCCCCGTTCTGCACGGCGACGATCGTCTGGCCGCGCCGCCACATGCCGTCGATCCCGTCGAGCAGCGCCGGCGCGTCCGAATCGATCCGCCACGCCTTCCCGGCCGGGTCGACGAAGGCCAGGCCGTAGCCGTAGTCGCTGACGATCGCCCCGCCCTCCCACGGGACCAGGCCCTGAGGTGAGCGGAACGTGCCTGGCGCGACCCAGGTTTCGAGCGCGCCTCCGGCCGCGCGGTAGATCGCCCCGTTGAGCGGGTCGCTGGCGTAGAGCGTACCGTCCTCGCCGACCGCGATGTCGCCGGGGCTGCCGGCCGCCGGCCCGGCGATCCTGACCGTGTCGCCGCTGTCGGGCGCATAGCCGATAAGGCCGCGAAAGGCGGTCGCCGGGTCGGGGGTCTCGTCATAGACTCCCGAGGCGATCCACAGCCGCCCTCGGGCAGGGTCGAACGCCAGGCCGCCGAGGCTGCCGGTGCCGGCTAGCGCGATTCGCTCCCAGCGCCCGTCGGAGTCGCGCCGGAACAGTGCACGCGAGACCACGGTCGAGACGAACAGCAATCGGCGGCTTTCGTCCCAGGCGAGCGACTCGACCAGCTCGGCCTCGGCCGGCACGGTGGCAAAGGTCTCGCTCGCCGCCAGCGGCTCGGGCCCGGCCGCGAGCAATGCCTGCAACCTGTCACGCAGCGGCCCATCGAACGACGCGAGCAGGCCGGCGCGCCCCGCCTCGCTGAACACGTAGCCGCGGGTCGCGAGGAACTCGATCTCCTGCCACGCAGCGTCCATCCTCCCCGCCTCGAGATAGGCGTTGAGCAGCGCCAGGTGGACGTTGCTGCTGTACGGATGATCGCGGGCGAACTGCTCGATGGCGGCGATTTCGGTGATCTGCCGCAGCGACCCTCCGACGTTGCGCCATGGGGCGGTCTGCGCGGGCGCCGGGAGGGCCCATGCGGCCAGCACGCCGAGCAGCGCGACCGCCACAATCCGGAACCGTGTCACCCGATTGTCTTGGCCCCGAGGCATCACTAGGTAATCCCCATCCCTCCCCACTCATGCAAGAGGCCGCTTCTCCCCATGCCCACTTTCAGCGAATCCGATCCGATCGTCATCCTGTCTTACGCGCGCACGCCGATGGGCGGGATGCAGGGCGCCCTGGCGGACGTCTCGGCCACCGAGCTCGGCGCGACCGCCGTCAAGGCCGCGGTCGAGCGCGCGGGGGTCGCCGGCGAGACGATCGACCGGATCTACATGGGCTGCGTGCTGCCGGCCGGCCTCGGCCAGGCGCCCGCGCGCCAGGCCGCACTCAAGGCCGGCCTGCCGAAGTCGGTCCAGGCGACGACCGTCAACAAGGTCTGCGGCAGCGGCATGCAGACCGTCATCATGGGCTCCGAGGCGCTCGCCGCCGGCACCGTCGACGTCGTCGTCGCCGGTGGGATGGAGAGCATGACCAACGCCCCCTACCTGCTCAAGAAGCACCGCTCGGGCGCGCGCATCGGCCACGACACGGCCTATGACCACATGTTCCTCGACGGGCTCGAGGACGCCTACGAGGAAGGCCGGGCGATGGGCACCTTCGCCCAGTGCACCGCCGACGAGTACCAGCTGACCCGGGCCGAGATGGACGATTACGCGATCGCCTCGCTGGCCCGCGCGAACGAGGCCATCCAGTCCGGGGCCTTCGCCGACGAGGTCGTCCCGGTCACCGTCAAGACCCGCAAGGGCGAGGTCACGGTCGACACCGACGAGCAGCCCGGCAAGGGCAACCCGGCCAAGATCCCCGAACTGCGGGCCGCCTTCGCCAAGGACGGCACGATCACCGCCGCCACCTCGAGCTCGATCTCCGACGGCGCCGCGGCGCTGGTGCTGACGCGCGAGAGCGTGGCCAGGTCCCAGGGCAAGGCTCCGGTCGCGCGGATCGTCGCCATGGCCGCCCACGCGCAGGAGCCGAAGGATTTCACCACCGCGCCGGTCGGCGCGATTCGCAAGGTGCTCGAGCGCGCCGGCTGGAGCGTCGAGGACGTTGACCTGTGGGAAGTCAACGAGGCGTTCGCCTGCGTGGCGATGTTCGCGATGCGCGACATCGGCATCCCGCACGAGAAGATCAACGTCCACGGCGGCGCCACCGCACTCGGCCACCCGATCGGTGCGAGCGGGTCGCGGATCATCGTCACCCTGCTCAACGCGCTCAGGCAGAAGCGCCTCGCGCGCGGCGTGGCCAGCCTGTGCATCGGCGGCGGCGAGGGCACCGCGGTCGCCGTGGAGCTTTGCTAAGGGGCGGGAACGCGGCTGGGCGGCGCTAGGGGTCGCCGGCGCCCCACAGGCGCTCGGCCGGAACCCATCCCTCGCGGCCGCCGACCTCGAGCTTGCACCAGCCCGCGTCGCACCGTCCGAGGCGACCCGACACGCCCGGCTCGACGCGCCACAGCAGGCGCGCGCCCGGCGAAGGCTCGGCGCGCATCTCGGCCAGGCCCTCGCCGATCACCAGCGCGCCGCGTTCGGGGGTGAGCAGACGGGCAACGATCCACCCGCGCTCGCCGTCCGGATCCTCGACCAGCCGCCAGCCCTGCATCACCCGCACCACCTTCACCGGCAGGCCCTGGCGCCGATAGACCCATTCGATCGGGTAATCGGCGCTCGGGCCGACGCGCATGTTCACCTCGTCCACGCGCAGCGAGGCCCAGTAGGGTACCGCGCGCTCCTGCGCGACGGCCGGGCCGGCAAGTAGCACGCCAACGATCAGCAGGAGGCCCCGAAGCATTCGCCTCCCCTATCGCGCGCGGCCCCATCGCTTCAACCGGGATCGGGCCTTTTTCGCCCATCGCGGCGGCTTGCCCGGAGCGCCGATCCTGTCATAGGTACGCACCGGGAAACCGCCGTCAGCGCGGGTCAGGGGGATACGATGCTTCGCACACTCGCCATCGGCGCGGCTCTTGCCGTGCTGCCCGCCGCCGCCTTCGCGCAATCGCCGGCTGCGCCGGTCGCCGACAGCGGCGACACCGGCTGGATCCTCGCCTCCACTGCGCTCGTCCTGCTGATGACGCTGCCCGGGCTCGGGCTGTTCTACGGCGGCCTCGTGCGGGCCAAGAACCTGCTCTCGGTGCTGCTGCAGATCGGCGCGGTCGCGTCGATCGCCTCGCTGCTGTGGATCGCGGTGGGCTACACGGTCGCATTCGGCACCGTATCCGGCGGCTGGCTCGGCAGTGGCGCGCTGATGCTCGAGGGCCTCGCTGAGGTGCGCGCCGGAATGGCGATTCCGGAAAGCGCCTTCGCCATGTTCCAGCTCGCCTTTGCGGCCATCACGCCGGCGCTGATGATCGGCGCCTGGGCGGATCGCGCGCGGTTCTCGTGGGTCGTGGTGTTCTGCGCGCTTTGGGGCCTGCTGGTCTACGCGCCGGTGGCACATTGGATCTGGGGCGGCGGCTGGCTCGCGCAGGTCGGCACACTCGACTTCGCCGGCGGGATCGTGGTGCACACGACCGCCGGTGTCTCGGCCCTCGTCATCGCGCTGCTGCTCGGCAAGCGGCAGGGCTTCCCCGGCCCGGCGCTGCTGCCGCACGCCCCCGGCCTGACGATGATCGGGGCGATGCTGCTGTGGGTCGGCTGGTTCGGATTCAACGGCGGCTCGGCGCTCGCGGCCAACGACGGTGCGGCCTCGGCCATCATCAACACCCACGCCGCGGCTTCGGCCGCGGCGCTCGTCTGGCTTGCGATCGAGCGCGTGACCTTCGGCAAGCCGACGACCGTCGGTTTCGCCACCGGGGCCATCGCCGGTCTGGCAACGATCACGCCGAGCGCCGGCTTCGTCTCGCCGGGCGCGGCGATCGCGATCGGCGTGCTCGCGGCCCTGCTGTGCTACTACGCGATCCAGCTGGTCAAGAACCGCCTGCGGATCGACGATTCGCTCGACGTGTTCGCGGTGCACGGGGTCGGCGGCATGCTCGGCTCGTTGCTGCTGGCGCCGTTCCTGTCGCCCGCGCTCGGCGGCGCCGGCTATGCCGACGGCATGACCATGGGGGCGATGTTCGGCGCCCAGGCGCTCGCGGTCGTCGCGGTGGCCGTCTACTCCGCCGTCGCCACGGCCATTGCTGCGTCGGCGGTCTCGCTGCTCCTGCCGATGCGCATCGGCGAGGAAGACGAGCGCCAGGGCCTGGACATCGCCAGCCACGGCGAGCGCGGCTGGGAGTTCGACTGAGCCTGTGGCGCGCCGCTAGCGGGCGCCGCCGCCGGCGCCGGCGATGATCATCGTCACGCCGGTGTCGTTGGGGTCCGCCGCGGTCAGCGCGAACGATCCGGCAACCTCGGTTGGCGGGATCGCCGCAGTCGAGCCCGCCGCGGCCTGCCCGCCGGCGAGGAAGAACCGGGCGGAGCCCCCGCCCGGCAGCGCGAAGGTCATCACCCCGGCGGCGATCGTGCCCGAGGTCGAATCGTAGGTCACGTCGAGGTCGGGCGGGCAGGTCGTGCAGCCGGTCGCATCGCCATCGAGGACCAGCTTGAGCGTCGCCGTACTGGCAGCGTAGTTGGCGACCAGCTGGAACGTGCCGGTCACCTTGTAGATGTTCGAGGTTCCGGTGGCGCCCGGCTTGTTGCCGGTCGCCTGCCCGAGGACGAGGCCATTGAAGGTCGTAGTCCCGGTCGTCGGCACGATCGCCGGATCGGATGCGACACCGTAGGCAAAGGGCCGCAGGTCGACGTGCTGACGCGGGCCTCCGCCGGCATCGACGAACGACTCCATGAAGGTCCCGAAGCTGGTGAAATTGAGCACGATGAGCGGGTTGCCCGGCCCCGACAGCAAGCGCGTGAGGATGTAGCTGCCCGGATTGGCGTCGACTTGCTGGAAGGCGAAGCCGTTGCCGAAGCACAACGGGGTCACGTCGCAGGTCTTGCCGCTCGCGGCGGTGAAGATCGCCGCCTCCGACGCCGACGGGTTCACCGTGCCGTTGAGCAGCGTGTAGGTGTAGCCGTTCTGCGCGGGGGTGAAGGCGAACACCGAGCCGATCGCCGGGGCCACCGACTGCGCATTGGCCACCCGCTGGACGCCGTCCTCGGTGGTGTACTGCAGCGCCGTCTCGCTCGTGGTGTAGGCGATCGTGGTCGGCGTCGGGGTCGGCGTCGGGGTGGTCGTCGGCGTAGGAGTGGGAGTCGGGCTCGGGTTCGGATTTGACGAGCCCCCACCCAGATCGCACGCCACCAGCGCCAGGCTCAGGGCGCTGACCATACCGCCCAACACCAATCTCATGCTCTCACTCCCGTCGAATCGCTTGCGCGGCTGGCATCCACTTGGCCGCGAGCTATCCGCGGCGCAAGTGAACCCAGGATTGCCGGCCCGGATCAATCGCCTGTCAGGATGCGGTCGACCAGCTGCTTCACCGTCGGGGTGAAGTTGTTCGAATAGAACGGATCCTGCTTGAAGCGGTAGGCGGCATGGCCCGCGAACATCAGGTTCTGCTCGGTGTCGCCGCCGTGGGCGATGTCCTGCAGCGTCTTCTGGATGCAGAAGCTGCGCGGGTCGGCGAGGCGGCCCGTGGTGTAATCGTCATGGTCTTTCCATGACGAGAAGCCGCAGTGCGACAGGCAGCCCATGCAGGCGGCCTGGTCCTCGCGGATCACCGCCCGCTCGTTCGGGCTGACGAAGACCACCGTGTCGTCGGGCGTCTTGAGCGCTTCGCTGAAGCCCTGCGCCACCCACGCGCGCGCGCGCTCGAGATCGCGCGGCGCCACCCAGAAGTTCTTGCCTTTCACACCGACGTCGAGCTGCACGGTGTGCTCTCCGGCCTCGACGCGCGAATAGGGAATCTGCCGATCGCTGCGCGCCTCGAGCGCGCGCAGGAACGGATTGTGCACCGCCGAGCTGTAGAACCCGGTCGGCGAGAAGCGGTGCAGCAGCACGTCGCCCTCGTCGAGCGTGCGCAGCCGGTCCTTCCAGCCCTGCGGAATTGGGCTTTCTTCGGTCAGCAGGGGTCGGGTGCCGTACTGGAAGGCGATCTGGCCGAGCTCGGGATTGTCGATCCAGTCGTCCCACTCGCGCAGGTACCAGACGCCGCCGGCCATGATGATCGGCACGTCGTCCGAAATGCCTTCGGCGCGCATCGTCTCGCGCAGCGCCTTGACCCGGGGATACGGCGCCTCGGGCTTGAGCGGGTCTTCGGCGTTGCTCAGGCCGTTGTGGCCGCCGGCCAGCCACGGATCCTCATAGACCACTGCGGCCATCAGCTCGGAAACCTTGTGGTAGGCGCGCTTCCACAGCGCGCGGAAGGCGCGCGCCGAGCTGATGATCGGCAGGTAGTTGACGTTGTAGCGCGCGGCGATCTCGCTCAGCCGATAGGGCATGCCCGCCCCGCAGGTGACTCCGGCGACAAGGCCGCGGGTCTTCTCGAGCACGCCCTCGAGCACCTGCTGCGCCCCGCCCATCTCCCACAGCACGTTGATGTTGATCGCCCCGCGGCCGCTGGCGATGTCGTAGGCCCGGCGGACCTGCTCGACCGCACCGTCGATCGCGTAGCGGATCAGCTGCTCGTGCCGCTCGAGACGCGTCAGCTGGTTGTAGATTTGCGGGACGATCCGCCCCTCGGCGTCGTAGCTGTCGGCGTTGACCGCGCTGACCGTGCCGATTCCCCCGGCCGCCGCCCAGGCGCCGGAGCTCATGTGATTGGTCGCCGATACGCCCTTCCCGCCCTCGATCAGCGGCCACACTTCGCGACCACCATAAACGATGGGTTTCAGACCCTTGAATGCCATTTACCGTTCCTGCTCACGCCTCACTAGGGCGTGGTCCCCTGATTTTGGCCCTGCTCGCCACAGGGGTTGATTGATTGCGGCTCCGGCCTCGGCCCGACCGCCTCGAATTGCGCATAATAACCGGCAAACTCCGGGTTAGGAACAAATTCCACCAACCGGAAGCCGACCGCCTCGAACTCGCAGAACAACAGCCGCGGCGGTATGCCGTGCTCGTCGGTCGGCCGGTCGATGTCGACGACGATGACCTGCCCGCCCTGGCGCACCGCCGGCCGCAGCCGCCAGAGGAACGCATAAGGCTCCTCGACCTCATGGTACATGTGCACCATGAAGATCCGGTCGAAGCTGTTTTCGGGCAGCTTGGGATCGTCGGGCGTGCCCAGCCGCACCGAGACGTTGTCGAGCCGCTCGCGCAACACGCGCTGGGCCAGGCGGTCGCGTGCGCCGGCATCGATGTCCTGCGCCAGCACGCGGCCTTCGGGGCCAACCCGTTCGGCCAGGCGCACCGTGTAATACCCTTCGCCCGCGCCGATGTCGGCCACCGTCATGCCCGGGCGGATTCCGGCGAGATCCATCACGGTGCTCGCCTCATTGCGATCGTCGCGCAGCTCCTCGGTCGAGAAAGCGTTGGCCGAGGCCTCGGACACGGGCCGATAGGCGCGCGGAAACTCGCGCGAGGTTTCCGGCCGGTCGGCATCAGGCGACGGCCGCCAGCAGCCGGCCGTGGCCGCAAGGCCCGCAAGCAGCGGCAGCAGGAGAGTGGCCCGGCGATGCATCCCGGGGCGCCTTAGCTAGGCAAGCGCAGCAAGGCAAAGCCTGCGTGCGGGGACCGCGGCACTCGCCACCGGCGAGGCGAACCGGGACACGCGGCTCGGGCGAGACGCACTTGCGAATCGATCGTCAGGTAGTCGCGGGCCGACGGCGCGAACCCTGGCAGTGGCGCCCCGCGTCAAGGGCCATGCCCGGCAGCTATTCGACGTCCTCGACTTCGACAGTCTCCCCGGTCACGCGCTGCGCCAGCGCGGCCGCGATGAAGTCGTCGATCTCGCCGTCGAGCACGTCGCCCGGGCTGGTCGAGGTGACACCGGTGCGCAAGTCCTTGACCAGTTGGTACGGCTGCAGGACGTAGCTCCTGATCTGGTGGCCCCAGCCGATCTCGGTCTTGGCCTCGTACTCGCTGCCCGCCGCCGCCTCGCGCTTGGCCAGTTCGGCCTCGTAGAGCCGCGCCTTGAGCATGTTCATCGCGGTGGCGCGGTTCTTGTGCTGGCTGCGGTCGTTCTGGCTGGCGACGACGATACCGGTCGGCAAGTGGGTGATGCGGACGGCGGAGTCGGTCGTGTTGATGTGCTGCCCGCCGGCGCCCGACGAGCGGTAGGTGTCGATCCTCAGGTCGCCCTCGTTGATCTCGATCTCGATGTTGTCGTCGATCACCGGATAGACCCACACCGAGCTGAAGCTCGTGTGCCGCCGCGCGGAGCTGTCGTAAGGGCTGATGCGCACGAGTCGGTGCACGCCGCTTTCGGTCTTGGCGTAGCCGTAGGCGTTCTCGCCCTTGATCAGCAGCGTCGCCGACTTGATGCCGGCCTGCTCGCCGGCACCGTACTCGACCACTTCGACCTTGTAGCCCTTGCGCTCGGCCCAGCGGGTGTACATCCGCAGCAGCATCTCGGCCCAGTCCTGGCTCTCGGTGCCGCCGGCGCCGGCGTGGATTTCGAGATACGTGTCGTTGGCGTCGGCCGCGCCGCCGAGCAGCGCCTGGACCTTGTCGGCGTCGGCGCGCTCGGCGAGCTTCTCGAGCGATTGCAGCCCCTCGGTCACGACCGCATCGTCGCGCTCGGCCTCGCCCAGCTCGACGAACTCGATCGCATCGGCCATCTCGCGGGTGATCTCGTTGACCGTGCCGATCGCCGCCTCGAGCCGGCGGCGCTCGCGCATGACGTCCTCGGCCTGCTTGGGATTGTCCCACAGCGTCGGGTCCTCGACGCGCGCGTTGAGTTCGTCGAGGCGGCGCACCGCGCGGTCCCAGTCGAGCGAGCGGCGCACCAGCGCCAGCGCCGCCTCGATCCGGTCGATATGGGCCTGCCCTTCGGCACGCATGCGAAAGTCTCCGTCGGAAAGCGGTGCGCCCTAGCGCAGGGGCCGTGTCAGGGGAAGTGGCGGCTCGCCTAGCTCGGCAGTTTGGCCGTCGCCCGCTTGCTTGCGCCAGAGAGCGCCTGGGTCCCCGAGCCGACCCGCCGGCGGCGTGGCCTCAGGAGCTGCGCAGCGACTGCACCGCCGCGAGCGTCCGCGACACGTGCTGGCTCCAGTCGTTGTCCGAGTGGACCAGGACGATCTCGCCGTCCGGAGCGATCACATACGAGGTGCGGCTGGTCAGGTTCTCGTTGCGCTGGCCGTTGAACTCGAGCGGGACGTCGAACGCCTGGATCGTCGCCGGGGTCGCGCGCGCCACCGGGAAGGCGCCCGCGCATTCCTTCTTCGAGAACTCGGCGAGATCCTCGAGCGTATCGCCCGACATGCCGATGACCTGCGCGCCGGCGCGCTTGAAGTCGTTGATCTTCTCGGCGAACGCCTTGGCCTCGAGATTGCAGCCCGGCGTGTTCGCCTTGGGGAAGAAATACAGCACCACCGGCCCCTGGCGGAGCGCCTGTTGCAGGTTGAACGGGAAGGGCTTCCCGTCGAGCGCGCCCTGCGTCACCAGCGAGGGGACGTGCTGTCCCTGCTGCAACGCGGCAGTTCCTGGAGTGGCGAGAAGCGCGGCGACCGCGGCGGCGAGCAAGAGGCGGCGTTTCATCATAAATTGATTATGCACGCGGGGTCGGACTGAGTCCATATGGGCAATTGTCGCGCCCGAGGGCGCAGCCTCTAGTAAATCCCGCCGCTTTCCTCGACGAAGTCGGTCTGCTGCTCGCCCTCCGCCTGGGCCGGATTGCCCGACAAGGCTCCGCTGCCGTCGCTGCGCCGGAGCTGGGCGAGGATCAGTTCGCGCAGCTGGTCGGCCTGGCCCTGGCGGCGCGAACGCCTCGGCTCGGTGTCGGGCTTGAACGCCTCCCAGATCACCGCCGCCTGCGGCCCGTCGCTCGGCCAGCCGTCGAACACGCGGTTGCCGGTTCGCCGGTCGATCCGCACCATCCGCACGCCCGACGGGGCGAGGAACGGCCGGCCCGACCACTTGGCGCGGGTTTCCTGCACGAACTGCTTGAAGATCGGTGCCGCGACGCGCCCGCCTTGCGCCCAGCCGCCCAGGCTGCGCGGCCGGTCGTAACCGAGGTAGACGCCGGCGACGACGTCGGGAGAGCCGCCCACGAACCACACGTCGGTCGGACCGCTGGTGGTGCCGGTCTTGCCGAACAGCGGCATGCCGAGGTCGCGCAGCACGACCGCGGTGCCGCGCTGGACCACGCCCTCGAGCATGTGGGTGACCTGGTAAGCGGTCCGCGGGTCCATCACCTGGCGGCCGCGCTCGCGCAGGCGTGGCATCGGCTTGCCATCCCACTCGTCCATGTTGCAGCCGGTGCATTCGCGTTGATCGGCGCGCCAGATGACCTTGCCCCGCCGGTCCTGCACGTAATCGATCAGCGTCGGGGTGTGCTGCACCCCGTTGTTGGCCAGCGCGGCGTAGGCGTTGACCATCTTGAGCACGGTAGTCTCGCCGGCGCCGAGCGCGAACGACAGGTAGTTCTCGTACTTGCCGATGCCGACGCGCTCGAACGTCCGGTTGACGTTCTCCATCCCCGCATCGGCGGCAATGTGCACCGTCATCAGGTTGCGTGATTGCTCGAGCCCCCAGCGCATCGTGTGCTCGCCGCCGCCGCCGCCGCCGAAGTTGCGGAAGCACTTCTCGCCGAGTCCGGCACCCTGGTAGACGCAGTAGCTCTGGTCGGGGACCATCGTCGCCGGCGTCATGCCGAGGTCAAGACCGGTCGCGTAAACGAACGGCTTGATCGTCGAACCGGGCTGCCGGTCGGCTTGCGTCGCGCGGTTGAAGTCGCTGAGCCGGAAGTCGAACCCGCCCTGCATCGCCAGCACGCGACCGGTGTTGGGGTCCATTGCCAGGAACCCGCCCTGCACTTCGGGCACTGCGCGCACCGTCCAGGCGTTGCCGCTCGGCGCAGCGGCGGTGACGTCGCCGACCTTGATCGCATCCGGCAGGCCGGTCAGCGGCGCCTCGCTGCCGTCGGCAAACCCGATCGTCGCGGAGGCGCCGGAGCGCGCGGTGACCACGCCGACGCGCCAGTCCTGGTAGTTGATGCCGATATTGGTCGACGCGAGCTGCCGGGTCAGATCGCCGTTGTCCGGGTCGATCGTGGCGATCGGACCGTGCCAGGCGCGGCCCCCGGAAAAGCGCATCAGGCCTGCGCGCAAGGCGCGCTGGGCGGCCGGCTGCATCTGCGTGTCGAGCGAGGTGCGGACCCACAGGCCGCCGGCGTAGACGCTGTGCGGGCCGTCTTCAGCCTGCTCGCCGTAGCGTTCGATCAGCCGGCGGCGCACTTCCTCGAGGAAATATCCGGCGTCGGCCGAGCGCACTTCCGGCTGCTGGCGGATCAGGCCGAGCGGCGTGGCCTTCGCCGCGGCTGCCTGCGCCTCGGTGATGTGGCCGTTTTCGGCCATGACATCGATCACGAAGTTGCGTCGCGCGATCGCCTCGGAGGCATTCGCCGCCCGCCCGTAACGCTCCGGCGCTTTGGGCAGGATCGCGAGGAACGCCATCTGGTGAAGCTCGAGGTCGCCGACGTCGCGGTCGAAATAGGCCCGGCTCGCCGCCTGCACCCCGAAGCTGCGCCGGCCGAGCGGGATCTCGTTGAGGTAGAGCTCCATGATCTCGCGCTTGCTCAGCACGTCCTCGATCCGCCGCGCGAGAATCATCTCCTTGAGCTTGCGGGTGATCGAATACTCGTTGCCGAGCAGGATGTTCTTGGCGACCTGCTGGGTGATCGTCGAGCCGCCGACCGCGCGCTGGCCCGAGCCGAGCTTGGTGGCGTAGTCGAACACCGCGTTGAGCGTCCCGGTGATGTCGACCCCGCCGTGGCTCCAGAAGGTCTCGTCCTCGGCCGAGGTATAGGCGTTGACCAGCTGCGCCGGGAAATCCTTGTACTGCAGCTGCACGCGCCGCTCACGGGCGTAAGAGTGGACTATCTCGCCGTCCACTCCGCGGACGACGGTCGGCAGCGGCGGCTCGTAATCGAGCAGCGTTTCCGCATCGGGCAGCCCGCGCGCGAGCAGCAGCCAGACCAGCAACCACAGCACGGCGAGGCCGGCCAGGACAATCGAGGCCCAGCGAAACCAGCGCTTGTCGCGCCAGTTCTCGCGAAACCACGCTACGGCTCCGCTCGCTTCGCGGCGGATGCGGTAGGTGAAGGATTCACCGGCGGTCGATTGGGTTTCAGCCATCTTGGCGCGGCCCTTAGCACGGCGATTCCGTCGCACGCCACACCGATGCGATCAAATCCTCCGCGAGTTCCCCCCGGCCGGCGAAGTCAGGCGCCCGCCTGACGGGCGAAAAAGACGCGGATCGCCCGAGCCATCACTTCCGCGAACCGCCGCTGGCCCTCCGGCGAGGCGAGCCGCCCGGCGTCGCCGGGATTGGAAATGAAGCCGGCCTCGAACAGCGCCGAGGGCACATCGGGCGCGCGCAACACGACCAGCGCCGCCGAGCGCTGCGCCTGCGGGTGGAACGCCAGCAGGCCCTGCCCCTCGCGCAGGATCAGCGAGGCGAACTCGTTCGACCGTTCCTGCGTCCGCCTTTGGGAAAGTTCAACGAGGATCGCGCTGACGTTGTCGCCCTGCTCGGAGAGACGCACGCCGTTGACCATGTCGGCGCTGTTCTCGCGCGCGGCGAACAGCGCCGCGGCTTCGCTCGAGGCGCGCGCCGAGAGCGTGTACACGCTCGCACCGCTGATGCCCGATTTGTCGCCCGCGGAATCAGCGTGGATCGAGAGGAACAGGTCGGCCCCGAGTGCGCGGGCGATCTCGGCCCTTTCCTCGAGCACGAGGAACCGGTCGTCCTCCCGCGTCAGCGCGACGCGCACTCCGCCTTCCCGCACCAGCTGGTCGCGCAAAGCGCGGGCGAGCGCGAGCGTCACCGCCTTCTCCTTGATCGCTTCGCCGCTAGCCCCGGGATCGTGGCCGCCGTGGCCGGCGTCGATCACCACCAGCGGCCGGCCCGGATCCTGCGGCCCTGCAATGGGCGGGAGGCCGACGCCGGCCGACGGATCGGGCAACTCGATCCGGATCACGTAGCCGCGCCCGAGCAGCGGCGCCCTGACGCCAAGCGCATGGCCGAGCGCATAGAGCCCGGCGAGTAAAATCACCGGAGCGATAAAGACGAGCGCGATCTGCAGGCGGTAGATCATTCCCCGGGTAATGGTTACCGGCGCGATATCCATCGCACCAAGGGAAATTTGCTTGGTCGCGCAATAAGGTTGCCGAGACTTTCCCCCGATGCTAGCTACGCGGCGTCCGGCGGCTTGGGCCAAATCCCAGGTAGCCGGCCACTTCGGAGCCCGAATCGTCGCTCCGAAATTGCTTGCAGGTTGATGTCCCAATGAGAAGCTCGAGCCATTTCGCCAATCCGCAACCTCAGGGTTGCGTCTCGGCGGCGGCTCTCGCGCAGTCCAATTCCCCGCGCCTTCGCATTGCGGCAGACACGTTCCGCGGCGCCCCTGGCCCTGTTGCCGGCGGCGCCTGTTCATTCTCCGTCCGCAGCCGCGGCGGAACCCACACAGATCGGCGCGTCCAGGCGTATGCCCCGGCCCTCAGCGGCCTGAGCACGACGTCCGCACGCGCCCGGAGACTATTTGATGGCAACGCGCATGTTGATCGATGCGCGCCACCCGGAAGAAACCCGGGTGGCGGTGCTCAAGGGCAACCGGATTGAGGAGTTCGATTTCGAATCTGCCGAACACAAGCAGATCAAAGGTAATATCTATCTCGCCAAAGTTACGCGTGTAGAACCGTCGCTGCAGGCGGCGTTCGTCGACTTCGGCGGCAACCGGCACGGCTTCCTCGCCTTCAGCGAGATCCATCCCGACTACTATCAGATTCCGCAGGCCGACCGCGAGGCGCTGCTCGCCGAGGAGCGCGCCCACGCCGAAGAAGAGGCCGCGTTGCGCGCCGACGAGGAGGACGACGAGCTCGAAGCCGACGACGGCGACGATGACCTGTCGCACGTCGAGGAGATCGACACGAGCGAGAAGGACGACGTCGCGACGATCGAGGGCGGCCACGTCGACGACGACAGCGAAGACGAGGACGAGGAGGAAGACAGCGTCGACGGCGCCGGGGCCGACGAGGCCGAGATCGTCGTCGATGAGGAAGGCGAGCCAGCGCCCCGGGGGCGCCGGGGCCGAGGCCGCCGCCAGGGCCGCGGACAGGCTCGGGCCAAGGAAATGGACGAGCTCAAGGCGAAGCGCCAGGCGCTGCGCCGCCGCTACAAGATCCAGGACGTCATCCAGCGCCGGCAGGTGCTGCTGGTCCAGGTCGTCAAGGAGGAGCGCGGCAACAAGGGCGCCGCCCTCACCACCTACCTGAGCCTCGCCGGGCGCTACTGCGTGCTGATGCCCAATTCGAGCCACGGCGGCGGCATCTCGCGGAAGATTTCGAGCGGCGCCGATCGCAAGCGGCTCAAGCAGATCGTCAGCGAGCTGACCTTGCCGCGCTCGATGGGCCTGATCGTGCGGACCGCCGGCCTGCAGCGCAACAAGACCGAAATCCGCCGCGATTTCGACTACCTCGCTCGGTTGTGGGACGAGATCCGCGAGCGCACGCTCGCCTCGAGCGCCCCGGCGCTGATCCACTCCGACTCGGACCTGGTGAAGCGCGCAATCCGCGACATCTACAACCGCGAGATCGAGGAAGTCGTGGTCGAGGGCGTCGAGGGTTACAAGGCGGCCAAGGAGTTCATGAAGCTGCTGATGCCGAGCCATGCCCGGCGGGTGAAGCAGTACGCCGATCCGGTGCCGCTGTTCCAGCGCTACGGCGCCGAGGACCAGCTCTCGGCGATGTACGACCCGGTCGTGCAGCTCAAGAGCGGCGGCTACCTCGTGATCAACCCGACCGAGGCGCTGGTCTCGATCGACATCAACTCGGGCCGTTCGACCAAGGAGCACGGCATCGAGGCGACAGCGCTCAACACCAACCTCGAAGCCGCGCGCGAAATCGCCCGCCAGCTGCGCCTGCGCGACATGGCCGGTCTGGTGGTCATTGACTTCATCGACATGGAGTACGGATCGAACATCCGGAAGGTCGAGAAGGCGATGAAGGACGCGCTCAAGGACGACCGCGCGCGCATCCAGGTCGGCCGCATCTCCGGCTTCGGGCTGATGGAGATGAGCCGGCAGCGGCTGCGCACCGGCGTGCTCGAAGCGACTACGCGGTCGTGTCCGCACTGCGACGGCACGGGGCTCGTCCGCACGGCGTCGAGCGCCGGCCTGTCGGCCCTGCGGCTGATCGAGGACGAGGCTGCCAAGGGCAAGGGCACGACGATCACGCTCTATGCTTCAACCGAGGCGGCGGTCTATCTGCTCAACGCCAAGCGCGCCGATCTCGCCGAGATCGAGGATCGCTACGGGGTGACCGTCGAGGTCCTGCCCGAGGGCGAGCAGGAAGGCGCCAAGATGCGCGTCACGTCGACGGGTCCCCGTCCGACGACGATGCCCAAGTTCGCGCCGCTGGCCGAGGAAGAGGACGAGCTGCTTCTCGAGGAGGAAGACGAGTTCGACGACGAGGACGAGGCCGAGACCCGCGAAGACCGCGGCGATGGCGAGGGGCGCGGCAAGCGTCGCCGGCGCCGTCGCGGCGGACGGGGCCGTGCCCGCGAGGACCGCGAAGACCGCGAAGAACGCGACGAGCGCGACGATGAACCGTCCGAAGAGGACGGCGACGAAGGCGAAGCGGCCCCGCGCACCGAGGATGGTGGCGAGGCCGGCGAACGCCCGAAGAGGCGCCGCCGCCGTGGCGGACGCCGCCGGCGCCGTCATGCCGAGGGCGAGACCCACGGCGAGACGGAGGGCTTCGAAGAAGCCGAAGCGGGCGAAGCGATTGCGGAAACCGAAGCTAAGGACCGGACGGACGAGCCGGAGCCGGCCGCAGAGCCTGCGGAGGACGTGCCGGCGCCGAAGCGGCGCAGCCGTCGCCGCAAAGCCGAGCCCGCCGCCGAGGAGGTGGCCGAAACCGACATCGAGCCCGCGCCCAAGCCGCGCTCGCGGCGCAAGAAGGCAGCGGTGAGCGAAGTCGAGGGAGCGGCCGAAGACGATGCCGGGACTGCCGAATCGCCTGCCCCTGCAGAAGCCGAAGGCGAAGCCGTGGCGGCCAAGCCGAAGCGCTCGCGGCGCAAGAAGGCCGAGGAGGTCGAAGAGCCCGCCGTGGTCGAGCCGGTCGCGGCGAACGATGCGAACGGCGAAACCAGGGCCGACAGCGACGGCGATGCCGGTGATGCCGGCGATGGTCAGCGTCGCAGCGGCTGGTGGCAGCGGACCTTCGGCAACTGACGGCGGCGCGTTCCCCTCTCAGTCTCTGATGGGTCCGATGTCACGCGAACGCGACTGGCATGGCTAACGCGCCGGCCATTGCCATCGTGCTGGCCGGTCAGCGCCGCGGCGCGGTCAACCCGCTCGCGGCGCGCGCCGGCGTGTCGCACAAGTGCCTCGCGCCGATCGCCGGCAAGCCGCTGATCGCCCACGTGCTGGCCACGCTCAGCGCGCTACCCGACCTTGCCGAGATTCGGATCTCGGTCGAGGACGACGCCGTGCCCGAACTGCGCGCGGTCGTCGCCCCTTTCGCCGCCGGGGGGGTGCCGATTCGCTTCGTGTCGAGTGCGGCGCGGCTCGCCGATAGTCTGGTTGCCGCGACGCTCGACGATCCGGGGCCGTTCATCGTCACCACGGCCGACAACGTCCTGCTCACACCCGATGCCGTCGACCAGGTCCGCGCCGCGCTCGCCAGCGCCGACGCGGTGGCCGCGATGGCGCGCAAGGCCAACGTCCTCGCCGCGCATCCTGAGGGCCAGCGCGGCTTCTACCATTTCCGCGACGACGACTACGCCAACTGCAACATCTACGCGCTGGCCAACCGCAAGGCGATCGACGCAGGGGCGCAGGTGTTTCGCGGAGGCGGCCAGTTCATGAAAAGCGTCTGGCGGATGATCTCCGCGTTCGGACTGCACAACATCGTGCTGCTGCGGCTCGGCGCTTTCAGTCGTGAGGCGGCGATGCGCCGGTTGAGCCGCCGGCTCGGGCTGGTGGTTCGGGCGATCGAATTCACCGACGGGGCGCTGGCGGTCGATGTCGACAACGAGCGCACCTACCGCGTCTGCGAGGAACTGCTGGCACGGCGCCAGGCGCGCGGCGACGCCTAGATCAGGGCGCGAAGCGCGTCGGCGATCCGCCGCATGTCGCCTCGCAGGGCCTCGTCGAGCGCGGCGTCGTCCAGCGCGGCAAACTCGACGACCTGCGGCATCGATAGGCCGACGCGGAGCGTGCCGCCCCATTCGTGACCGTCGGTGCGGACGCACCGGGCCGGCTGGCCGAGCCGGATGCCGGCCAGCGCCAGTTCGCGGTGAACGCGCTGGGCGTCTTCGAAGCGGCGCGCGCAGGCCAGGCCGCTGACGTCGAGCGTGACCAGGGTGCGCATTTCGATCGGGTGCTCGACCGCCTCGTCGGCCTCTCCCGGCGCGTACGGGCGCACCAGCAGCAATCCTAGCGGCTCAGCCAACTCCTCGCGCAGAGCCTGTTGGAACGCCGCGATGACGCGTTCGACGGCCGCCATCGGCAGCGCCTGGAAGCGCTCGAGCTCGAAGATTGAGGCTTCGAAGCGAAGCCACAGCCCCGCATTGCCCTCGTCCGTCAGCGCCGCGCGACCTGGCCAGCCGACGGGCCACTCGGCACGGCTGAATACGTCTACCAGGCCCGCCGGGAGTGCGCTGACGCGACGGGCCACGGCGGCCGGGATCAGCGCAAAGCCGTTGAACGGCGGCCCGCCCATGAACTTGGATCCGGTCAGGAGCACGATGGCTTCCCGGTCGAGGTAGTCGTGCAGCGCTTCGGTGGTGATCCGCGCCTGGCAAGCGTCGATGACGAAAGTCGCCGCATCGCCCCAGGCCGCCTGCAGTCGATCGATGTCGGCGAGTTCGGGCAGGATCAGCCCGGTCTTCGAGCCGTGCACTGCGTGCACCAGCGTGTGCCGCGACATCCCGCGGGCGATCGCCAGTTCGGTGTCGATATCGGCGGCGACGGCCGCGCTGGTCCGGGCCCTGCCCTCGGCGCAGCGGACCGGCACGTCGGCCAGGCTGACACGCTCGAGGCCGGCCATGCATTGTCCCGGAGTAACCGGCACCCCCCGCGCGGTGACCTCGGCGAAGAAACGTCCATGCGCCGACTGGATGCAACCGCTGCCAACCTCGTCGGCGCCCAGCAAGACATTGTGGATCCCGTCCGGGGCCCGCGCCGCGACGCAGGCGAGCGCGACATACTCGAGATCCGTTCCCGAGGGGGCAAACACGATCGCGCAGTCGTCCGGGAGGCGATAAGCCGCCCGCAAGCGGTCGCGCAGCTCGTCGAAGCGCGCTTCGCCATCACCGTAGCCCTCGGCTGCCAATCCGGAGACGCGGGCGAATGCGGGACGCGACATGTCGTTCGCGGTCGACGAGGCGTAGGCCAGCGTCGTCCGCGGGTAAGGGCCCGACAGGTACCGATTGAGCCCGGTATCGGGGTCGAGCGTGATCCGCGCGTCCCCGCCGCTCGCCAGAAGCGCGATCGCCCGGAACGACGCCTCGTCGGGCTCGAGTTCCGGTGCCAGTGTCGGGAGCCTGAAATCGCGTGTCAGGTGCATAAGAAGAAATAGGGGGTTTGCTGCGACCGCCCACGCCCATATGGGCGCGAAATTCCGGAGATGAAAGGCCCTCCCTTCTTGTCAACGTCGATAACTCCGCTCGCCATCCCGGCAGAGGCCAAGGAACGCCTGCGCGTGCTGTTCATCGCCAAGCACGCGCTGTGGCGCGGCGGTCTCCATCCCGAGGACGGCAATCACGCGGTGTACCATGTCGAGATTCGCACGATCCTCGAGGAAATCGGCCTCAATCTGATGCTCGCCGACCGCTTCGAAGTGCTGTTCGAGCGCCCCGATGTCGACTTCGTGTTTCCGCTGCTCAACCGCGCCGGCTTTCTCAACTCCGAGATGCTGTGCCCGCTGCTGTGCACCCGGCTCGGCCTGCCGTTCGTGGGCGCGAGCCCGATCCTGCGCGGCCTGAGCGATGACAAGGCGCTGGCCAAGCGTGCAGCGCTCGCGGCCGGGGTGCCGACGGCCCCGTGGGTGATCTACCGCCGCGGCGCGCCGGTCATCGAAGCCACCTGTCCCCCCGCCTCGCGCTGGGTCATCAAGCCCAACGCTTCGTCGGCGAGCTGGGGAGTTCGCGATGCAACCGACTGGGCCGGCGTTCGCCAGGCGGTGGCCGAGCTGCACGAGGAAGGTCATGACGCGATCGTCGAGCCGTTCCTCGTCGGCAGCGATGTCGAGGTGCCGGTGATCACGATCGGCGATCCGGTGATCCTGCCGAAGATGATTTTCCGCCAGGCCGATCCGAGCCACCTCAGGACCTATTACGAGAAGCGCGACCTGGTCGACCGAAGCGCCAAATACTCGCTCGATCCGTTCGAGGACGAGAAGGTCTCGGCGCTGATCTCGGACTACACGGCCAAGCTCTATGCCGAGTATCGCCCGTTCGATTACGGCCGCTTCGAGTTCAGGGTCAACGAGACGACCGGCGAGGTCACTTTCCTCGAGGTCAACCTCAACTGCAACCTTTGGTCGGAGAAAGTGTTCGGCCGCGCGGCCAAGCTCGCCGGGCTGACGCATCCGCAGCTGATCGAGACGATTGTCGCGGATTCGCTGCGACGCTGGGGACTGATCGGCTGAACCCTCAGGGCCCGCACGCAGCGGCGCGCGACAAGAGGTATTGCCGCTCGCGCGCGTTGCGGGTCAGCTCCGCGGCGGCTTCGAACGCGTCACGCGCCTCGCGCAGGCGCCCGGCGCGGAACAGGAAATCGCCTCGCGCGGCCGGTAACGGGGCGTAGCGCTGCAACGCCGTGTCGCCGGCGATGGCTTCGATCAGCTTCAGGCCCGCTTCGGGCCCGAACGCCATCGAATGCGCCACCGCCCGATTGAGCTCGACCACCGGCGAAGGCATTGCCGTCACCAGCCGATCGTACAAAGCAGAGATGTGCTGCCAATCGGTATCCTCGGCCCGCCGCGCGCGCGCGTGGCAGGCTGCCAGCGCCGCTTGCAGCGCATAAGGCCCATCGGCTCCACCGAGCGCCTCGGCGCGGTCCAGCGCGGTGAGGCCGCGCTGGATCAGCAGCTGGTCCCAGCGAGCCCGATTCTGCTCGGTCAGGGGAACGAACCCGCCATCTGGTCCGGTGCGCGCCGCGAGGCGCGAGGCCTGCAGTTCCATCAGCGCCAGAAGCCCGAGCACTTCGGGCTCGGTGGGAAGGAGCGCGGCCAGCATCCGTCCCAGGCGCTGCGCTTCAGCGCACAGCGTCGGCCGCACCAGATCGTCGCCGGCCGTTGCCGCATAGCCTTCGTTGAAGATCAGGTAGATCACCTCGAGCACCGAGGCCAGCCGGGCCGCGCGGTCGGCGCCTCGCGGCACTTCGAAGGCCAGGCCGGCCTTGCCGATCGCCTTCTTCGCCCGCACGATCCGCTGGGCGATGGTCGGCTCGCTCGACAGGAACGCCCGGGCGATTTCCCCGGTGGTCAGGCCTCCGACCAGTCGCAGGGTCAGTGCGGCGCGGGCATCCGGCGAGACCACCGGATGGCAGGCCGCAAAGATCAGGCCGAGCAGCTCGTCGCCGAGATCGTCGTCGAGCGCCGCTTCCAGCGTCTCGACGCTCGTATCGCGCAGGTCGTCGAGCTCACGCGCGAGCTCGGCGTGCTTGCGCTCGCGCATTCGCTCGTGCCGCAGGGCGTCGATCGCGCGGCGCTTGGCGACCGCCATCAGCCAGGCGCCCGGATTGGCGGGAATGCCGCGCCGCGGCCACTCCGCCAGGGCGCTCAGCAGGGCATCCTGGGCCAATTCCTCGGCCCGGTCGACGTCGCGGACCACGCGCGCGAGGCCCGCGACGAGCCTTGCCCGCTCGATCCGGAAAGTGGCCTCGACAGCCCTTCTCGCCTCGTACGCCGCCATGCCGGATTTGTCCCCGAAGCCGGGGAGCGAGGCAAGCATGACGGCCGGATGAGGCCGTTTATTGGTCTTCGAGCTTCTGCCTCACTCGCTCGTGGACTGCCTCAGCCTCGGGAGTCATGATCTCCTCGAAATCCGACATCTCGTAGACCGGCCGGATCTCGATCTCGCTCGGTCCGAACATCGGGTTCGGACAGCGCTTCACCCAGGCGACCGCCTCGTCCATGTCCTTCACTTCCCAGATCCAGTAACCCGCGACCAGCTCGCGAGTCTCGGCGAAGGGACCGTCGATCACGGTCCGAGTAGGCCCGTCGAACGCGACCCGCTTGCCCAGCGAACTGGGCTTGAGCCCGTCGCCGCCGAGCATGATCCCAGCGTTGACCAGCTCCTCGTTGAACTTGCCCATCGCCTCGAGCAGCTCCGGCGGCGCCATGCGGCCCTGCTCGCTGTCCTCGGTCGCCTTCACGAACACCAATACACGCATCGTCATTCTCCTTGGCGGTGAAGGCCGCCTCCCGGCCTTCTACCCCTGTGACGACCGAGGGCGCGCGGATTCGACATACGACGCGAGATTCTTCTCGCGCGGGCTTCAAGCTGCCATTGGGGCTTGCATCGCGCCTGGCTTGAGCACGATCTTGGTGCAGGTGTCCTGCTCGTCGTGGAACTTGCGGTACCCGTCGGGCCCCTGCTCGAGCGGCATCCGGTGGCTGATGAGGAAGGTCGTATCGATCTTGCCCTCGGCAATCGCCGTGTAGAGCGGGCGCAGGTAGCGCTGGACGTGGGTTTGTCCGGTCTTCAGCGTCAGTCCCTTCTGCATCAGCGCACCGAGGGGAAACTTGTCCACGAAACCACCATAGACCGCCGGCATCGACACGCGCCCGCCCTTGCGCGTGGCAAGAACCACCTGACGGATGACGTGCGCCCGATCTGTGCCCAGGAAGGTGGAGACCTTGATCTGGTCCAACACGTTGTCGGCAAACGCGCCGTGCGCCTCGAGCCCGACGCAGTCGATCGAGGCGTCGGGGCCCATCGCGCCCGTCATGTCCTGCAGCGCCTCGTAGACTTTGCTCTGCTCAAAGTTGATCGTCTCGGCGCCGAACCGCTTGGCCAGTTCCAGCCGGTGCGGGAAGTGATCGATCGCGATGACCCGCTCTGCCCCCATCAGGAAGGCGGACTGGATGGCGAACAGCCCGACCGGGCCGCAGCCCCAGACCGCCACCGTATCGCCGCGCTCGATTTCCGCATTCTCGGCCGCCATCCAGCCGGTGGGGAGAATGTCGGTGAGAAACAGCACCTTCTCGTCCTCGATGCTGTCGTCTGGAATGACTAACGGGCCGAAATCGGAGAACGGCACGCGGACGTACTCCGCCTGTCCGCCCGAATAGCCGCCCGTCATGTGGCTGTAGCCGAACAGCCCAGCCATGGGCTGGCCGTAGAGCTCGCGACCCAGATCCTGCTTGTCAGCCGGGAGGCCGTTTTCGCAGCCCGAGTACTGCCGGTGCTCGCAATGATAGCAGCGGCCGCAGGAAATGGTGAACGGCACGACCACGCGTTGCCCAGGCGTGAGGCTGCTCGCACTGCCCACCTCGACCACTTCGCCCATGAACTCGTGACCGAGGATGTCCCCCGGTTTCATGGCGGGGATATAACCGTCGTACAGATGCAGGTCCGAACCGCAAATTGCGGTCGAAGTGACCCGGATGATCGCATCGCGCGGGTTGAGGATTTCCGGGTCGTCGACCGTTTCGCAACGGACATCATGCTTACCATGCCACGCGATGGCCTTCATCAGTCCTGCTCAATTTCCAGTGTTGCCAGCTGATCTTCCCCGCGCTCGCGGCGTTGGCGCTCGGTGCGGGCACCCGTCGCAATCTCCCCGGCTTCCATGATCTGCTTGAATCGGTGCAGGTCGCGCCTCGTCTGTTGTCGCGGCTCGCGTTGAAACAGCTTGGCGATGATCTTTCCGACGGGCCCTGCCGGAGGCTTGTAGGCGATCACGGCCCGCACGACGGTCCCCCGTTTGCCGGCCTCGACGAACTCGATGCGTCCGCTGTGGATGACATCGGCGCCCTCGGCTGACTGCCAGTAGATTTCTCTGCCGGGCACCTCTTCGGTGACGACCGATTCCCAGTTGACCTCTTTCCCCACCGGAGCCTTCACGGTCCAGCGTGACCGCTTGCCGTCGATTGCGTCGATCGCAACGACGTTTTCCAGCACCTTCACGAGGTTGGCAGGGTCGCGCCAGAACTCGTAAAGCTCCTGCGCCGGGCGGTTGATCGTCACGCTCTCTGACAGCAACGCGCGATCGGGGCGGAGGTCCTTGGCCGCTGTGACGGGCGCGTCATCGCGCTCAGCGGTTTCGGTAGACTGTTCCTGCTGCATCGCCGGATCCTTGAGCCGTGGGATGACATGCGAACCCACCGGGCTCTCACGCGTTCCCTCCACGCCCACTCGGGCGTGTTGGCGGCCCGGTTCGAAGTCGGCCTCAACGCTCGCTTGCCCCGCCGGCACGGATCGCTAGATAGGCCGCACAACCAAGGACTGCCGATGGCCACCTTCATCCTGCCAAAGAACAGCCGCATCAACGCCCCTGGACGGATGCACACGGCGCCCGGCGCCAGGCGGGTGCGCAAATTCAAGATCTATCGCTGGGACCCCGAGAGCGGCGAAAACCCGCGCTACGACCGGTTCGAGATCGATCTCGACGACTGCGGACCGATGGTCCTCGACGCGCTGATCAAGATCAAGAACGAGATCGATCCGACGCTGACCTTCCGTCGCTCGTGCCGCGAGGGCATCTGCGGTTCGTGCTCGATGAACATGAACGGGCGCAACGGCCTCGCCTGCACCACCGCGATGGAAGATCTGTCCGGCGAGATCCGCGTGACCCCGCTGCCGCATATGGAAGTGATCAAGGATCTCGTCCCCGACTTCACCAACTTCTACGCCCAGTACGCCTCGATCCGGCCCTGGCTGCAGACCGTCACCACCACCCCGAGCAAGGAGCGGCTGCAGAGCCCCGAGCAGCGCGAGCAGCTCGACGGGCTCTACGAGTGCATCCTGTGCGCCTGCTGCTCGACCGCGTGCCCGAGCTACTGGTGGAATTCGGACCAGTTCCTCGGCCCGGCGATCCTGCTCCAGGCCTACCGCTGGCTCGCCGACAGTCGTGACGAGATGACCGGCGAGCGGCTCGACCAGCTCGAGGATCCGTTCCGGCTGTACCGCTGCCACACGATCATGAACTGCGCCAACGTCTGCCCCAAGGGGCTAAACCCGGCGAAGGCGATTGCGGAGATCAAGAAGCTCCAGGTGGAGCGGCAGGTCTGATGACCGGCATCGGCGAGGGACAGTCCCTCGAAGGTGGCTGCCTGTGCGGCGCGATCCGCTACCGCCTGTCGGGTCCGACGCTGTTCGTGTCGCAGTGCGCCTGCCGGGATTGCCAGAAGGCGACTGGCACCGGCCACACCACGATCGTCGGCCTCCACCGCAGCCAGCTCGAGCTCAGCGGCACCCCGGCGACCTACACCAATGTCGGCGACACCGGCGGTAAGGTGACGCGCCATTTCTGCGCAACCTGCGGCGGCCGCCTGTACACTTCGGGCGACCTTCCGGGCGAGTTCATCATGGTCCAGGCCGGCTCGCTCGACGAGCCCGGGGCGGTTTCGCCCGAGAGCGTGATCTACATGAAGGACGCGGTCGCCTGGGATCGTTTCGCCCCCGAGCTGCCCAAGTACGAGGCCATGCGACCGCGCGACTGATGGGCGGAATGCTTGCCCGCTACGACGCGCTGGTGGCAGCCGGCGAGCTGCGTCCCGACCCCGAGCAGGAACTCGCGGCCGCGCGGCTCGACACGCTCCAGCGCGCGCTCGAGGCCGAGCCGCCAGGCGGCCTGTTGAAGCTGTTCCGCAAGCCCGAGCCGGTCCGCGGCGCCTACCTGTGGGGCGGCGTCGGACGCGGCAAGTCGATGCTGATGGACCTGTTCCACGAAACGCTGGCGATCGAGGCAAAACGGCGGGTCCATTTCCACGCCTTCATGCTCGAGGTGCACCAGCGGCTCAGGGACGCGCGCGAGACTCAGGAAGGCGATCCGGTTCCGCCCGTTGCCGAAGCGCTGGCGGCAGACCTTCGCTGCCTCGCCTTCGACGAGATGGTGGTCAACAACAGCGCCGACGCGATGATCATGAGCCGGCTGTTCCGCGCGCTGATCGTCGACCACGGCGTCACCGTGGTGACGACGTCGAACCGCCCGCCGCACGATCTCTACAAGGACGGACTCAACCGCGAGCACTTCCTGCCCTTCATTGCGCTGATCGACAGCGAGCTCGACGTGCTCGAACTCAACGGACCGGTCGACTACCGGCTCGAACGTCTCGGTGACATGGGCACCTGGCACGCGCCGCTCGGCGACGCCGCGACGGCGCAGGTGCGCGAGGCGTTCTTCCGCCTGACCGACTACCCGCCAGAGGACGCCGCGCACGTCCCGTCGGCCGAGCTCGACGTCGGCGGCGGTCGCACGCTGCACGTGCCCAAGAGCCTCAAGGGCGTCGCGGTGTTCAGCTTCAAGCGGTTGTGCGGCGAGCCCCGCGGCGCGGCCGACTACCTCGCCATCGCGCGCACCTACCACACGGTGATCGTGGTCGGAATTCCGGTCATGGGTCCGGAGATGCGCAACGAGGCAGCGCGTTTCGTCACCCTGATCGACGCATTGTACGAGAACAAGGTCAAGCTGCTCGCGGCCGCCGCCGCCGACCCCGAGCGGCTCTACCCCGCGGGGGACGGCCGCTTCGAATTCGAGCGCACGGTCAGCCGGCTGAAGGAAATGCAAAGCGCCGAGTACATGGCCGAAGGCCACGGCGAGGCCGGATGATGTCCCGCCCCGATCGCGCTGTGCCAGTAACGGGGCCGTGCCGCCCTAGGCGGCGCGCTCTGCGGCCACCTGCGCGCCGACGCGTTCCTGGGCCCGAGTCAGGCGGTTCATCACCTTGAGATCGTTGTCCGTCAGCTGCAGCGCGGTGTCGGCCCACAAGTCGACGATCCACTTCAGCTCGCTGAGCCCGATCGGATGAGTCAGCTTCATCGCCCTGCGCGAATTGACCAGACCCGGGTGGCGCCGCTCGCACTTGCGAATGAATTCCTCGCAGGCGGCCAGCCCTTCACCGTTCTCGGCCAGGTGGTGCACAAGGCCGAACTCGTACATTTCCTCGGCAGTGTAGGTCTGGTTGGACACGATCAGCCGGTCGGCCATCGCCGATCCGAGCTTGCGCGAAAGGATCGCGTGGGCGCCCATCCCCGGGAACAGCCCGAACAGGATCTCGGGCAGGCCAAAGGTCGCGTCGCGTTCGGCCACGATGTAGTCGAACGACAACAGCGCTTCGAACCCGCCCCCGAGCGCGGCACCCTGCACGAGGCCGATCGTCAGCATCGGCAGGTCGAGCGCGTGCATGTTGCGATGGAGAATCTCGACGCAGCGGTAGCCGTAGCGCGCAAGGCCGTCGCGGTCGCCGGTGCGGATCAGCCGCTCGAACAACGAGAGATCGCCGCCGAAGCAGAACACGCCCGGAGCGCGGCTGCCGAGCACGAGATAGCGTAGCGGCACCTGGCCCGGCCCGAAATTCTCGACGATCAGCCGCTGCCAGTCCTCGAAATCGCGCAACATCGACGGCGTGAAGCTCGGCCGCCCATCGGGGCGCATGAAAGTCCACAATGTCGCGTCGTCGGGCCGATACATGCAGTCGAGTTCGGCCAGTTCGAACAAGTGACGGTCGATGCGTCCTAGCTGCCGAGCCTGTTCGACAAGATTCTCGTCGCCGGCCCCGAGGCCGACGATGCGCCCGCTGCCGTGAGACAGATCTTCATCTGAGCGGTCAAGTTGACCGGTTTGCCGGTCCATAGTCACCTCGTTTGCAACCCATTGCGTCGCTGTCGTTTTTTCTTTCGACGCAGTGGGATGCTATCATGACTAAGCCCAATGGCAACCAACTATTTACCATCTCGGAACTTGAAGTTATCCTCCGTTCCCGAAATGGCACAGGGTTTTTCCTGCGCTTCCTTGCGCTTTACGAAATCAAACCCAGACGGGCGAGCGATCTGTCGAGCATGAGCAGCTGCCAGAGCACACGCGAATGGTCGGCGCGCCCGGCGCGATGCGCGTCAGCCAGCCGCCGCAGCCGCCCGCTGTCGAACCACCCTGTTCTTGCCAGCGGCGCGCTCGCGGCGATCGCCTGAGCCTGGTCGGCCAGCGGGCCGCGGAACCACTCGGCGAGCGGGGTCACGAAACCCTGCTTCGGCCGGTAGAGGATCTCGTCCGGCAGGTAGCGACGCATCGCCTTCTTGAGCAGCCATTTGCCATGCGAGCGCCGCACCCGCAGGTGGTCGGGCAGCGAGGCGGCGAATTCGACCAGGCGATGGTCGAGCATCGGCTCGCGCACTTCGAGGCTCACCGCCATGCTCGTGCGGTCAACCTTGGTCAGGATATCGCCCGGCAGCCAGAACGTCAGGTCCGCGTATTGCGCCCGGTCAAGCCCCGACCTCGCCGGCGCCGCATTCATCAGGTCGATCAACGGCCGCTCGGCGCGGTAGTCGCCCAGTTCGCGGGCCAGGTCGGGCGCGTAGAGGGCCTCGCGCAGTTCGGCCGGTGTGGCTGCCAGACTCCTCGCGTAGCCTTCGGCCCCGGTCCCGGCGAGCGCCTGCAGGGTCGACTTGGCACGCAGCGCCCGCGGAGCCCAGTCGGCCTTCGGGTAGGCCCGCCCCAGCGCCCCCAGAACGTCGCGACGAAAGGCTGGGGGCAGCAACGCTCTCACCCGCTCTTCGTGTCGGTGAAAGACCTGCCGCCGATAGCCGGCGAATGCCTCGTCGGCCCCGTCGCCCGACAGCGCGACGGTCACCGTTTCGCGGGCCAGCTGGCATACCCGCCAGGTCGGCAGGGCCGAGGCGTCGGCGAACGGCTCGTCGAACATCGCCACCAGCGCATCGATCGCCGCGAAATCATCGGCCCGGACTTGCCGGGTCACGTGATCGGTGCCGAACAGAGTTGCGACCCGGGCGGCGTGCGCCGTCTCGTCGGCCGACGACACGTCGAACCCGATCGAGCAGGTCCTGACCGGCACTCGGCTCGCCTCGGCCATCAGGGCCACCACGCTCGACGAGTCCACCCCGCCCGAGAGGAATGCGCCGAGCGGCACGTCGGCGACCAGGCGGCTGATTACCGCCTCGCGCAGGTGATGCAGCAATTCGGCCTCGAGATCGCGGTCGGAACCGCGCCGCCGCTCAGCGAACGAGACGTCCCACCAGCGTTCGGGCGGCCCCGGCTCGCGACCGTGGCGCAGCAGCCGAAAGTGACCTGCCGGCAGCTTCTCGATGCCCTTGAGGATCGAGCGGTGGGCGGGAACGTAACCCCAGGCGAGGAAGTCCTCGACGGCCAGGGGATCGACCTCGCGCCGCAGCAGCGGATGCGCGAGCAGCCCCTTCAGCTCCGAGGCGAACGCCAGGCTGCCGTCCGACAGCGGCGCCATGAACAGCGGCTTCACCCCGAGGCGGTCGCGAGCCAGCAGCAGGGTCCGGGCCTGCGTGTCGTAGAGAGCGAAGGCAAACATGCCGTGAAGCCGCGGCAGGCACGCCGTGCCCCAGCGCTGCCAGGCGGCAAGGATCACCTCGCCGTCGCCGTCCGTATGGAACTTGGCCCCGAGTTCCGTCAGCTCGCGGCGCAACTGGCGGAAGTTGTAGATTTCGCCATTGAAAACCAGCACCGCGCGCCCGTCTGCCGAGTGCATCGGCTGCGCCGACCCCGCGGGATCGATGACCGCCAGCCGGCGGAAGCCGAGGCCGACACCCGGCGCCGTCCACACCGCCGAGTCATCGGGCCCGCGGTGGGCCAGTGCATCGCCCATCCGCGCGACACGCGCCGGATCGACCGGCTTGATCGTGCCGCAATGGAAGATGCCCGCAATCCCGCACATGCGGCTTGTGCGTTAGGCCAGCTGCGCCAAGCGGTCCATCCACGTCGCCGCAAGCGCAAGAGCAGAGACGGCCGCCAGTGCCTGCATTCGGCCCATGCGCAACCGCGCCATCCGGGCCAGCAGTGCGGAGGACTCGATCCGTCCGAGATCGATCATGCGATCATCGGGCGGGCGATCGAATTTCCGCCATGCGGCGCCGAGTACGCAGAGCATGACCAGGGCGAAGAACAGCCAGCCGTACACGAGGTGATCGAAACCGGCCGCGAATTGCATGCCCCGCGTCTGCGCGACGTAGATCGTTCCCCAGGCGCGAACGCCGTTGGCCAGCACCGGCACCACGAGCGCTGCTGCCATGAACAGGGCACGACGTTTCCAACTGACGAAGCCGAGATGCGCCACGAGCGCCCCGAGCGCGGCCATCGCCATGAGGAATTTTACCCCCGCGCAGGCCTCGGCGACCTCGAACAGCCCCGCCGGGGTGTCGATGAAGACGCCCTCGATCGTCGCCGGCACGCCGCTCGACCGCGTCAGTGCCACGGCCATCCGGGCCGTGATGGCCTGCAGCGCCGGGATCAGCTCGTCGCCGAACGGAACGAGGGCCAGCATGTATCCCAGGGGAAACAATAGACCGGCGACAGCCCGCGGCCCCAGCAACGCGGCCAGCGAGGCCTGCAGCATCGTCACCGCACCGATCTGGGCTACCAGGTTCACCTCGGCCTGGCTGCCGGCGAGCCAGACCAGCAGGCTCCCGGCCAGCAGCAGTAGTCCTGGCCACCAGCCGTCAGGCGCGAGCCGCACGAGCTCGGCACGCCTCAAGTACACCAGCCCGGCGAGGATCGGCGGGATCAGCAAGATGTGACTGTACGTCGAAACGTTCCACCATTGGTGCGCCATGTCCGCCCAGGCGTTCCAGGCAAGCGCGATCAGGCCGAACCAGACGAGCGCCAGCCGCCCGAGCGCTTCGCGCCAAGCTGACCGCGCCCGATGCTTGCCATCGGACCGCCGCGAAAGGGTCGCCTCAAGCGGCATCGCGCTGCGCCTTGGCCCGCCCGACGATCGCCGGCAGCGGCGCCAGAATCGCCGGCCAGCTCATGCTCTCGGCCACCAGACGCCGCGCCGCCTGGCCCAGAGCGCGGGCGCTCCCCCGTCGCGCCAGGAGCGACCGAACGGCACCCGCCAGCGCTTCGTCGGTCTCGGCGAGCGCGAAGTGGACACCGTCCTGACCCCGAATTCCGGCCGCTGCGGCAGGCGTGAGCACCAGCGGACAGGCCATCGCCATTGCCTCGAGAACCTTGTTCTGCACTCCGCGGGCAATCGTCAGCGGAACCAGCACGACATCCGCCCCCGCCAGGAACGGGCGCACGTCGGGTACTTCGCCCCAGATCCGTGCGCCGTTCTCGCCGTCGAGGGCGACCAGCTCCGATGCGGGAGAGCGGCCGACCAGATGAAATTGTGCTGTCGGATACGTCGACCGTATCCGCGGCATCAGCCGCTCGATCGCTCGCAGCCCGGCGATGACATTGGGCGGATAATCCATCTGCCCCGTGAACACGATGTGCGGGCCGGAGGTCGCCAAGGCGGGGTGCGGCGAAGACCGCGCCGGATCGAACCGCGCCGCGTCGATGCCGTTGCCGAGCACCGCGACCTTGGTGCCGCAATCCGGCGGAATCCGACTGAGGAAGAGTGCGCGCTCCGCCTCGCTGACCAGCAGAGTGCGATCCGCGAGGCTTGCCAGGCGGGTCTCTTCGCGTGCCAGCAGCCGTGCCTCGCGCCGATTGATCCACCCTGCAGGGGTTCGGTTGCCGCGCGAGTAAGCCTCGAACTTGGCCGAATCGACATCGACCAGGTCCACGATCAGCCGCCCCGCCCAGTCGTCGGGGACGTACTGCCCCATCTGGCCGGAGAAGACGTAGATCGTGTCGATCTCCTCGCGCGCGAGCGTGTCTCTCACCCAGGCGGCGAGACCGGGGTGCCGAAACGCGGCCAGGCTGACCGGCTCGCCCTGCAGCAGCGCCTCGATTCCAGCCACGACCAGCGGCTTGTCGCGCAGCGCGAGGCAGTGGCTCTCCGCCAGCTCGGCGAGCTCGCTCTCCGCTGCGCGGTCGGCGATCGTTTCGCCGAGGCACCCGACATGGACCTTGGCCATCGCCGAGAGGGCCCGCAGCACATGATGCGAGCGGATCTTGTCACCGCGGTCGGGAGGGAACGGCGGGCGGTGCGCGAGGAACAGGATCCCGCTCATCCGAGGCCCCGCGCAATCCAGGGGCCCAGGCGGTTGGCCAGCGGCAACGGCAGCCGCTTCCACAAGGCCACGCGCGCGGCATGCCTGGCGCTCGCCGGGTCGGCGTCGCGTTCCGCCGCCCCCGGGGCGGTCCAGCTCGCATAGCACAGCGGCCTCGGCTCGAAGCCCCAGTTCTTCTTGAACGCCCAGGCCCCGCCGCCCGTCTTGCTGCGGCCGAAGTCGAACCGCCTGCAGCCGCGGGCGCGCGCGTGGCGCATCAACTCGAAATACATTCGGTCGTTGGCACGCGAGGTCCGTGCCGCGCGGATGCCGCCGCCCCAGTAAGGCAGGACGGCGCCGCCGTGATACAATGACAGCACGCTGGCGACAGGACGCCCCCGTTCGAATACCGTGAGGATGTCCGCCTCGAGTTCGGCCAGCACGAATTCGAACAACTTCCGCGGGAACACCGGAGTCCCGAGATTGCGCACGCTCTCGGCGTAGACCGCGTAGTGCGCCGCGCGATCGGCGGCCGTGGTGCCGCAGGCGATCGTGAAGTCCCCGGCGAGGCCCTTGCGGACCTCGGCGCGCTGCTTGCGCGGTATCGCGCGCAGTTGCGCCTCATCGTCGGCGGCGAGCGGGGCCGAAAAGCCGCAATGACGGTCGCGGTGCACGGTCCACCGGGCGGGGGCGCAACCGCCGCGCAGTTCGATCGTCGAGCACGACAGACGCCGCGCGTATTCCTCTGCCGCGGTGCACAGCGCCAAGGCGCTGGTGTCGCGCGCGGCGAGCGGTCCACCCTCGACCGCGAACCCGCTCGATACGAGCAGTCTCCCGAAGAGGGGCGAGTGAACCTCGCTCAGCGGCAGCCAGCCGGTGATCGCGCCGCCTCGTTCCGCGACCAGGCCGCGCGCCCGCTGCCCCGTGCCCCGCTCGATCGCGCGCAGCCACGCCGGGCGATGGAACACACTGCCGCGAGCGTCCGCGACGAAACCCTCGATGCGCGCGGCCTCGTCGGGGTGCCGCAAGTCGACAGCGCGCACATTTTCCGATGTCAAGGAGAACGGGGCGTTCACGGCAACGGAGCCCGCGCGGCCTCGGCCTCCAGGCGGGCCGCCTCGCGATACGCGAGCAAGTCCATGCGCCCCCAGGCGAACTCATGGATCAACTGGCGCAGCTTGGGCGCCATGCCGGCGAGATTGCTGTAATGCCGCAGCCGCGAGCGCAGCGGCGCGCCGCCCACGCGCGGCTGCCCGGGGTCGATTTCCCAGGGATGGAAGTAGAACACCGCCGGACGCTGCTCGCGGCGGTTGACCTGGCGGATCGCCCACCGGCTGAACGCATAGGGCAGCACCCGGAAGAAGCCCCCTCCGCCCGCGGCCAGCCGCTTGCCGGCGAACATCGCCGTCGTCACCGGAATCTCGATCAGCGGCGACCACGGTATCGGCTTGAATGCAAAGCGCGGAGCCTCGGCCCAGCCGTAGTGATCGTGTTCGATCGGGGCGACGCTGGACGAATAGGCGTAGCCCCGCTCCGCCAGCTCGGTAAGGGCCCACGGCGTGCGCTGGTCGATCGAAAAGCTCGGTGCGCGGTAGCCCGTGACGCGCAGTCCGGCGGCGTCTTCGATCGCCTTCTGCGCCCGCTCGACATCCTCTCCGAAGCTCTCCCGGTCCATCCTGTAGACCCGACGGTGGTCCCAGCCGTGGCTGGCCAGCTCGTGTCCGCGCGCGGCGATCTCGCGCAGCAGCGCGCCGTGTCGCCGGGCGACCCAGCCGAGGGTGAAGAAGGTCGCCTTGGCATCGACTTCGTCGAACAGATCGAGGATTGCCTTGACGTTGCGGTCGACCCGGTCGGCGAGGCCGTCCCAGTCGTCGCGCTCGATCACGTCCTCGAACGCGCCGACCTGGAACCAGTCCTCGACGTCGACCGACAACCCATTCACGATCGTGCTGGGAACGCTCGAGCGATTGGGAAAGGTGACTGCGTTCACCCTAGCGCCTCCCACGGGAGCCGATAGGCATCTCTAGGCCGCCCTCGACTGCTCGATCTCGCCCTCGATCCAGTCGATCAGCATCGTCAGCGTCTGCCGCATGGTGCGCTCCTGCTCCTCGATCTTGGCCTCGAGCCGGGCGAGCCGGGCGCCGAGCGCTTCGATTTCGGGGCGCACGGCTGCGGCCCCGGCGCCGGCATCAAGCTGGGTGGCGAGTTCGACGACCGCCTGCTGCAGCTCGGCGATCTGGCTGTCGCGCTCGGCGAGGAGGCCGGGGACACGATCGGCATGCGTTGCGGCTGGCTCCGGGCGTGGCTCGGGCGCAGCTCCGGAGACCGCGGGAGTCACCCGCTCGCTGGCCATCTCGTCGAGGACGGCCTTGAGCATGACCGCGTCGATCCGCATGCGGCCCTCGACCGCGCCGAGCAACAGCAAGCGGTTGGCGATCTGGTTGATGCGCCGCGGGATTCCGCCGCTCGCCGCGTGAAGCTCGGCGAACACGCGCTGGTCGAACTGCGGATGCCCGGTCCACCCGACGCGCTGGAGCCGATGAACGATGTAGGGCTCGATCTCGGTCCGATCCATCGGTTCGAGATGATGCGCCGCGATCACTCGCTGGCGCAGCTGCTCGAGCGCCTCGTGGCGCTGCAGCGTGGTGCGGAATTCCGGCTGGCCGAGCAGCAAGGTCTGCAGCAGCGGGTGGCTGCCAAGCTGGAAGTTCGACAGCATGCGCAGCTCTTCGAGCGCTTCGACAGCGAGATTCTGCGATTCGTCGACGATCAGCAGGCAGCGGCGCCCGGCCCGCGCCTCGCGGTGCAGAAAGCCCTCGATCGCTCCGAGCGCGCTGGCCTTGTCATGCCCGTCGATGTCGAGCCCGAAGCTCTGCGCGACGACGTGGACGATCTCGGCCTCGTCGAGCTTGCTGGTCACCACTTGCCCGACCGTCAGCCGCTGCGGATCGATGGTCCCCTTCAGGTGGGCGACGAGCGTCGACTTGCCCGAGCCGACCTCGCCGGTGATGACGATGAACCCCTCGCCCTGGGCGAGACCGTAGCCGAGGTACGACAGCGCCTTCCGGTGGGTCGCGCTGCGGAAGTAGAACGCCGGATCGGGCGTCAGCTGGAAGGGCTTTCCCGTCAGGCCGTAGAAGTCGTCGAACATCGGTGGATCTCCGTGGCCCTCAGTGGAACGCGTAGCGCAGCCCGAGGAGCGCCGAGGCGGACAGGAAATCGGGCAGATTTTCGCGGCTGATCCCGTCGAGCCCGATCGCGGCGATGCCGTTGAGCCCGCGAAGGAGGTCGCGACGGTAGGCGAGCGAGGTGCTGTAGCCGACCGCATCGCGGCTGAGGTCGAACTCGCTCTGGAACCAGTTGGCGTTGGCGTTGAACGACAGGCCCGATACTTCGTCGAGCCGGGTGTCAGCATAGACAGCGATCCAGACAGCTTCGTCGACGAGGCCGTCGAGGTCCTCGATCACGGTCCCGGCAGCGGCGACATATTCGCGGTGATCGTAGCCGAGCCCGATGCCAAACTCGGTGCGGCCGAGATCGACTCCGTAACTCGCGGCAATGCCGCTGCTGCGGAATGCCACCGAGCGGACCGAGCCGAGCGCGTTGGCCACACATGTCTGGCCCTCGAGGGCAGCCACGCACCCGCCGATCTCGCCGGTGATCGCGCTGCGAAAGGCGTCGAACTCGGCCGGAAGGCCGGCCAGCTGGTTGACCATCATCCCGCCGAAGCTGGTCAGGTCGTCATAGACCGAGACGCTGAGGCGGCTGCGCGAGTTCGGCGCGTACGACAGGGCGCCGCGATAGGTCATCGTGCCGTAGCGCTCGCCGACGTAAGCCTCGAGCGAGGTGCGCCGGCTCGGCCGCCACATCACCCCGACGTCCCAGATCAGCCCTTCGGTGGCGTAGGCGATCCTGCGCGGCGCGGTGTCGTCGGTCACGTAGCGGCCGTCGCCGCCGATCACCGGATCGCCCCCGGCATCGCGCACGGCATCGCGGCTGGAGATTTCGACATCCTCGTAGCCGATGCCGCCGACAACCGCGACGCTGCCGCTGACCGGCGCGATCACATCGGCGCGCACGTAACCGTCGACGACGCGCTGGTCGAGGTTGGACACGTCCTGCTGGGTGTAGCCGGCGCCGAGGCCGAGGCCGACCGGCAGAACGGTGCCGGGACGCGTGCCGGCCCGCGCGTAGGCCGCGTGGACCGTGCTCTCGTCAAAGATATCGACAGGCGCGGCGCCGGGCGCCGTCACCAGGGCGTCGGGTTCCTCGACCCGCGTGTAGCCGAGGCGGTAATGGCCCTCCACCTGCACGTCGCCTTCGAGCGCCTGCACCGACGGCCCGGCATAGACCGAGTAGACCTGGCTCGTGCCGTCGTCGTCGCCGGCAAAGCCCCCGAGCGAGGCAAAGCCGTTCGCTTCGACACGGGTTCGCGCCGCAAAGCCGCCGGCCTCGAGCGTCAGGCCCTCGGCTACGCCCAGCCCGGCACGGGCGATGCCGCTGATCGTGTCGCCGCCCGCGTCGCCGTCACCCCAGCCGATCCGCCGCTCGTAGCGCAGGGACGCAGAGGCGGCGCTGTTGCGCCCGCTGACGCTGGCGTCCAGGCCGATCGCGAGCGCGGTATAAGTGACCGTGTCGTTGCCCGGTTCGAGTTCCGAGGTGAGCACCTGCGAAGCCTCGATGTAGGGTACCAGCTCGCTGTGGCGACCGGCGCTCCGGGCGCCCCGCGGCTCAACGGCCGTTTCGCCCTGGCCGCCGTTCTGCGCTGCCGCGGGCGAAGACACGACCGCCGCCAGCAGGGCCGATGCCGCGAGGAGGAAGCCAGGCCGGCTCACGGTCACCCCTCGTGCCCGTGATAGGCACCGAACCGCCGGCCGCTCGGGCTGAAATCGGTCGCGTTGAGCAGCAGCTTGATGTCGGGACAGGCCGACAGCAGCGTCAGCGCGTCCTCGAGCGCACGCTGACCGGTTCGGTCGGCGCGACAAACCGCCAGCGCCTGACCGACGTGGCCGGCCAGTTCGGCAGCGGCCGAGGCCGCGAGCGCCGGCGGCGAATCGAAGATCAGCAGCCGGTTCGGCGCGCCCGAGGTCAGCCTGTCGAGGACCTGTGCGGTATGCCCGGCAGCAAGGTACTCGCTGTCGGAGGCCGTCGAATGCCCGGCCGGCAACACGAAGAAGTTGGGTATGTCGGTCGGAACGACGCAATCCTCCACCCGCAACTGCGGGTCGGCAAAGGCGTCCATCAGGCCCTTTCCCGCAGCCAGGCCGAGCAGCGCGGGAATCGAGGGCTTGGCGAAATCGGCATCGACCAGCACCACCTCGACGTCCTTCTCGACTGCGATCGAGAGCGCGAGGTTGGTCGCGCAGAAGGTCTTGCCCTCGCCCGGCAGCGGAGAACAGACCAGCACCCTCTGCGCCGCGGGGCCGCTGCCCGCCGTTTGCGCCTCGCGCACGGCCAGCAGCACCTGCCGCTTGATCAGCCGGAACTCCTCGACCAGCGTGGTCACCTCGCCGTCGGGAACGATCAGTCCACCGGCGCGCAGCCGCGAACGGTCGACCGCTTGCCTTGGTCCAGGGAAGACGACCGGCCCTGTCGCCCCGGTGCTTGGACTCGGCGGCGCAGGAGCCGTATCGGGCCTGTCCGCCGAGGGCACAGCCTGGCGAGCAGCGGCCACGCTTGCGGGTACCGGCGCCGACCGCAGGGCCTCGAACCCAAATGCGCGACCGGCCCGCTCGAACAGCGAGCTGCCGCTCTCCTCTGCGGCGGGAAGCGGGATCTTGCCCTGCTCGGTCATCGCCGCGGCCCGCTCAGGCGACCAGCCCGCGCTGGACGAATTCAGCCGCCAGCAAGCCAACGAAGAGCACTCCGAGCCCGCCCGCGGCCGCGGCGAACTGCCTGTTCCGACGCGCCGCGAGCGCCCGGCTCGCGCCGGTGGTCACGCGCGAGACGGTCCCGACGACCGGGAGGTCGAACACCCGCTCGAGCTTGCCGACGGTGGCGAATGTCGCGCGAATCTGACCGAGACCGAAAGCCGCACCGACGCCGGCTGCGAGGCCGATGACCAGCACCGCCAGCAGCAGCAGCGGACGGTTCGGCGCCGCCGGGACGCGCGGCGTGCTCGGCGGATCGACCACTTCGAACTTGATCGTGCTGCGCTCGGTCTCGACTTCGCCGCGCAGGCGCAGCTCCTCGCGATCCTTGAGCAGCTTGTCGTATTGTTCGCGCAGTACCTCGTAGTCGCGGCTGATCCGCTGCGCTTCGGCGGCGGCGCCGGGTTCCGACAGCTGGCTCGCCGCGATCGAGGCGATCTCCGCACGGAGTGCGGCGGCCCGCGACTGCAGCGCGTGGACATTGGCCTGGCGTTCGACGCGCATCGCCAGCAGCGAAGCGTAAGCCGGATTGGGCGTGCCGCCGACGTCGGCCCCGGCGCCCTGCGCCTGGGGCCGCAGCGCCGCGATCTGGTTGCGAACCGCGACGACGTCGGGATGGTTCGCGGTCAGCCCGCGGCCCTCGAGCGCAGCGAGGTTCGCCTCGGCCTGGGCCAGCGCCGCGCGCGGACCACCCGAGCCTGCCGTCGTCAGCGTGCGTGGCGTGCCGGCGAGCTGCCCGTCGAGCGCCGCCAGCGCACTCTGCGCGGCAGCCAGGTCCGCTTCGACGCTACGCAGCTCGGAGCGCGTGGCTCCCAGCTGGGCGGTGATGGCCGCCGCTCCGCCGATCAGCTCCGGGTGGCGGGCTTCGAACTCGAGCCGGCGGCTCTCGGCCTGCTCAAGCTCGCGCTGGCGCTGGGCCAGTTGCTGGTCGAGGAACTCGATCGTCTCCCGCATTTCGCCTCGACCGACGCCGAGGTTCTCCTCGCGGAAGATGTCGATCATCCGCTGGGCGATATCCTGCGCCAGCTGCGCATTCTCGCCGTCAGACAGGTCGCTGCGGCCGCTGCGGGCGGTGATCTCGAACACGTTGCGGTCGTCGCCGACCACCTTGACGTCCCTGGCCAGCGCCTCGATCGCGCGCTCCATCTGCGCCGCCGTGGTCACCGTTTCGCCGAGGCGCGTCGAGCGGACGACCTTCTCGAAATTGACGTTGCTGGTGAGCGTCTGGCGGACGCGCTCGATGTCCTTCTGGCGAATGTCGCTGCCGATGCCGATCTGCTCGGCGAGCGCATCGTCAAGCTGCACGTAGAGCCGCGCCGCGGACTCGTAGCTGTTGGGGATGAGCGCGACCGCCAGCCACCCAAGCAGGCACACGCCCCAGGACACGGCCAGCGCCAGCCAGCGCCGGTTCCATACCGTCCACAGCGCCGCTTGCAGGTCTTCGAGGACGAGGTTCAAGCCGCTCGCCCCCTCAGAACATGCTTTCGGGGATGATGATCACGTCGCCCGGCATCAGCATCACGTTGGCGCGGCTGTCGCCCTTCTTGAGCAGGTCGGCGAGACGCAGCGCATACTCGCGCTGCCCGCCAGTGGTCTTGTCGAAGCGCACCAGCTTGGCGCGGTTGCCCGAGGCGAACTCGCTCAGGCCCCCGACCGCGATCATCGCGTCGAGCAGGGTCATGTTGGCGCGATAGGGCAAGGACGCCGGCTTCTCGGTCGCCCCGACCACGCGCACCTGCTGGCTGAACGTCCCGGCGAACTCGTTGACGATCACCGTGACCAGCGGCTCCGAGATGTACTGCGACAGCTGCAGACGGATGTCCTCTGCCAGCATCGTCGGCGTCTTGCCGACCGCGGGCATGTCGGCGACCAGCGGTGTCGTGATCCGTCCGTCCGGACGGACCTGGACTTTCGCGCCGAGCTCGTCGTTGCGCCAGACGTGGATCGTCAGCTCGTCGAGCGGGCCGATCACATACTCCTCCCCGGGGCCTTCCTGCATCGCCACGAAGCTCGCCGGGGCGAGCTCGGGTCCGCTACCTGTGGCACAGCCCGACAGCGCCAGGATCGCCAGCGCGGCAACCGCGGTCACTCGGGACGGGATGGTCGATCGCATCGGATGCGTCCTTCCAATGGGTTGCGGGCAGCCGAGCTCGCGGCCACCCTCGGGATCCACGGCATTGGCTCGCCGAAAAGGGTGAACATCCCGTTAGTCGTGACCCCAAAACCCGCAGGAAATCGCGGCTTTCGGAGCCGTCGTCCCGTTACGGGACAGCCGCTCCGGCAGGTCTAAACGAGCAACTCGCGGGCCGCTTCGTGGCCGAGGAAGGCCGACGGGCTGGCGGTCGCTCCGTAGGCTCCGGCACAGAACACCGCGACGAGATCGCCTTCCGATGCGCGCGGCAGCAGGGCCTGGTCGACCAGCCGGTCGAGCGGCGTGCACAGGCAGCCGACGATCGAGGCCTCTTCGGCGGGCGGGTCGTCGAACCGGGTGGCGATGGCTGCGGGGTAATTCCGGCGGACCACGGTGCCGAAGTTGCCGGATGCGGCAAGCTGGTGGTGCAGGCCGCCGTCGGTGACCAGGAACACCTGCCCGTGGCTTTTCTTGCGGTCGACGATGCGCGCCAGATAGACCCCGGCTTCGCCGACCAGATAACGGCCGAGTTCGATCGCGATCTCGCTCTCCTGCAGCGCCGCCGGAAGCCTGGCGAAGCGTTCGGCCAGGTGCTCGCCGACGGCTTCGATGTCGAGCGGCGTGTCCCCGTGGAAGTAGGGGATGCCGAAGCCGCCGCCCATGTTGAGATGTGGCAGCGGCGCGCCGATCTCGTCGGCGAGCCGGGCGGCCAGGTCGAGGATGTTGCCGTGGGTCTCGGCCACGGCCGTGGCGTCGAGCGCCTGGCTGCCGGCGAAGACATGCAGCCCGCGCCACTCGACGCCCGCCGCGATGACCGCGCGAGCGAGCGCCGGGACGCGCTCGGCGTCGATGCCGAACGGCTTGGCCCCGCCGCCCATCTTCATGCCCGATCCGCGCAGCTCGAACTCGGGATTGACCCGGATCGCCATGCGCGGAGCCCGGCCGAGCCGCTCGCCGGTCGCCCGCGCCCGGCGCGCCGCGCCGGCGGATTCGACGGTGGGCGTCCCCCCCAGGCCGCTCGCCGCCGC
>JAEZES010000025.1 GCA_023432995.1 Pseudomonadota bacterium
AACGCTATGCCAGGGAAGGCGTGCCGCTCAGTCTCTCGACGCTCGCCGACCATGTGGGCGCCGGCTGCGCCGTGCTCGAGCCAGCAGCGGGCGGCCAGCGCGCCGCTGGCCAGGGCGATGGCGATCCCCTCGCCCGCGAGCGAGGGGATTACCGCGGCCTGGTCGCCGAGCCGGTACAGCCCTGCAGGGGTGCTACGCGCGACCCACCCGTAGGGCACCGCACCGATACTCTCGATCTCGCACGCGGGCGCGTCGCCGGCGAGCCGACGGGCGAACGAGGGGTGGCCGGCGGCGAGCTCCTCCAGCAGGCGCACCGGATCGCCGGCGCTGGCGGCGAGCCGCGACTTGCGCACCGCGAGACATAGATTGGCGGTTCCGTCCTCCTGCAGCACGAGGCCGGCGTAGCCGCCGCGGAACAGGTGGAGCTCGATCGACCCGGCCAGCAGCGCCTCTCGCTCGACGCTGCGGGGGAGGCGCAAGCGCAGGCCGAGCGCCGGGTCGCCCGCAGTCCTCGGCCGCCCGAGGTCGCGTACGTCGTGCTTGCCGGTGGCGAGGAACAGCGTCCCGGCGTCCCATCGCCTCAGCCGCCCAATCACGGCGGTTCCCTCGATGGCTCGCGCGGTGTCGATTTCCAGCCGGGCTCCGAGGGCCAGGACCCGCTGCCGCAGGGCGGTATCGAGCGCCCGGCGGGAGAGCGAAAATGCCGGCGCCGGTAGCGCCGCGCAGGCCGTCCGGCGTCCCGCGAACAGCGCCAGCCGATCGACCCGCTGCGCGCCGAGCGCCAGCAGATCGACCCCGACCGCGCGAAGCTGCCCGGCCGTCCGCCAGCTGAGGAAGCCGCCGCACAGCGGATCGCGCGGCCGGGCGTCGCGGTCGAGCAGCAGCGGTTGCTCGCCGGCCCGGGCCAGCGCGATCGCGGCGGCACACCCGGCCGGCCCGGCACCGAGGATCAGCGGAGGCGCGCGACGCATAGCCGGAACGGGAACCAGCGCTCGACCCGCGCCGCGGTCAGCCCCTCCTGCTCGAGCAGCGCCTGCCACTCGGCAGGCCGGAAGCCGCGGGCGATCGAGGTATGGCCGTCGAGCCGGACGATGCGGTGCCATCCCATCGTGCTCGCCAGCAGCGGCCAGGCAGCGTGGGCCAGGCGGTGGCGGTGCAGGTCGTTGACGAACCAGCCGAGCCTGGCCTCGCGCTCCATGAAGTGCAGGAAGGCAACGAGTTGGCCGGGGGTCATGTGATGCGCGACGAGGCTCGAGATGACGCAGTCGAAGCCTTCGCCGGCCAGCGCGGCGTAGTCGCCCGCGAGGTAGCGGATCGGCACGGGGGAGGGCTTGGCGGCGGCGATGGCCTGGCTGCGCGGGTTGAGATCGATGCCGGCCAGCTCGGCCGCGACGCCATGCCTCACCGACCAGCGGGCAATCCGGCGCAGCATGTCCCCGTCGCCGAACCCGACGTCGAGCACCCGCAGCCGCGACTGGCCGCGCGCGGCGCGGTGCAGGAAGGCGAGGGTAGGCCGGTAGGCGAAGGTCAGCCGGTTGACCCGGGCAAGGTCGTCGAGCACGGCCCGGTAGGTCGCGGCATCGAGCGCCGGATCGTCCATCAGCTCGGCGGCGTCGAGACGCTCGGCGAGGCTAGCGGGCATCGCCGTCGGTCCAGCCGAACCGCACCCCTTCCATCGCCATGCCGGGCCCGAACGCCAGCGCGATCCCGCTCTGCGGGCGGTCGCGCATCTGCCGCTCGAGCACGAACAGCACCGTGGCCGACGACATGTTGCCGAATTCATTGAGCACGCCGCGCGAGGTTGCAACCTTCTCCGGCGGAAGCCCGAGACCGCGTTCGACCGCGTCGACGATCGACTTGCCGCCGGGATGCACGGCCCAGGCGTCGATCGCCGTCACCGGCCGGCCGCCGGTGACGGCTCCGGCGATCTCGGGATTGCCCAGGGCCTCGGCTAGCTTGCCGGGCACTTCCCCCGACAGTTCCATCGCGAAGCCGGTGTTGCCGATGGTCCAGGTGATCAGCTCGTGGCTGTCCTCGAGCACGAGGGACAGTCCCTCGCCGAGAGCAAGACCAGCCCCTTCCGCGGTGACCAGCGCGGCGGCCGCGCCATCGGCGAACTGACCCATCGCCAGCAGGCTCTCGAGCCGGTCGGTCGGCTGCAGGTGCAGCGTGCACAGTTCGACCGACAGCACGAGGACGCGCGCGGCCGGATCCGATCGGACGATGTGACCGGCGGTGCGCAGCGCGGTGACGCCCGCGTAACAGCCCATGAAGCCCACCACCACGCGCTCGACCGTCGGCGCGAGGCCGAGCCGCCGCGCGAGCACCTGGTCGAGCCCCGGCGCGGTGAACCCGGTGCAACTGGCGACCACCATGTGCGTGACCGCGCCGAGATCGCCGAGCTTGCCGATCGCCTCCATCGCCAGCGCCGGGGCTTCCCGGGCGTAGACGGCCATGCGGTCGTGCGTGCTCGGCGGTTCGGGGACGTCGTAGAAGCTCCCCTCCGCCTGGTAGGTCCGCTCGCGCGAGAGCACGGTGAAGCGGCGGCCGATGCCCGAGCGCTGGATCATCCGGTCGAGCAGCCCGGCCTCGCGGCGGCCGTCGAGCTGGCGCTTGGCCCAGGCGGCGTAGGTCGCATCGCACTCACTGGCCGGGACCGCGGTGGCAATGGCGTTGATCCGGGGTCGCGGCGTCGGCACGCTCATGAAACGCCCCGAGCGCCTGTAAGTGCCTGCGAGCGAGCAACAAACCCGAGGATCATGGCGATTGGTCGCCTCCCGCTGCCGGGAGGTTCATAGAAACTCGGCGGGCCGTTCGCGGCGCGGCCCGAAACGCAAAAGGCGCCGCTCGCGCGACGCCTTTCGAAGCCTGCCGGATGGTGGGCGTAGGAAGGATTGAACTTCCGACCCCTGCGATGTCAACACAGTGCTCTACCACTGAGCTATACGCCCATACCACTCCGGTCGGACGGCAGGCGGGCCATCTAGCGTCGGGCGCCCGCCATGACAAGGGGGTCGGTCCGCCTCACGGGCGGAACTGGGCCTCGGTCATCTGGTCCTCGAAGATGCGCTCGACTTCGAGCACCAGATCCTTGAGGTGGAACGGCTTCGACAGCATCTTCGCGCGCGGCGCCTCGCGGCTGGCCTTGAGCGTGACGCCGGCGAACCCGGTGATGAACATCACGCGCGTCTGCGGGCTCACTTCGGCGCACCGCTGCGCCAGCTCGATGCCGTCCATCTCGGGCATGACGATGTCGGACAGCAGCAGGTCGTAGTCGTTCGCCTGGAGCAGCGGCAGTGCCTGCGTCCCGCGGTCCACCGCGTCGACCGCATATCCTGCCTGCTCGAGAGCGCGCGCGAGGTAGGTGCGCATGGCGTCGTCGTCTTCTGCCAGCAGGATGCGGATCATCGGTATGCCCCCGGTGTGCGTTATGTTGTCGGTGCGAGCATTTCTTAACGCGCCGGCCGCTAAGAATCTCGGCAAATATCCGACGTGGCCAGCTTTGACACAGATGCGTTTAGGGCCCAGCTTACAGCGATGACGGAGACGGGTCCCAAGCCACGCGAGTCGCGGGGAAAGCCGAAGGTGGCGCGGGGCGGGGGAATCCCGGGGACGCCGGCGGGGCAGGCCGCGTTCACCTTCACCCGGCTCGATCCGGAACCGGTCCCGGTGCTGCTGGCGGTACCGCATGCCGGGCGCGTCTATCCGGCGGCGTTCGCCCGCAACATGCGCGACCAGGCGGCCGCCTGCCTCCGCCTCGAGGATCGCTTCGCCGATCTCGTCGCCGAAGCGGTCGCCCGCGAGACCGGGGCTTCGCTGCTGGTCGCGCATGCGCCGCGCGCGGTGATCGACCTGAAC
>JAEZES010000031.1 GCA_023432995.1 Pseudomonadota bacterium
CGGCTGAAGACCGGCACGCCGCCGCGGCTCGATGGGCGCACGATCGACTGGGCGCGGCTGGAGGAGCAGGCGTCGGACGCCGATCCGTGGACGATGTCGCCGCTGACCGCCGGGCGGCGGAACCCTCAGCTGTTCTGTGCGATCACGCGGACCAACGCGCGCGGCCACGACCTGATCCGCGCCAACCTGCATCGATCGCCGCTGTTCACCGGGGCGATCGGCGCCGCGGGGCCGCGCTACTGTCCGTCGATTGAGGACAAGATCCACCGCTTCGGGGACCGCGACGGGCACCAGGTGTTCCTCGAGCCCGAAGGCCTTGCCACGCACCTCGTCTACCCGAACGGGATCAGCACCTCGCTTCCGGCGGAGGTGCAGCTGGCGATGTTGCGGACGATGGACGGTCTTGAACGGGTCGAGATGGAAGTGCCGGGCTACGCCGTCGAGTACGATCATGTCGACCCGCGCGCGCTCGGGCCCGATCTCCAGCTGCAGGCGATCCCCGGACTCTACTGTGCCGGGCAGATCAACGGCACGACCGGATACGAGGAAGCCGCGGCCCAGGGCCTTTTTGCGGGAATGCAGGCGGCCGCGCGCGTCCTCGGCCGAGAGCCGGCGCCGCTCGACCGCGGCAATTCGTACATCGCGGTGATGGTCGACGACCTGACGCTGCACGGCGTCAGCGAGCCCTACCGCATGCTCACCGCGCGGGCGGAGTACCGGCTGCGGCTGCGCGCGAACAACGCGGCGACGCGGCTCACGCCGCTGGCGATCGGCGCCGGATGCGTTGGCGCCGAGCGTCGCGACTGGTTCGAGCGCCGCGAGGCCCAGCGGGCCGCTTGGAACGCCGCCCTGGCGGACGAGGTGGCGGCGGCCGAGCTCGAGCAGGCGGGGCTGCCGGTACGGCGCGACGCGGGCCGCAAGACGCTGGGAGCCTGGCTCGGTTATCGCGATCTGACGCTGAACGACTTGGCTCGGTGGCTCGATCCGCCGCTCGATCTTGACAGCGAACTCGCGCTCGAACTGGCGGAGGACGCGGCCTATGCGCCCTATCTGGCGCGCCAGGAGGGAGAGTTGCGTGACTTGCGGGCGAGCGAGGCCGTGGCGCTCGGCGCGGATTTTCCGTTTGCCGAGGTTCCGGGCCTGTCGAACGAGATGATCGAGCGGCTGGCTGCGGCGCGTCCGGCCAATCTGGCCGCGGCCGGTCGCGTGCGCGGGATCACGCCGGCGGCGCTGGCGGCCCTGCTGGTGTTCGCCCGGCGCAAGGCGCTCGCCGCATGACCGAGGACGAGGCGCGGGCCTTCTGCGCGGCAAGAACGGATTCGGCAGGTATCGAACGGCTCGAGCGGTATGCCGAGATGCTGCGCCAGGAGAACGAGGTGCAGAACCTCGTCTCGACCGCCTCGCTTGCCACCGTCTGGCAGCGGCATTTCGCCGACAGCCTGCAGTTGCTCGACCCTGTTCCACGTGAAACAGGGCCGTGGCTCGATCTCGGGAGCGGGGCCGGCGTACCGGGCTTGGTCATTGCCTGCGCGCGCCCAGAGATTCCGGTCGTCCTCGTCGAATCGCGCAAGCGCCGCGTCGACTGGCTGAAGCGCGCCGCAGCCGAGCTCGGACTGGCCAAATGCCGCGTGGCCGGCGCGCGGCTCGAAAATGTGGAAAGCTTCGCTGCCGGGGTAATCACCGCGCGGGCCTTCGCCCCGCTTGGTAAACTGCTGAATTTGTCCGCCCGGTTTTCCACACGGGACACCATCTGGCTGTTGCCCAAGGGGCGGTCGGCGGCGCAAGAATTGGCAGCGCAGCCCGAAGCGGTTCGAACGCTGTTCCACGTGGAACAGTCGCAGACCGATCCCGACGGCGGCATTTTGATAGGCAGAGGGGTACCGCAGGTCCGATGATTCGGATTGCCATAGCCAACCAGAAGGGCGGGGTCGGCAAGACCACGACGGCGATCAACATTGCCACGGCGATGGCCGCGGCAGGATGGCGGACGCTGCTGGTCGACCTCGATCCGCAGGGCAACGCGTCGACCGGACTGGGCATCGACCTCTCGCGCCGGCAGCGCTCGAGTTACGACCTTCTGATCGAACAAACGCCGTTAGATCAATGCCTTGTCGACACCGACATCCCCGGGCTCGACGCCGTTCCGGCGACGGTCGACCTGAGCGGAGCGGAGATCGAGCTGGTCGCGGTCGAGGACCGCACGGCGCGCCTGGGACAGGCGCTGGCCGGCCACCGCGGGCATGACATCTGCTTCATCGACTGCCCGCCGTCGCTCGGCCTGCTGACGCTCAACGCGCTCAGCGCGGCGGATACTTTGCTGGTCCCGCTCCAGTGCGAATTCTTTGCCTTAGAAGGACTTAGCCAGCTCCTGCAGACTGTCGAACAGGTCCAGCAGCGGTTCAATCCCGAACTCGGGATCGTCGGCATCGCGCTGACGATGTTCGACAGGCGCAACCGCCTGACCGACCAGGTCGCCGACGATGTTCGCGAATGTCTGGGCAAGCTGGTGTTCGAATCGGTCATCCCGCGCAACGTCCGGCTGTCCGAAGCGCCGAGCCATGGCCTGCCGGCGTTGGTTTACGACCACTCGTGCAGCGGCAGCCGCGCCTACATGGCGCTGGCGCGCGAGCTGATTGGCCGGCTGCCCAAGGAAAGGATTGCCGCATGAGCGCCGAGGAGCGTCACGACGAACGCCAGGACGCGCGGCCCGAGGCGCGGCGCAAGCTCGGCCGCGGGCTCAGCGCGCTGCTCGGCGAGGCCCGGCG
>JAEZES010000032.1 GCA_023432995.1 Pseudomonadota bacterium
ACGAGTTCGAGCCGCGAACCTCCGGCGGGCAGCGCGCTGTGGGCGCGCGCGACCGTCTCGTGCGGCAGGCAGTCGCTCGCGCCCGCGAGGCGCCGCAGCAGCGGCAGCAGGAACAGCAGCGCCGTGACGTAGCTCGACACCGGGTTGCCCGGCAGCCCGAGTATCCATTGCGCACCGCGCCGGGCCAGCAGCATCGGCTTGCCCGGCTTCATCGCCACGCGCCAGAAATCGATCGTGGCGCCCCAGGCCTCGAGCGCGGGACGAACGAGGTCGTGATCGCCGACCGAGGCGCCTCCGCTGGTGACGATGACGTCGGCGGCTTCGGCACGGCCGAGGGCTTCGGCAAGGGCCGCCAACCGGTCGGGGACGGGCCCGAGCAAATCGATCGCGCCGGCCAGGGGCGCCGCCATCGCCGAGATCATCGCCCCATTGCTGGCGGGAAGGCGATCGTCGTCCCATCGCTCGGCCGACGCGGCCAGTTCGTCGCCGCTGTCGATCACGGCCAGGCGCGGCAGGCGTCCGACGGCGATCGCCCGCCCCGCATGGCCGCCGGCGAGAGCAAGCGCCAGCTGTGCCGGACCCAGGCGAACGCCCTGTTCGAGCAACACGTCGCCCGCCGCGAAGTCGAACCCGCGGCGGCGGACGTGCCGCGGTGACGATTCACCACCGGGGGCGACGGTCAGGCCGTCGCCGTCGCGCACCGTCTCTTCCTGTAGCAAGACGGCTTCGCCGCCACGAGGCATCAGCGCTCCGGTGCTGATCCGCACCGCCTGTCCAGCCGTGATCGCATCGGCGAACGGGCGCCCGGCGGCACTTTCGCCGACCACCTGCCACGGGCCGTCCCCGGCCACGGCATAGCCATCCATCGCCGACAGATCGGCCGCCGGGTGCGTTCGCAGGGCCTCGAGTTCGGCCGCGAGATAACGTCCGAGGGCGCGCTCGACCGGCACATCTTCGCTGCCGAGCGGATGCGCGAGGGCGAGCAGCCGCCGCTGGGCCTCGTCGAGCGGCAGCGGCGGGGTCATGGGGCGCGCCAGTCGCCGCTCTTGCCGCCGGTCTTTTCGAGCAGCCGGAGATCCTCGATCACCATGCCTTTCTCGATCGCCTTGCCCATGTCGTAGATCGTCAGCAGCGCGAGGCTCGCGGCGGTCAGCGCTTCCATTTCCACACCGGTGCGCCCGGTCAGTGCGGCCCGTGCGGTCACGCGCACGGCGTCGGCCTCGAAGGCGAAATCGACGCTGACCGTGTCGAGCGCGAGCGGGTGGCACAGCGGGATCAGTTCGGCGGTCTTCTTGGCTCCCATGATGCCGGCGATCCGGGCGGCGGACAGGACGTCGCCCTTGGGGCCGCTGCCGTCGCGAATCGCCGCCAGGGCCTCAGGCGACATGCGGATGCGCCCGCTCGCCGTCGCGCTGCGCGCGGTCTCGGCCTTGCCGCCGACGTCGACCATCCGCGCCTGGCCGCGTTCGTCGAGGTGAGTCAGTCTGCCCATCGCGGCGAGCCATGCCAGACCTTCGCCCCGCAGGACAGGTGCGAATCGCCGCGTGCACATTCACGCTTTGCGCGGCGACGCTCCCGGACTACCGTCCTCCCGGTCGCCGGTTTGGAGCGCATGCGATGAAGATCCTGCCGTTTGCGCTGGCGTTGACGCTGGTCGCGCCGGGCGCCGCCCTGGCCCAGGCGGAATCTGCAGGGGCGAGCTCCGCTGCCGAGACGACAACGCCGGGTGCGGACCAGGGCGAGGAGCCCTCGACCGAGATCGTCGTCGAGGGCGAATTGCCGAAGGAGCAGCGGCGCGTGTGCGAGATGCGGACCGAGACCGGGAGCATCGTGCCACGGCGCGTCTGCCGCACGCTCGCCCAGATCGAGGAAGAGCAGCGCATCGCGCGCGAGTCGCTCGATATCATCCGGCGCGATCGCGACACGCGCGGCTTCGTCGAAATGAGCCGTAACGCCGGCAAGTAGCGACCGCCGCGCGCGCTGCGGAACGCGGCGGGCGGTCGCGCCGTTCGACAGCCGATGCGCCAGCTCTATCTCGACTGCGACGGTGTTCTCGCCGACTTCGATGCGGGCGCGGTCGCGGTGCTCGGGCTGCCTCCGGATGCCTACCAGGACCGGCACGGGCTGCGCCGTTTCTGGCAGCGGCTGGCCGAGGCGCCCGACTTTTATTTCGGGCTGCCGCTCAAGGACGACGCCATGACGCTGTTCGAGGCGGTCCGGCATCTCGATCCGGTGATCCTGACCGGCCTCCCGCTCGGCAACTGGGCGGCCGACCAGAAAGTCCGCTGGGCCGCGAAGCACTTCCCGGGCACGCGGATCATCACCACGATGGCCCGCGACAAGCGCGATCACGCGAAGGAAGGCGACGTCCTGGTCGACGACCAGCTGCGTCACAGTGCGCTGTGGACCGAGGCCGGCGGCGTCTTCGTGCACCACCGCAGCGCTGCGCAGTCGATCGCGGAGCTGCGCCGGTATTTCGAGCTTTAGGCTCGCCGGTGTTATGATCGGGCCATGGAACCCACGTTCTTCGCGACGCCCGGGGACTTTCGGGCCTGGCTCGAGCGCCATCACGCGTCGGTCGACGAGCTGTTCGTCGGCTTCTGGAAGAAGGACAGCGGCCGGCCTTCGATCGACTGGCCGCAGGCGCGCGACCAGGCGCTGTGCTTCGGCTGGATCGACGGCGTGCGCAAGTCGCTCGGGCCGGACTGCTACATGATCCGCTTCACCCCGCGCCGACGGGGCAGCGTGTGGAGCAAGGTCAACCACGAGCGCTACGCGGCGCTCAAGGCCGAGGGGGCGATGACGGCGGCCGGCGAAGCGGCTTACGAGGCCGGCAAGGACGATCGCAGCCACTATTCATATGAAACCGCGCCGCGCGAGTTGGCCGCCGAGGAGATTGCGCGATTCAGGGCCGACGGCAAGGCATGGGCGGACTGGGAAGGCCGCCCAGCCAGCTACCGCCGGGTGGCGCTGCACTGGGTGACCAGCGCCAAGCGGCCGGAGACCCGCGCCCGGCGCCTGGCAACGCTGATCGAGGACAGCGCGCAGGGGCGCAAGATTGCGGCGGCGGTCCCGGCCGGCGCCAGCCGGCGCTAGCCCTTGCGGGTGACGCTCCAGAGGGCCTGGCCGATCCCGAGCACGAGCAGGATCGCGCCGTAGACCGCCCATTGCGGGGCGCCGGCCATGAAGCTGCCTTCCAGGAAGGCGATGTTGAGGCCCTGCAGCACCCAGATTGCGCCCATGCATACCATCAGCAGGCCGACCAGCGTGCTGACGATCTTCATTACCGTATGGAACAGACCCCCCATGGCTTCCCTCCGTGGGTCAAGCGTGTCCGGTCAGCAGCTCGCGCGTCGCCCGTTCGAGATCCGGCTGCCGCATCAGGCTCTCGCCGACGAGGAAGCACCGAACGCCCGCCGCCGCAAGCCTTTCGCAATCCGCGTGGCGGGCGATCCCGCTCTCCCCGACCAGCAGGGCGCCCTCCGGCGCCAGCGGCGCGAGCCGTTCGCTCGCGGCGAGGTCGGTGTGGAAGGTGCGCAAGTCGCGGTTGTTGACGCCGATCAGGCGCGAGCGCAGCCGTGCGGCGCGCGCCATCTCGGCCTCGTCGTGGACTTCGACGAGGACGTCCATGCCGCGCTCGAGCGCCGCCGCCTCGATCTCGGCCATTGCCCCGTCCTCGAGCGCGGCGACGATGATCAGGATCGCGTCGGCCCCGATCGCGCGGGCTTCGGCCACCTGCCACGGATCGACCGTGAAGTCCTTGCGCAGCACCGGAAGGTCGCACGCGGCGCGCGCGTCCATCAGGTAGTCCTCGTGCCCCTGGAAGTACGGCGCGTCGGTCAGGACCGACAAACAGGCGGCGCCGCCGCGGGCGTAGGCGACAGCGTGCTCGGCCGGTCGGAAATCGGCACGGATCAAGCCTTTGGAAGGCGATGCTTTCTTGATTTCTGCGATCAGACCGAAGCCCTGGGCCGCCTTTGCCTCGAGCGCGGCGCGAAACCCGCGCGGCGGCGTCGCGGCCAGCGCCGCGCGGTCGAGGTCGTCGAGTGTCGCCAGCCCCTTGCGGGCGGCCACCTGCTCGCGCTTGGTGGCGCAGATCTCGCTCAGCTTGTCCATTGCCTGGCGCCTATGCCGGGGGCGGTCGCCGGTGTCGATAGGCCGTGCGGGCGGCGCGACGTCCGCCCTAGTTCGTGTGCTCGATCCAGCAGTCGAGCAGGGCCTTGGCGAGGCCCTTGTCGATCGCCTCGGCGGCTTCCTCGACTCCCTCGACCCAGCTCTCGACTTCGCCCGCCACCAACAGCGCGCCCGCGGCGTTGAACAGCACCGCGTCGCGATAGCTGCCGCGGCGGCCGCCGAGCAGCGCGCGCAGCGCAGCGGCGTTGTGATCCGGATCGCCGCCGCGAATCGCGTCGACCGGCGCGCGGGCAAGCCCCGCCTCGGTGGCGTGAACCCGCCTCATCCGCACTTCGCCGTCTTCGACCTGCGCCAGTTCGTTGCCGCCGGCGAGGCTGAGCTCGTCGAGTCCCTCGTCGCCCGAGACGACGAACGAGCGCTCGGTACCGAGCCGGGCGAGCGCGTCGGCGTAGATCGGCACGTAGGCCGGCCGGGCGATGCCGACCAGCTGCCGCCGCACCCCGGCCGGGTTTGCCAGCGGTCCCATCAGGTTGAAGATCGTCCGCCGCCCGAGCGCCCGGCGGATCGGCATGATCCGGCCCATCGCCGGGTGATGCTTGCCGGCGAACAGGAAGCCGATGCCGAGGTCGGCCAGGGTCGCCTCGGCCGTCTCCATCGCCCGATCGAGGTTGAGTCCGAGCGCTTCGAGCGTGTCGGCGGCGCCCGACTTCGACGAGGCCGCCCGGTTGCCGTGCTTGGCCACCGGCACGCCGCACGCGGCGACCACCAGCGCGACCGCGGTCGACACGTTGAGCGTGTGGTACCCGTCGCCGCCGGTGCCGCACACGTCGATCGCGTTGGCGGGGGCAGCCACGGTGATCATCCGCGCGCGCATGGCCCGTGCGGCGCCGGCGATCTCCGCCGCCGTCTCGCCGCGATCGGACAGCGCGACCAGGAAGCGCGCGATGTCCTCGTCCGACGGCCCGCCGTCGAGCATGGCGCCGAACGCCGCTTCGGCCTCGTCCTCTTCCAGCGGCCGGTCGACCGGGGGCAGCGCGCTCACGCCAGCGCCTTCGCTTCGATACCGCAGATCTTGAGGAAATTGGCCAGCAGCTCGTGCCCGTGCTCGGTGGCGATGCTCTCGGGATGGAACTGCACGCCGTGGATCGGCAGCGTCCGATGGCGGAAGCCCATCACCGCGGTCCCGTCGAGGCCCGGCGTCTCGCTGGTCGCGTTGACCACCAGGCTGTCGGGGATCGCCTCGACGATCAGCGAGTGATAGCGCGTCGCGGTGAACGGGGAGGGGAGGCCGGCGAACACCCCGGTGCCGTCGTGCGTCACCGCGCTGGTCTTGCCGTGCATCAGCCCGCCGCGCGTCACCCGCCCGCCGAAATGCTGGCCGATCGCCTGGTGCCCCAGGCATACCCCGAGCAGCGGCTTCTCCGCGTCGGCGCAGGCGGCGACCAGCTCCAGGCTGATCCCGGCCTCGTTGGGCGTGCACGGTCCCGGTGAGATCAGGAATCCCCTGGCCCCGCTCGACAGCGCCTGCCCGGCCGAGATCGCGTCGTTGCGCACGACCTCGACCTCGGCACCCAGCTCCATCAGGTAGTGGACCAGGTTGAAGGTGAAGCTGTCGTAGTTGTCGATGACCAGGATCATGGCCGCGCTTTTCCAGCGTTGACCGGCCGGTGCAAGCGAAACCGACCGGCCCCCGCGCGCTAGCGCCGCGGAACGCCGTGGCTGTCGAGCGCGCTGCGCAGGGCCGTCACCCGGGGCTCCTCGACCTGGCGCTTGGGGACCGCGTGGAATAGCTGGTCGGCGACATAGACCAGCAGCGTCGTATCGTCCTCGCGCCAGCCGCGCAGCGCGTCCCACGGGAGCTCGGAGCGCGTAAACCGCGTGACGATGCGCAGCGCCGCGTCGTCGAACGACCAGGCCACCGGCGTCGCCAGTTCGCGGCGCTGCTCGAGCGTGCGGCGAGCCAGCGAGCGCAGCATCGGCCTGCGCAGCACCAGCACGGCTCCGAGCAGGCCCGCGGCCAGCAGCACCGCGCCTTCGAGCAGCAGCACCAGGGCATTGCAGGTCAGTGCGTAGCGCGCCTCGGGCGACAGCACGAGGAGCGCCAGCAGCAGCGTCAGGACAGCCAGCAGCGCCAGCATCGCCGGCCGTGCGCGGCGGTTGGCGGCGTTGAGCAGGAACCCCCGGTAGAGGTCCTCCTCGCGCATCGTGACGGTGAACTCGCCCATCGGGCGACCCTAGCGGAACCGGGGAAACGTCTCGTAAACGCGGCTGCTACTGCCCGAAGCCCGCCTCGCCGGCGACGCGCGCGGCTTCCTTCGCGGCTGCGAGCAGGGCGGCGGCCTTGGCCTCGCACTCGCGCTGTTCGTACGCCGGGTCGCTGTCGGCGACGATGCCGGCCCCGGCCTGGACGTGCATCACGCCATCCTTGACCACCGCGGTTCGCAGCACGATGCAGCTGTCGACCGAGCCGTCGGGCGCGAAGTAGCCGACCCCGCCGGCGTAGGGCCCGCGCGTTTCGGGCTCGAGTTCGGCGATGATCTGGCAGGCCCGTACCTTGGGCGCGCCCGAGACGGTGCCGGCCGGGAATCCCGCGAACAGCGCATCGAGCGCATCCTTGCCGGGGGCCAGGCGGCCGACGACGTTGCTGACGATGTGCATCACGTGGCTGTAGCGCTCGATCGTGAAGCTCGCGGTCACTTCGACGCTGCCGGCGGCGGCCACGCGGCCGACATCGTGCCGGCCGAGGTCGAGCAGCATCAGGTGCTCGGCGCATTCCTTCGGGTCCGCCAGCAGGCTGCGCTCGGCTTCGCGGTCCTCCTCGTCGGTCCGTCCGCGCGGCCGGGTGCCGGCGATCGGGCGGATCGTCACTTCGCCGTCGCGCACGCGGACCAGGATTTCGGGGCTCGAGCCGACCACGGCGAAGCCGGGAAAGTCGAGGAAATAGAGGAACGGCGACGGGTTGACCCGCCGCAGCGCGCGATAGAGCGTCAGCGGCGGCAGCGGGAACGGGCAGGTGAAGCGCTGCGCCAGCACGACTTGGAAGATGTCGCCGGCGGTGATGTAGTCCTTGGCCCGCAGGACCATCGCCTCGTAGTCGGCCGCGGCCATCACCGGCTGCAGCGCCATCTCCGGCAGGTGCGTGTCGCGCACCGCGGGCGGGGCGGCCTGCTCGAGCCGGCGCAGGGCCTCGTCGATCCGCTCGCCGGCCGCCGCGACCGCCTGCCGCGGGTCACCCCCGTCGGCCCACAGCGGCGCGATGCAGAACAGTTCGTCGGTCAGGCCGTCGAACACCAGGATCAGCGTCGGCCTGGCGAACAGCATGTCGGGCACCGTCAGCGGGCTCTGCGGCGCGCGCGGAAGCTTTTCGACCAGCCCGATCGTCTCGTAGCCGAAGTACCCGACCAGGCACGCTAGCGCCGGCGGCAGCTCCTTGGGCACGTCGATCCGGCAGCTCTGGACCAGCGCGCGAAGTTCGGCGAGCGCGTCGCCCGGCAGCGGCCGGAAGGCCCCGCGATCGTGCCGCCAGTTGCGGTTGACCTCGCAGGCGTGGCCGGTCGCGCGGAACATCAGATCCGGATCGAGCCCGAGCAGGCTGTAGCGCCCGCGCACGGCGCCGCCTTCGACCGATTCGAGCAGGAAGTCGCCGCGCCCCGGTTCCATCAGCTTGAGCGCGGCCCCGACCGGGGTCTCGGTATCGGCGACGAGCTTGCGCCAGACGAGCGCGTGGGCCCCGCCGGCAAGCCGCGCCTGAGCCGCCTCGGCGTTGTCGGGGAGCGGACCGGACAAGGCGTTCGGCCTATTCGGCTTGGGTGCCGGCAAGCTGCGCCGCGACTGCCCTGATCGCCGTCTCGTTGCGTTCCACGCCGACTTCGCGCTGCACCGCGCCGACGAACTGCTGCAGGTATTCCTCGCCCGAGACGCGGCCGAGCTGCTGCAGCGTGGCGAACACCAGCGGGTCGTTCGCCGCGATCTGGCCGGGTTCGATCTCGGCCAGCTGGATCACGTACCAGCCGGCGTCGTCGCCGGCCTCGAGCTTCTTCACCGTGCCGGCGGCCATGCTGAAGAACAGCGCCAGCGACGGCGGCACCTGGCCCTGCCGTGCGAGCTGTTCGCGGGTCAGGTTGACCGTCTGTGGCGCCGGCAGCGAGCGCCGTTCCGCAGCCACCGCCGCGGCCAGCGTGCTGCCCTGCCGCAAGCGGGCCTCGATCCGGTCCGCCGCCGCCTTGGCGCCCTTGGCGCCCTCATCGCGGCGCCACAGGGCGATCACGTCGTCGCGAATCTCGGCCAGCGGGGCGGTCGCCGACGGGGTGATGGCGGCGACGTCGAAGATCACGAAAGTCTCGCCGGCCGCGGCCACGGCCAGCTGCGGCTCCTGCTCTTCCATCTCGAACGCGACCTCGAGCACCGGCATCAGCACGTCCGGCACGGTCGCCCCTTCGCGGCCGTAGATGCGGCCGTCGGCGGTGGCGGGAGCGGTGCTGGTCAGCTGGAGGTCGAGCTCGCGCGCGACGTCGGCAAGGCTCTCACCGTTGTCGAAGCGCTCCTCGATCTCCGCAGTCAGGTCGTCGAGCGCCGCCCGCCTCTGTTCGGTCGCCAGCGCTTCGGCGATCTCACCGCGGACCTGCTCGAGCGTGCGCGCCGGGCGGCTGTCGATGGTGTCGACCCGCAGCACGTACCAGCCGAGGCCGCCGCGGGCGGGCGTCGCCAGCGCGCCCGACTGGGCGGCGAACGCCGCCTGGGCGACCGCGGCCGAGGCGTTCGAGGCGAGCTCGGCTTGCGTGACCGGTCCGACCGACGCCGTGGCCAGGCCCTTCTCGCGCGCGGCCGTATCGAGCGTCTTGCCGCCGCGCACTTCGGCGACGACCGCCTGCGCGGCCGCCTGGGTCGGCACGACCAGCTGCGTGAACTGGCGGCGTTCGATCGCGGCGTATTCGGCGCGATCGCGCTGGTAGCGCTGCTCGATCTGCGCCGCGGTCGGCGCGGGCAGATCGCCGATCGCGTCCTCGCCGAACGTGGCGAAGCGGAGCACCCGCCGCTCGGGCCGGACGAAGCGGCTGCTCGCGGTGCGGTAGAACGCCTGCAACTGCGCGTCGGTCGGCGCCGCGGTCGGCGCAAAGGCCGAACTCGGCAGCAGCGCCATGGCGCCTTCCCGGCGCTCGCGCAGCAGCGAGGCGTAGCGCTGGCCGAGGCTCTGCGGCATCATCGGCGAGAACGCGATCGGTGTCAGCAGCTGCCGCGCCATCAGACCCGCCGAGAGGTCGGCACGCACCAGTCCCTCGGTCAGGCCGCGCTGCGCGAGCGTCGCGCGGAAAGCGTCTTCGTTGAACGTGCCGTCTGGGCCGCGGAACGCGGGAATCTGACGAAGCTCGCTGTCGACCAGGCGCTTGCCGGCGCGCATGCCGTGCTTGCGCCCGAATTCGGCGATTGCCGTGCGCTGCAGCAGCTGGTCGAGCACTCGGGTGAGCCCGCCCTGGGCGACGAACACCTGCATCGTCATCGTCGGATTGGTCTGGCGCAACTGGTCGAGCATGTTGCCCGCGTTGGTGGTCAGCTCCGCGGCGTCGATCCGCTCGTCGCCGACCACGGCCACTCGGTCGCCGCCCGAGACGCCGCCGAACATTCCGGTGTTGGCCACGTCCGAGCTGGCGAACGCGATCGCGATCACCACCAGGAACGCCAGCGTGACGCCGACGCCGAGCTTGGACTTGAAGAAGTTGCGGAACAGCTGGAGCATGAAGGACGGATCTCGCGCGGCCGGCATGGG
>JAEZES010000100.1 GCA_023432995.1 Pseudomonadota bacterium
GCGCTGACCGAGAAGCCGCCCGGCCCGTCCGCGCGCGCCATCTCCGCCAGCGAGGCGCGGCGCAGCCCGCGCCCCGGCGCCAGCAGGGACAGCGCCTCGAGCACGTTGGTCTTGCCCGCGCCGTTCTCGCCGACCAGCAGGTTGAGCGGCGCGCTGCCGTCGAGACGGCTCGCGGCATGGTTGCGGAAGCTGGCGAGGGTGATCCGGTCGAGCGCCATCGGCAGGCAAGATTTAGGGAAGTTTGCCGAGAAAGCCATCGCGGCAAACGCATGCCGAATGTTGGGATATTTTCCCAACCTGCGGCAGGGTTAATTTCAAGTTCTTTCGCGCAGATGAACGAGAAACGGCGGAAATGCGCGGTTTCCGCAATTTGGCACGCCCCCTGCAAAGCAGTCGACATCGGCGGAAAGGGCCGCCGACGAGACAAAGGGGAATGAATGATGTCTGGTTTTTCGCAGTTTGCTCGCCACGCTCTTGCGGTGGTCAGCGCCATGTTCATCAGCGGCCTGCTGATGGTCAACGGCCTTGCGGTCTCGGCGCACGAAGTCAACTCGGTCGCGGGGATCCTGGCATGAGCTCGCTCGACAAGCGCCCGGCCGGCGGCGGCGCGCCGGCCGGTTTCCACCTCGACCGCTACAACGCCAAGGCGTTCGGCGTCTGCGCGGGTCTCGCCAACTACATGAACGTCGATCCGCTGATCGTCCGCCTGGTGTTCGTCGCCGGCACGGTGTTCGGCTTCGGCAGCTTCATCCTGATCTACCTCGCCATCGCGCTGCTGGCCGACTGAGCTCGGCCAGCGCGCCCTGCTCAGCGCGCTTTCGCGAAGGGAGAGAAGTCGGTGTCGGTATCGAACACGTCGACCCCCTCGCGCCGCTTGAGGAAGCCCACCGCCGCGTAAGTCAGCGGCGTCAGCAGCGCTTCCCACGCGGACTTGATCGCCCATTGCGACAGCACCACCTGCCACAGCTGCTCGACCGGCCAACCGGCGAGCCCGTAGAACGCCAGCGGATAGAAGATCAGGCTGTCGAGCCCCTGGCCGACCACCGTCGAGCCGATCGTGCGCAGCCACAGGAACCGCCCGGCGGTGATGAGCTTGAGCTTGGCGAGCACGAAGCTGTTGGCGAATTCCCCGACCCAGAACGCGGTCATCGAGGCCGCGACGATGCGCCAGGTGTTGCCGAACACCGCCTCGTAGGCGGCCTGGCCGCCCCATCCCTCGGCCGGCGGCAGCGCCACCACGACCCACGCCATCAGCGCCATGAACGCGAGCGCGGCGAAGCCGGTCCAGATGACCCGGCGGGCGTTGGCGTAGCCGTAGACCTCGGTCAGCACGTCGCCGATGATGTAGCTGACCGGGAAGAACAGCACCCCGGCACCGAACGCCCATTGCGTGCCGTCCGGGAGCGTGACGTAGCTCGGCTTCGAGGCGCCGATCAGGTTCGACAGCAGCAGGATCGCCACGAACGCGGCCATCACGTAGGGGAAGTAGCGGAAGGACGCGGCCGAGGCCGCTCCGCCGTCAAGTTTGCGCGGTTCCCCCATGGCGTCTGCCTACCGGGTTTTGCGGGACGCGCAAAGCAGGCTAAGGACGCGCGCGACGCGCCCGTAGTTCAACTGGATAGAGCACGAGCCTTCTAAGCTTGGAGTTGCAGGTTCGAGTCCTGCCGGGCGCGCCAAGATCTCAAAGTCACGGGGCCTGCCGGCCCGCTCGCTCGACGTGGAACAGCATGCTCGGCAGGGCTGCCAGTCCGCCGATCGCGGCTGAGAGCAGCCAGTCGCGCGGAACTAGCAGATGGAGATGCAGCGCGTCGGCCAGGAGCGGGGTGCTCGTGGCGCCGATGGCGAACAGGAATGCGGCGCCGGCGATGGTAATCGGTGCGCTGCCGCGCAGGCGGGACAGCGTCGTAAGCAGAACGACGAGGGCGATGATCAGCGCGATCACGGCCATCGCGCGGGCGTGCTCGGGCGGCGTGCCGAGCGCCTCCATGCCGATGAACAGGCCAGCGACGCCCACAGTGATGAGAATCCCGGTGGCAAGGATGACGACGACCTGGCCCCTGCCGAAGAAGCCGCTCGAACGCCGCGCCCCCCCGTCGAGTCCGTCGGGCGCCGCTTGCTGGAAGCCGAGGATGGCAGCGGGGTGAATAAGCAGTTCGAGAACGACGATGTGGATCGGCAGGTAGAGGAGCGGATACCCGAGCAGGGGGATCAAGGCCGCCGTGATCACCAGCGGGATGTGGATCATCAGCAGGAAGGCGAAACTGCGCGTGAGGTTGTCGAACAGCTGGCGTCCTTCGGCGATGGCCCGAACGATCGTGCGGAAGTTGTCGTCCATCAGCACGATCGCAGCGACCTCGCGGGCGCTTTGCGTGCCCCTGAGACCCATCGCGATGCCGATGTCCGCTGCTTTCAGAGCGGGGACGTCGTTCACCCCATCCCCCGTCACCGCGGTGACCGCGCCGCGCTCGCGCATGGCTTCGACGAGCATGACCTTCTGCGTGGGAGTCGCCCGGGCGACGACGTCGACGTCGGCGAGGAAGGCTCGTTCGCCCTCGTGCAGCCGAGCCTCGACTTCGTCGCCGACCAAGACCCGAGGATCCAACGACAGGCATGCCTCTCGAGCAATCGCCGCGGCCGTCTGAGGGTGATCGCCGGTCACCATGACGACCTGGATACCAGCGTTCTTCGCCCGGCTGACGGCTTCGCGAACGCCGTCGCGCAGCATATCGGCGATGCCGAGGAGGCCCGCGAACAGGTAGCCGCCTTCGGGCTCCGAATCGGCCTGGACGGTTCTGTGAGCGCAGGCGATAACCTTTTGGCCAGTAGCCGACATGGCTGCCACTTCGGCCAGGAGGTGGCGCCTTTCGGCTTCGCTAGCATCGCACAACGCCAGCACCGCTTCCGGCGCGCCCTTGACCACCGAGACGCGCTTGCCCGGCAACTGCCAAACCGCGACCTCCCGGCGGCGCCCCTCGGTAAAGGGGTAGGTCGCGAGCAGGGTCCAGCCGCTCGGCGGTGATGGCGCCTCTTCGAGCAGGGTCTCGTCCAGCGGATCGTTCGAATTTGATCTCGAGGCCATGGCAGCCAGCTGGACCAGCTGCTGCTCGGTGGTGTTCCGAGCGGGGTGAACTTCGCGAAGCCGCAACCTGCCTTCCGTGATGGTGCCCGTCTTGTCGCTGCAGATCACCGATACCCGGCCAATGTTCTCTACCGCGACGGCGCGGCGAACGAGAGCATTGTTTCGGGCCAGGCGATAGACTCCGAGTCCGAGGAAGAACGTCAGGACGACGGGAAACTCTTCCGGGATTGCCGCTACCGCCAGCACGGCCGCACTCAGAAACGCATCGGCGAGGCCGTAGCCCTGCCAGAGGCGCGTGCCGGCGAGGAGCAGACAAAGGGTCAGCGCAACCAGGAGGAGGGCGCGGGCGAGGCGCGCGACGTCGTCCTGGAGTCGGGTGTGTTCGTGGCGCGTTGCCGTCGCGGCCCGCACGATCTCACCGTAAAGGCTGTCGGCTCCCGTGAAGACGATCCGAACCAGAGCGGTTCCCGTCAGCAGCCGCGTGCCGGCGAAGGCCCAATTCTCTTCCGCCACCTGTATGCCCGGTATGCCGATCGGCTCCTTGCGCACGGGATAAGCCTCGCCGGTGAGCAAAGACTCCTCGGCCTGGAGGCCCTCCCCTGCAACCACGACACCATCCGCCGGGAAGCGCTCGCCGCTCGCGACAAGCGCCAGATCGCCCGGGACCAGCTCGCTCGCGGGCACACGGCACTCCCGGCCCTCGCGGATCACACAGGCTTGCGTCGCCAGGGCGCTACTCAGGCCTCGCAGCGAGGCTGCGGTCCGCCGGTGCAGATAGAAGTCCATGCCGACGAGCGGGACGATGGCGAGGAGAAGCACGACGGTGTCGGTGAGTTCACCCAGTAGCGCAAAGACAAGGCTCGTCGTGGCCAGGAACCACAACATGGGATCGCGCGCGGTGTCGCCGGCGATCTCACTCGCAGATCTGGCCCCGTGTTCGGCGATCGTGTTGTCGCCGAAGCGGGCGGCCAGCTGTGCGGCCACGGCGTAGCTGATACCTGCCCGATCGGCGGGGTGAAGCAGAGCCCGACGCTCCGGTGGTATTTCGCGCTTCATAGGCTGGCCAGGACCGTCCGGCGCTAGTCGCGCACGACCATGACCGAACAACCGGCATGCCGCACTACTCGCGATGCGTTGGCGCCGATCAGGTAGTCCTTCATTTCAGGCCTGTGGGAGGCGAGTACGATGAGGTCGGCGCCGCATTGCTCGGCGGCCTCCAGTATGCCGCCGTAAACGCTGCCGCTGGCGACGTAGATTTCCACCTCGGCACTTTCGGCACACTCGTCCGCCAGCCTCGACAAGCGAGTGCGGGCGCTGTCGAGAACGTGCCGCACGCCAAGGTCCGACCACTGCGCCTGAATGCCGAGCACCGATCCGGGCACCACGTAGACGAACGTCACCCTGGCCGCGAAGCAGCGACTGAGCGAGAGCGCGCTCGGAACGGACTTCTTCCACGAGCTCGGCTCGTCGAGATCTACAGCGACGAGAATGCTCGAGTACATAGCCTGTGTTTCCCGTTTTCGCCGCGCCTGATCACCGGGGTGTGCCTCAATGCACAAGACTCGGGATGTGCAGCAGATACCGCAAGGCTGGGGCCGCCGCCGCTGGTTTCAGTTCCCGAGGTTCGCCACCGACCGGCGTGGCAACATTCGGGCCATCAGCCCGTCCCTGAGAATATAATGGTGAAACAGCGCTGCTGCGGCATGAAGACCTATCAGCCAGTAGCCAATCGTGCCCCCAAGTTCGTGCACTCCCTCGACGCGACCGGCCAAGGCCTCGTTCACGGCAACGAGCGGTGGGAGCTCGAGCCCGAAGAACGGGATCGCGTCGCCCTCGGCGCTGAGCAGCAGCCAGCCGGCGACCGGCATCCCGATCATCAGCGCGTAGAGCGCGGCGTGCACGATCCGCGACAGCACCCGGCGCCAGCCTGCCTCGATCGGGCCCGGCCCTGGCAATACCAGCCGGGCGACGATCCTGAGCCAGACGAGGACGAACACGCTAAGCCCGAGCATGTAGTGCCAGGTCTTCAGCCCCTCGCGCACGGCGCTGCCGCGCGGATAGAACTCGCGCAGCTCGATCGCCGCGTAGACGGCGACCAGCAGCGCCAGCATCAGCCAGTGCAGCACGATCGACGCCGCCGCGTATCGCTCGCTTGGGCGATGCTGGCTCACGAACGCATCCCGCCGAGCATGATCATCTCGTCCCTCCGTGCCGCATCCTCGGCCCGCGAGCGCCGGTAGGCGGCCGCGCTCCGCAGGCGTAAGCGCCCCCGGTGGGGCCCGGCATCAGGAATGTTACGGAGGGCAGAGCCTGCCGGCATGGCAGTGATTGGCAAACGTTTGGCAGCTTCGGCAAAGCGCGACCGGTCGATTTCGAACAGGGCGCGGTGACCGGACCCAGCGGGCGCGGAGGTTCCGGTTGACCGAGGGAAGCCCTTCCGGTCGCGACGCTGATCCAGCCATCACGCATCCGGAAAAGGCGTACTGGCTGGATTTCCGCGCCTACTCCCCCTTCATCAATCGCCGGGTTTCGCGGATCCGCAGCCGTCCTTCGCCGGCCGCCAAGCGCCGCGGGAAGCCCTAACAGGCCGGTCACCCTGTCCGGTCACCCTAGGGTGTCGGAAATCCTGACAGGCGCAAGCAAGGTTAACGCTGCGGCAACCATCGTCTTCGGCGGGAATCCTTGCCGGCGCGAATTTGGCACGGGTCCTGCAGTGTAGTGGGCACCCAACCAAGTCTTCGAACGAGGCGGAGCCGACACCCCCGTCCCCCAAGTCTCCCGGCTCCGCCTCCCCGAAGACCTCCTGCCCCATCAAGACAACGAGAAAGGGAGCCCGAAGGCCCCCTCCCCCGCCGCGCGTGCCGGTGGTTCAGAAGCGGTAGCGGATGCTGCCGCCGTAAGTGCGCGGATCGTTCGGATAGCCCGAAATCCCGCGCGGCTGCGCCGGCGTGTCGAAGATCGTGCCGAGCTCGCGGTTGTCGAGCAGGTTGCGCGCCCACAGCATGAAGCTGAGCCCGCTGTCGAGGTCGTACGAGATCGAGGCGCTGAGGTCCTCGACCTCCCGCGTGAACGGAGCGGCCGCGGCCAGCGCCGGGCCGGCGTCGGCGATACTGCCGTCGGGATTGCGCACGAGGAAGTTGGGCAGGCCTTCGACCAGCTGGTGCTCGTCCTGCCACAGGAACGAGGCGCGCGGCACGATCGTGCCGTTGCCGACCTCGAACTCGTACTGCGCGCCGATCACCACCGACCATTCGGGAATGCCGGCCGGGCGCGTGCCCGAAAGGTCACCGACCGCCGAGATCTGGAAGCTGTCGTAGACCGGATCGAGGTAGGTGACTCCGAGGTTCAGCGTCAGGGCGTCGGCGATGGTCGCCTGGCCCTCGAACTCGACGCCGAACGTGCTCTGCTTGCCGGCGTTGAGCAGCACGAAGCCCGAGCCGGTGAAGATGTTCGACTGGAACCCTTCGATCTCCTGGTCGAACACCGCCAGGTTGGCCGAGACGTCGCCCCAGTTGGCCTTGATCCCGCCTTCGATCACGCGCGATTCCTCGGGACCGGCGAAGCGGCTGCCGACCGAGAGGTTGTTGACCCCGAGCCCGGCGCCGATCAGCGCCGCCCGGTCGGCCGCGGTCGGCCGGCTGTCGCGCGACAGGTTGATCGAGCTCGCCTTGTAGCCGGTGGCGTAGCTCAGGTAGAGATTGACCACGTCGCTGAGGTCGTAGGCCAGCCGGATGGTGTAGCTGAAGTTGTCGTCGTCGACGTCGTTGCCCTCGACCGCGTTGGGCACGTTGACGAACGGCGGCATGAACTGCAGCGCGCGCAGCGGCGCGAGCGGGTTGGCCGCCGGATTGTTGGCGTGGGCCCCGGCATAGGCGGGCGCACCGGCCTGGATCGTGGCGAACGCGCCGGGATTGGCCCCGGC
>JAEZES010000139.1 GCA_023432995.1 Pseudomonadota bacterium
TTCCCGGGCTTGGGGAGGGGGACCGCCAGCGGCTGGCGGGTGGTGGAGGGGCTTGGCGCGAGCCGGCGGCTGGCGTGATCGTGGCCAGGCCGCGCAAGCCCCTCCACCATGCTTCGCATGGTCCCCCTCCCCATTCCGCTTTGCGGAACAGGGAGGATTCAGGGAGCTCTCGCCACTCTTGGCCCGGCGCCCGGCACCCATGCGGCCATGTCGACCTCGTCGCTGACCTTCCACGGCACCCCGCTGCGGGTCAGGAACAGCCGCTCCATTTCCGCGCGGGTGAACGGGCGCGAGCCGAGCCGGCCGAACACGGCGATCTGGCCGCCGGTCTCGTCGACCGCCCGGTCGCGGTCGAGGCCCTTGGACAGCGCGATCGCGGGCGACGGCGTTCGCGCCCAGGCGATCAGCTCGGGCACCGGGGCGGGACTGAAGCCGTAGAAGTTGCGCTGGCTCTCGGGGCTGGTCAGCTGCAGCAGCTTGAACCCGTTCACCCCGTCGGCGACGTAGGCGAACAGCGAGGCGTTGGTCGAGGCGACGACGACGTCCTCGACGTCGGTCATCGTCCCGCCGAAGGTCTCCTCGCGGTAGATGAACGGGTCGAGCGGGCGGGTGACGTTGGCGATGATCAGCCCCTCGCGCTTGGCCGCGATGTAGAGGTAGGTGCGGGCGACATACATCCGCCGGGCGTCGGGGATTGAAAGATTGCCCTCGGGCCGCGCCACCGGGTTCCTGAGGTCGGTGACGTCGAACAGCTTCACCCCGTGCGCGTCGCTGACCCACAGGTAGCGGAACTGGACCGCGCTCGCCCGCGCGTCGGGTAGCTCGCGCACCGCGGCGAGCTTCGGGTGCAGCGGATCGGCAAGATCGACGACGACCAGCCCGCGGTCGGCGGCGATGTAGGCGACCTCGCCGGCCAGCGTGATGTGCCGCGCCCCGGCGAGCACGCCGCCTTCGTTCCAGGTTACTGCACGGCGCAGTTTGTTGTTGCGCAGCTCGCCGTCGGCCATCGTGGTCACGTCGACCAGGATCAGGCCTTCCTCGACATCGGTGATGGCGGCGTAGTTGTAGATCGGCAGGAACGGCTGCTCCTGGTTCGCCTCGCGCATCTCGGGCGTATTGCGCAGCGGATTGATCGGCTGGTTGGTCGGCAGCGCCATGCAGGTCGCGTTCTTGGTCGCCACGTGCGTGTCGTGGCCGAGCGGCGAGAACGGACCGGTGACGATCCGCTCGGAGAAGCCCTTGTTGGCGATCGAGGCAACGTCGTAGACGCGGAAGCCGCCGCGACCCTCGGCGACGTACATGTACTCGCCGCGCAGTTGCAGGCAGCCGACGCGGTCGCGGGTCCCCTCGTGGACGTTGGCGAAGCGCTCGAACGCCTTGGTCTCGCCCGACAGGTCGCCGTCGAAAGTCTGTCCGCGGGTCCAGTCCTTGAGCTCGCGGCCGTTGTCCTCGACGTGCATGCGCCAGTAATCGGGGTAGGCGTAGCGGTGCAGGTAGCTGCCGAGCACCGCCTGCGGTTCGTCCCACTCGGTCACCCGGATCGCCTCGAAGCCGCCCTCGAGCCCGGCCCATGCGTTGAGGCCCATGAAGTTGACGTAGTTGGTCCCGAGCAGCAGCAGCTGCGCCATGATCGCGTTGTTGTCGTCCTTGTCCGAGAGGTGGCAGTCGGAGCAGGTCTTGGTCTCGGTCGTGCGCACGGTGTGCGGAAAGTGCGGCGCGAACGCCTGGCTCGAGAAGCCGATCGCGCTGACCGGCGGCTGCTGCACGTAGATCCGTTCGCGGTTGAGGTTGGTCGAGCTCAGCACCAGCGCCGACGACGAGCGCACCGGGGCCACCTGGTTGCCTTTAGTGGTCATGTGCTTGCCGAGCTGGAACATGTCATCGCGCGCGACCTGCGGATTGTAGGTCGCGAAGTTGCGCGTGGTCTCGCCCTCGTAGCGGTGGACCTCGCTCTGCCAGTTGGCCTCGATCGGCAGGTGGCAGCCGCCGCAGCTGGTGGTCCACGAAAGGTGGCAGGTGAAGCAGGCCATCTCCTCCTCGCGGTGGGCGCGATCTCCTGCGGCGATGCCCGGACCGAATTCGAACCGGCCGTTCTCGGCGCCATCGCGACTCATCAGCTTCGCGCGCGCGGCCCGGGCGTTGAAATGCGGGCTCGCCGCGTCGACCGTGTCCTTGACCAGGCTGACGCGCCACTCGAGTGCGGGATCGACGATCGAACGCTGGATCAGCACCCGCCGCCCCATCGAATCGAAGCTCCATTCGAACCGGCGCTTGCCGTCGGGATTGCGCAGCAGGGCGAGGTTGTTGCCTTTCGGCGGCGCAGCCGGGCCCGAGGTCATCAGCGTGGGGTAGGCGTCGGCCGTCCCGTGGCAGTCCTTGCAGCCGATCTCGATCGCGTTGGCGACCTCGCCGTAGATCAGCCCGTTGCCGTGGCTGTCCTGCGCGAAGTGGCAGTCGGCGCACTGCATGCCCTTCTCGGCGTGGATGTCCATCAGGTGGACCGCCTTGCCCGGATTGACCCCCGGCGCGACGAACGCGCCTTCGCCGTCGCGGCGCCATTTCTCGGGATCATCGGGGTCGATCACGTTGCCCTCGGCGTCGAGCAGATTGCCCTCGCGGTCGCGCTTGAAGATCGCGCGGAAGTTCCACCCGTGCCCGTGATAGTCGGCGAACTGGGTGTCCTTGAGCGTCGGGTTGAGATCGTAGACGTTGCGCAGGAAATCGAGATCGGCCCACTTGCCGCGCGGCGCCGCACCCTCGGGATTGCGGTCGAGCACCTGGCGCACTTCCTCGGCCGTCGGGTAGCGCTGCTGCTCAGGCCACATCGCCGGGGCGTCGGCCTCGTAGTCCCACATCGTGTAGCCGAGGTACGAGTTCAGGAAGATGTTCGGCTGGTGCATGTGGCAGTTCATGCACTGCGCGGTCGGGATCGCGCGGGTGAACACGTGCCGCAGCGGATGGCCCTTCTGCTTAACCGGCTGCCCGTCATCGCGCTCGCCCGGCCGGCGCACCGCGCCATGGGCGTCGGGATCCCCGTGACCGGCCTGGGTCAGCGCGGCGATCGTCGGGTCGATCGTCACCGACTGCCCGTCGCGGCCGTATTGCGCGTAGATCAGGCTGTGCCGCGGCTCGCGGTCATTGGCGTAGATCACGTGGCAGCTGGCGCAGCCGGAATGGCGGTAGTCGCCCGGCTGGTCGTTGGTACCCATGAACCACATGAACGGGTCGTTGAGCCGGGTCTTGTGGATGTTGAGCACCGGGATCGCCACGCGCAGCCCGGTCCCGGGGCCGCGGTTCGACTGGCGCAAGTCGGGGCGTCCGGGCTCCTCGAGCCGCTGGATCGAGCCGGTCGGGTTGGGCAAGCCGATCTCGGCGAACTGCGAGCTGATGTTGCGTCCGCCGCGCTCGAACACGCGGAATACGTCGCCCGGCGGGATCACCTGCCAGGTCGGCAGCGGGTAAAGCTCGGCGAGCGCCCCGCGCGCGCGCTGCGCCTCGGTCACCGTGCCCGGCGGGTCGCCGGCGCTGACGATCTTGGCCGGCTCTCCCTCGCGCGTGTAGGCCTCGCCGAGCGCGTAGTTCTTCAGCGGCACGATGCCGTTGTTGTAGGCTGCGCCGCCCCACAGCATCGCGCCCGAGGCCATGATCGAGCGCTCGGCGGCCTCGATCGTCTCGATGTGGCAGGCGCCACACGCCTCGCGCGCGATGCGGTAATCGCTCGGGTTGACGAAGCGAATGAACTCCGGCGCCTCGCGGTTGAGCAGCGCGTAACTCCGCTCGGGATTGGCGGAGGACGGATAGTGCCAGGACTCCGGGTACTTCGGCAGCACGTGCGCCCGCTCGCGCGCGGCGACGTAGTCCGGGTGGTCGTGCGGCAGTTCGCTGTTGCCGATCACGGTCGCGTCGCCGCCGTGGCAGTCGGTGCAGCCGAGCCGCACGGCCGGGCTCTCGTGCATCGTCGGCGCGTCGGTGCGCACGTGACACGAATAGCAGCCGTCGGACTTGGCCGAAACTTGCGCCAGCGTCTGCCCGGCCGGGGCCGGCGGCGCGGTCACGCGACTGTAGTCGCGCTCGACGGCCTTCTCGCCTTCGGCCGCGCGCAGCGCGTGGCCGGCGATCAGCGCCGAGGCGAACAGCAGGGGGACGGCGAGGAGGCGGAGCAGCGCGCGCATCAGTAGCTCAGGATCGCATTGGCGAGGATCGAGTAGTAGGCCTTGCCGCCGCCGGTCGCGTCGAACAGGTCGCGAAAGCCGTCGCCGGCCAGCAGCGCCGCGCCCGACAGGCGGAAGACGAGGTTCTGGGTCGCCTTCGGGCGCCAGATCGCCGCCGCCGAGAGGTCCCAACCGATGTCGCGCGGGATCGAGCCCTCGACGCGCAGCGCCTGCAGCGTCGCGGTGTTCTCGAACCACAGATGGTTGGCGTTGGCCGAGACGCGCAGTTCCGGCGACAGGTCGAAATCGCCGCCGGCGCCGACCAGGATCAGCCCGGGATTGTTGAAGTTCGACTGGCCCTGCTCCTTGCTCGAGCGCAGCGAGTTGAGCAGGCCGTTGCGGCCGTTGACCGCGATCGCGCGGCCGCCGCCGGCGAACGGGATCGTCTGGCGGATCCAGTAGCTGGTATCGGCCCCGGCGAAGATCGGGTTCTCGAACACCGCATCGAACCCGCCCTCGGTATCGTCGAACGGGTCGCCATCGCCGCTGGCATAAGCGCCCGACAGGCGGAAGCGCATCCAGTCCTTGTCGTAGGAAAGTTCGACGGCGCCGAAGTAGGCGCGGATATCCGCGGGACGATCGGTGAAGAACGAATCGCGGTCTTCGCCGAGCGCGGCGTAGGCGCTGGCGGTCAGGTTGATGCGCCCGATCCGCCCGTCAGCGTTGTAGCCGAGGTAGACCACGTCGTACTCGCGCCCGCGCAGCGTGCCGAGCAGCGCCGGGCGCACCGGGAAGCCGTTGTCGTCGATCTCGACGTCGCCGGCCTCGCGGTTCATGTTGTAGACCACCGTGACCTGGCTGGTCAGCGCCGGGATCAGGAAATCCTGGCGGTAGACGTTGGCGACGAACAGGAGATCGTCGCGCGGGCGCTGCAGCACCGCGTTGAGCCCGCTGTTGGTGTCCTTCTCGAGCCGCCAGAACGCGGCGAGGTTGTACTGGAAGCGGTTGTTGTCGCGATTGCCGAACAGGCGGATGCCGAGTTGCTGGTCGTTGAACAGGAAGCCGCGAAAATCAGCCTGGAACGGCTGGATGCCGACGCGCACCGAATCGAAGTCGTAGCGCTCCGAGACGTTGCGGATGTGGTAGTCGACGAAGGCTTCCTGCACGCCGAGGAAATGGTCGAGCCGGTCGCTGCCCTTGCTCGGCTCGACGTGAAGCACGCGCCGCTCGGGCACGTTGACGTAGTTGACGTTGAGCGCGAGCGTGACGCGGTATTCGACGTGCGGCGGCATGAATGCGGTGCTGCCCTTGATCAGCGCCGCGCCGGCGATGAAGGTCTGCGAGACCACGTAGCTCGCGTCCTTGCCGAACACGTCGAGGCTGCCCGGCCGTTCGGTGGTCTGCACGCCGACGGGAATCGGAAAAGTGCGCGGCTCGATCACGGTGTCGGACACCAGGCTGCCGGCAAAGAACCAGTCGTGCCCGGTGATCAGCGGCCAGCGCTCCGGATCGAGCGGGCGGTCGCCCTTGAGCGTGTTCTGGTTGTAGGGATCGAACCACCGCTCGCGGACCAGGCCGAGCGTTTCGATCAGCCGCCAGCGGTCGGGGATCGGCACCTGGTCGACCGGGAACGCCTCGGGCGGCGGCGCCCGCACCGCGCCGGGATTGTCCTGGATGATGGCGTCGGGCAGCGGGTCGTTGTAGCCGGGCCGGCGGCGGCCCTCGATCGACTCGTTGTCGACCGGGGGCGGCGCCTCGTCGGCCGTTTCGGGCGGCAGCGCAGGCGGCGGCGCCTCGACCGGAGCGGCCTGCAGCAGCAGCGGGAGGAGCCAACCCCCCGCCATCACAGCCCCTGGCACACGTTCTGCGCCGCGCTGTCGAGGAACGGCGCGAACGGGCAGCCGACGTAGCGCAGCCGGACCTGCTGCCCGCCGCCAAGGTCGATGACGATCTGGTCGGCGCGCATCGCCGGCGGTGCGTTGCCGAACCCGCCGAGCCGGGCGCCGGCGTTGTGGAGCCCGAGGAAGCTGACCATGTCGTCCTGGTCGATGCCGTCGCCCGATACGCCGAGCCCGCCGACGAGTTGCCCGCCGCGATAGACGGGGACCGAGCCGGGAAAGATCTGGATGCCGTTCTGAAGCCGGTTCTGCCCGGGCGCGACTTCCGGCAGGGCCGTGCAGCGCGCCGGCGTATCGGTCGCCGAAGCGCCGGTGACGAAGGCGAGATGCTGGGCGAGGTTGCCGAGCACGAGCGCCGACTGCAGCCCGGTCGAGAACGGGTTGAACTGCGCGATCGGCCGCGAGAACGGACCCGGCGGGCGCCCGAGCTCGCCGTCGGGGAAGTATGGCCGCGACAGGTTGCCGCCCGAGCGGTCGGCGAAGGCGTGCGTGCCGGTCAGCGCGCTCGGGCCGAGGAAAGCCTGCGCGTTGACGAGGAACTGCGGCGCCTCGCCGCCGGCCCCGGCGAGCTGGGCGGCAGCGAACGGGCCCGAGAAGAAGTTGGCGGTGCGCGCCTTCTGCAGACTGACGTCGATCCCGAACACCGGCGCGTCGGGCGAGCGGACCAGCCCGAGCACCTGGCCGCGGGTGTCGACCAGCGAGATCGACACCTGGGCGCGGCTGTCGAGCGGCTGGCGGATCTGCGCCCGCGCCCGGCTCATCACCGCGAAGGCTTCCTCGAGGATCGCGCGGGCCTCGGCCGCGGTCAGCGGCTGCGGCACGTCGCCGGCGTCGGTCCCGGCGCGGATCGGGAAGCGCGGCGTGCCGGCGCCGTCGGTCAGCACGAACGCGTCGCCGTTGGCG
>JAEZES010000157.1 GCA_023432995.1 Pseudomonadota bacterium
GCGAGGCCGACGTCGTCATCGCCGCGCTCGAGCAGGACACGTTCCGCCCCGGCGCGCTGGCGCGGCTGACCGGGCGCTATCGCGACTGCCGCACCGCCGCCGCGCTCGGGGCGCTGGCCGGCGGCGATCCGGCGCACGAGCGGGTGGTCGCGCTGCTGCGCCGGCGCGAGGCGCAGCTCGAACAGATCCGCCGGCACATGCGGCTGCGGGCGCTGCTCGAGGTGTGGCTGTGGCTCCATGTGCCGCTGACGATCATGCTGCTGGCAGCGCTGGCCGCTCACATCATCAGCGTGTTCTACTACTGGTAGCGCGGCCGTGCGTTTCGTCATCCGCACGATCGATCGGACCGCCACCGGGCGCGAGATCGTCCGCGAGCGCGAGGTCTCCGGCGACACGCTGGTCATCGGCCGCGCGGCCGACAACGCGGTCCACCTGCCCGACCTCGCGGTCGAGCAGCAGCACGTCCGCGTCACCGCGGTGGACGGGCGGCTGCGGCTGCAGGCGATCGGCTCGCTCGGCTTCGCGCTCGACGGCCGCTCGGCGAGCGAGGCGACGGTCGACCCGGGCGAGGGCGGCGAGCTCGAACTCGGCTCCTACCGGATCGCATTCGACCGCGAGGCCGACGGGCGCGTCGCGGTGGTCGTGCGCCAGGCCGAGCGCGACGGGGACAACGAGGGCGAGGCGCTCGGCGGCTTCGCGCTCGCTTCCGTGCTGCCGGGCAAGCGGCCGATCGCCTGGGCCGGGCTGGTGGCGATCCTGCTGGCCTTCCTCGCCGTGCCGGTGTGGTCGCACCTGACGCGGCCCGCGGCCGAACCCGACTACGACCGGCCGGGCGCGGTCGTGCTCGATGCGAGCTGGCGCCCCGGCGCGTTGAGCTCGGTGCATCACGGGCTCGAGGACCAGTGCGAGGCGTGCCACGTCGAGCCGTTCGTGGCGGTGCGCGACGAGACCTGCCTCGCCTGCCACGAGGACATCGCCGACCACGCCGCCGCGCCGCGCCAGTCGCTCGCCCGCGGGCCGCTGCCGTTGGGCGACGCGGTCCAGTGGCGGGTTGCCCACGCGTTCGGCAAGCCCGGTCCGGGCGCCTGCACCGACTGTCACACCGAGCACGAGGGGGCCGAGCGGATGGAGCCGACGCGCGAGCGGTTCTGCGCCGATTGCCATGGCTCGCTCGACGCGCGGCTGGCCGACACCGCGCTCGGCAATGCCAGCGACTTCGGCAAGGTCCACCCGCAGTTCCAGGCGCTGCTGACCACCGAGCGCACGCAGGCGGAGCCGGTGCGCGTGTCGCTGGCCGAACGCCCGCGGCAGTGGACCGGGCTGCGCTTCCCGCACGGGCTGCACCTGAGCCAGACCAACGGCGTGGCGCAGATGGCGCGCCGGCTCGGGCGTCGCGCCGGCTATGGCGACCCGCTCGAGTGCGCCGACTGCCACACCGCGACCGCCGACGGCGTGCGCTTCCTGCCGGTCGACATGGAGCGGGACTGCGAGTCGTGCCACAGCCTGGTGTTCGACCGGACCGGCGGCACCTTCCGCACGCTGCGCCACGGGCGGATCGAGCAGATGCGCGCCGACCTGCTGGCGCTCGACGCGCGCGCGCCGCGCCCACCCGGGCGACGGCGGCCGGGCGAATACGCTTCGCTCTACCGCGCCGACTTCGGCGGTCCGGGCGCAGCGCTGCTGTCGCGGGCGATGACCGAGAAGGGCCTGTGCGGTCAGTGCCACGTGCCCGCCGGACCGCCGGGCACGCTCGCGGTGATGCCGGTGATGCAGCCGTCGCGCTTCATGATCCACGGCTGGTTCGACCACGAGGATCACAAGCAGGAGCAGTGCACCGGCTGCCACGCGGCGGAGACCTCGGACAGCTCGGCCGACCTGCTGCTGCCGGGGATCGCCCAGTGCCGCGACTGTCACCAGGGCGAGAGCGCCCGCTCGGCCGAGGTGCCGAGCTCATGCGCGATGTGCCACAGCTATCATCCGCGCACCGAGCCGGCGGCCGCACCGCCGCGGATCGCGCGTCGGTGAGGGTCGCCCACAGAGGGGCGGGAGCGCGCGCGAGGGGCGACCCGCGGGAGGCGGGACGATGCTGATCGCGCAGATGACCGACATCCACATCGGCTTCGCGCCCGGCGAGGAGCCCGAGGAGCTCAACCACAGCCGCTTCCGCGCCACGCTCGAGCGGTTGTGCGAAGCACCGAACCGGCCCGACATGCTGGTGATCAGCGGCGACATCACCGACCGCGGCGACGTGGAGAGCTTCGAGAAGACCGCCGCGCTGCTGGCCGACTGCCCGTTCCCGGTGTGGCCGATGGTCGGCAACCACGACAGCCGCGAGGGTCTGCTGCACGCCTTCCCGCAAGTGCAGGCGGCCGCGGGCGGGTTCCTGCACTACGTGCTCGAGCGGGAGGGGCTCAGGATCGTGCTGCTCGACACGTTCGAGCCCGGGCGCCACGGCGGTGCGTTCTGCGAGGCGCGGCGGGCGTGGCTCGGCGCCAGGCTCGACGAGGCGCCCGACACGCCGACGCTGGTGTTCATGCACCATCCGCCGGTGGTCAGCGGGATCGACTGGATGGACCCGGAGCCCGGCGAGGGGTGGGTCCAGCGGCTCGGCGCGGCGCTCGAGGGAAGGCGGCAGGTGCGCGCGATCCACTGCGGCCATCTCCATCGCCCGCTGGCCTCGAGCTTCCGCGGAATCCCGCTCGGGGTGACGCCGTCGGTTGCCCCGCTGGTCTCGCTCGACCTCCGCCCGGTCGATCCGGCCAACCCCGACGGCCGCGACCTGATCACCACCGAGCCGCCGACCTACGCGCTGCACCACTGGGACGGCGAGACCCTCGCCACGCATTACGAGAGCGTCAGCGACTGGTACGTGCTGGCGCGCTACACGAAGTCGCTGCAGCCGATGATCCGCGGGATGTTCGAAGAGCGGGGGTAGTCGATCCTCCCTGTCGCTGCGAAGCAGCGATGGGGAGGGGGACCGCCAGCGGAAGGCTGGGGCTGGTGGGGTCGGCGGTGCAACTGCCGTCTGCGACGGCGGCCCCTCCACCATGCTTCGCATGGTCCCCCTCCCCATCCTCGCCGCGCGAGGACAGGGAGGACCTACAGC
>JAEZES010000167.1 GCA_023432995.1 Pseudomonadota bacterium
CCCGGGCAGTCGACGTGCGCATAGTGGCGCTTGTCGGTCTCGTACTCGACGTGCGCGGTCGAGATGGTGATGCCGCGCTCGCGCTCCTCAGGCGCCTTGTCGATGTTGGCGAAATCGACCGCGGTGCCGCCGTGCTTGGCCGCCATCACCTTGGTGATCGCGGCGGTCAGCGTGGTCTTGCCATGATCGACGTGGCCGATCGTGCCGATGTTGCAGTGCGGCTTCGTCCGCTGGAATTTTTCCTTGGCCATTTCCTGTAACCTTCTGTTCTTCGCAAATCCGATTTGAATGGAAAGCGGGGCCGGCACCCCAAATCAGGCGCCGCCCCTAGACGCTCGGCCTGCCTTAGGCAAGCTTCTCCTTGACCTCCTGCGCAACGTTCGCCGGCACCTCGTCGTAGTGCGAGAACTGCATCGTGTACTGGGCGCGGCCCTGGCTGAACGAGCGCAGTTCGTTGACGTAGCCGAACATGTTGGCGAGCGGGACCATCGCCTCGACCACCTGGGCGTTACCGCGCGTGTCGGTGCCCTGGATCTGGCCGCGGCGTGAATTCAGGTCGCCGATCACGTCGCCCATGAACTCCTCGGGCGTGACCACCTCGACCTTCATGATCGGTTCGAGCAGCTTGATCCCGGCCTTCTCCGCGCCTTCGCGCATCGCGCCACGACCGGCGATCTCGAACGCGATCGTCGAGGAGTCGACGTCGTGGTATTTGCCGTCGATCAGGCGGATCTCGAAATCGATGATCGGGAAGCCGATCAGGTAGCCGCTCTCGGCCTGCTCGCGCATGCCCTTCTCGACCGAGGGAATGTACTCGCGCGGGATGTTGCCGCCCTTGACCTCGTCGAGGAAGGTGATGCCCGACCCGCGCTCGCCCGGGGAGAGCGCGACCTTGACCTCGCCGAACTGGCCCGAACCGCCGGACTGCTTCTTGTGCGTGTAGGTCACCTCGACCGGTCGGGCGAGGCTCTCACGATAGGCCACCTGCGGCGCCCCGACGTTGGCCTCGACCTTGAACTCGCGCTTCATGCGGTCGACGAGAATGTCGAGGTGGAGCTCGCCCATCCCCTTGATGATCGTCTGGCCCGATTCATGGTCGGTCGAGACGCGGAACGAGGGGTCCTCGGCCGCGAGGCGGCTGAGGGCGACACCCATCTTCTCCTGGTCGGCCTTGGTCTTGGGTTCGACCGAGAGCTCGATGACCGGTTCGGGGAACTCCATCCGCTCGAGCACGATCGGCTTGGCCGGATCGCACAGCGTGTCGCCGGTGGTGGTCTCCTTGAGGCCGGCCAGCGCAACGATGTCGCCCGCATAGGCCTCGTCGATGTCCTCGCGGTTGTTCGAGTGCATCAGCAGCATGCGCCCGATCTTCTCGCGCTTGTCCTTGACCGAGTTCAACACCGAGCCCTTGGCCAGCTTGCCCGAGTAGATTCGGGTAAACGTCAGCGAGCCCACGAACGGGTCGTTCATGATCTTGAACGCCAGCGCGGAGAACGGCGCGTCGTCGCTCGACGGACGGCTGTCTTCTTCGTCGCTGCCGGGCTTCACACCCTTGATCGCCGGCACGTCGATGGGGCTCGGCATGTAGTCGACCACCGCGTCGAGCAGCGGCTGGACGCCCTTGTTCTTGAACGCCGAGCCGCACAGCACGGGCACGAACGACTGGTTGAGCGTGCCCTTGCGGATCAGCCGCTTGAGCGTCTTCGCGTCAGGGATCTCGCCTTCGAGATAGGCTTCCATCACATCGTCGTCCTGCTCGACGACGGTCTCGATCAGCTGCTCGCGGTACTCGGCCGCCTTGTCGGCCAGGTCGGCCGGGATGTCCACGTAGTCGAACTTCGCGCCGAGGCTCTCGTCCTGCCAGACGATGCCACGGTTGTTGACCAGGTCGACGACGCCCTTGAGATCGCTCTCCGCCCCGATCGGCAGGTACAGCACCAGCGGCTTGGCCCCAAGCCGGTCGATGATCGACTGGACGCAATAATAGAAGTCGGCGCCGGTGCGATCGAGCTTGTTGACGAAGCACATCCGCGGCACGCCGTACTTGTCGGCCTGGCGCCACACGGTCTCCGACTGCGGCTCGACCCCGGCAACGCCGTCGAACACGGCAACCGCACCGTCGAGCACGCGCAGGCTGCGCTCCACCTCGATCGTGAAGTCGACGTGGCCAGGGGTGTCGATGATGTTGAGCCGGTGCTCGGGACCCGTGCCGTCCTCGGCCTGCCAGAACGTCGTCGTGGCGGCCGAAGTGATGGTGATGCCGCGCTCCTGCTCCTGCTCCATCCAGTCCATCGTCGCGGCGCCGTCGTGGACTTCGCCGATGGTGTAGGACTTGCCGGTGTAGTAGAGGATCCGCTCCGACGTGGTGGTCTTGCCGGCGTCGATGTGCGCCATGATGCCGAAGTTGCGGTAGCGCTCGATGGGATGGCTGCGGGCCATTTGTCTTACTCCGTGAGGGCCTGTCCCCGTGTCGCGGCTTCGCTCGACACGAACGGGGACGGCAGCCCGAAAAAGGTTACCAGCGGTAGTGGCTGAACGCGCGGTTGGCGTCGGCCATGCGGTGCGTGTCCTCGCGCTTCTTGACCGCGTTGCCGCGGTTGTTGGCCGCGTCCATCAGCTCACCCGACAGGCGCGCCGCCATGGTCGTCTCGGCGCGGCCGCGCGCGGCCGAGATCAGCCAGCGGATCGCCAGCGCCTGCGCGCGCTCCGGACGAACCTCGACCGGCACCTGGTAGGTCGCACCGCCGACGCGCCGCGACCGCACTTCGACCGCCGGCTTCACGTTGTTCAGCGCATCGTGGAACAGCGCGATCGGATCGGCCTTGGCGCGGCTCTCGACGGTTTCGAGCGCCCCGTAGACGATGCTCTCGGCGACGGACTTCTTCCCGTCGAGCATCAGGTTGTTCATGAACTTGGACAGCACCACATCCCCGAACTTGGGATCGGGCAGGATCTCCCGCTTCTCGGGACGACGACGACGTGACATCGGATCAATTCCTTATCTTTCCGCCCCGCCCGTCATCCCGGCGAAAGCCGGGACCTCGTTCGACGGGGCTGAACCTAACCAGCGACCGGTCCACCTGGAGGCACGAGGTCCCGGCCTTCGCCGGGATGACGCGTGCAGGCAGGCGAACGCCGCGTGAACCTTACTTCGGCCGCTTGGCGCCGTACTTCGAACGGCTCTGCTTGCGGTCCTTGACGCCCTGGGTGTCGAGCACGCCGCGCAGCACGTGGTAGCGCACGCCGGGAAGGTCGCGCACACGACCGCCGCGGATCAGCACCACCGAGTGCTCCTGCAGGTTGTGACCCTCGCCGGGGATGTAGGCGATGACCTCGCGGCTGTTGGTCAGGCGCACCTTGGCAACCTTGCGCAGCGCCGAGTTCGGCTTCTTCGGAGTCGTCGTGTAGACGCGGGTGCAGACGCCGCGCTTCTGCGGGTTCTGCTCCATCGCCGGCACCTTGCTCTTGACCGGCTTCGGCTCGCGGCCCTTGCGGACCAGCTGGTTGATCGTCGGCATTATTCTCTTCACCGTGTTACGGTGCCACCGGGGCGACGGTGAAGCTGGGGATCATGCGCTGCCGCCGGCCAGGGCCGGTCCGCGTGCGCACGAGCCTGAAACGCTCCACCCGGATCCCATGATCACCGGGTTACTTTGACGGCTGCCCCGAGAGCCTTCCGGCTCCAACAGAGAAGGGCCTTGCGAGTCTCGCGAAGGCCCCGGGACATGACCGCCAATGTTCAGCTCTATCTGCCCGAGGGAGCCGTGGCCCTGACTCGGATGGCGGCGCCCTTAGGCGGGTTTGGCCGCGCGGTCAAGCTGGCCCGCGTGGCGAAGCACGCGAGCCGATCAGGGCAGCAGCACCCGGTAGCCCGGATCGAGCCGGACCGCCCGCCGGGCGTCCGCCTCGGCGCGGGCGACGTCGCCCCGGGCACGGTGCAGCACGCTGCGATGATAGTACATGCGGGCGCTGTCCGGATCGCGCGCGACCGCGCGGTCGAGATCCGCCAGCGCGCGGCGCAAGTCACCCTTGGCCCGCCAGGCGAGGCTGCGGTTGAGATAGGCCACGGCGAGATCCGGGTCGGCGCCGATCGCACGATCGAAGGTCGCAATCGCCCCATCGAGGTCGCCTTGCCAAGCGAGCGAGAGGCCGTCCGCAAGATAGGCGCCGGCCCGGCCCTCAGCGCCCGGCCGCGCCGGGTCGGCATAGGCGCGGCAGGCTGCGATATCGCGCTGCGGATCGAGCAGCGTACACGAGTCCGGACCGCCCGCCGGGCGCTGCTCGAAGAGGTCTTCCTCCACGGTCACCACCGGCGTGGCGGATTCGAAATCCTGCCGCTCGATCCGCGAACCGCTTACGACGATGGCCTCTTCCGCTCGCTGCGCGGAGGCACTTGCCCGCGCGCCGGCCGGCGCCTGTGCAGGAGCTGCAGGCAGGCGGGCCAGTTGCCGCGATGGACTCGGCGCAGCGTCCGCGAGTTCGGCAGGCGGAGGAGCGGGCGCTGCGACGGGCGTAGAGCGAGGGGCGGAGAGCGCCGCATCGACCGCCGAGCTAACCTCCGCCCTCGTTTCGGTCGGCACCGCTTCTGGCGCGGCGACCGCCGGCGCAGGTGCCGGCGATTCGCTTGCCCGATCGGCGACGGCGGACACGGACGACACCGCCGGGGCGCTTGGTGGCAGGTCCGGATCGATCCGGTCGCGCTCCCACCAGATCGGCACGCTGACCATGACGACCAACACGGCACTCGCCAGCAAGGCGATCTGCGGGCGGCCCCATCCCCGGCGCACCGGTGCCGCGCGGGCAGGAACGGGCGGTGCGCCCTGCCCGCCTGCATCGAACCGACGCAGGGC
>JAEZES010000239.1 GCA_023432995.1 Pseudomonadota bacterium
GGCATGGAGCGCGAGGACCAGCGCACCAGCCGCCAGGACCACGAGTCCGAGCTGCCACGAGAGCACGATCGCCGCGGCGAGAAGCGGCACCAGCGTCAGCGCGTGGGCGGCCGCCGCGATCAGCCGATTGGTGGCGAGCCCGACCCGGTCGACCGTGGTGATCAGCAGCGCGCGGTTGCCGCTCTGCCGCATTGTCGCCAGGTCGCGCCATTCGGCGCGCAGCAGCGCCGCCATGGCCCGGTCGCGGAGGCCGTCGACGATCCTCGCGTTGAGCCGTATCGCTTCGGTCCGCTGCCACATGGTCGCCCCCGCGCGCAGCGCTACGAGCGCGACGAAGGCCGCCAGCAGCGCGGCAAGCGGCGGCGGCTGCGGGAACAGACGCGCCAGCGCGACGGGCAGTGCTTCGCCCGGGACCAGCGACTGCAGGATCGGCACGATCATCAGCAGCCCGAGGCCTTCGCTGAGCCCGATCAGAAGCATCAGCGCGAGCACCAGCAGGGCCCGTGCCGGACGGGCCAGCTGGAGCGCCATCCGCCAGGGGGACGCGAGGCTCGTCGGCCTGCCCGTCGGGTCTGCTTGCATCGCACGGCAATTAGCGGTTCTCGCGCGCGATGAAATGCACGAAGTGGGGTGCGGCCCCCCGTGTGGAAAAGCCGAGGACGCGCGCTTGTTAGGCGATTCGCGCAAGCGTAGTGCCTCAGGGGCAGGCCATGCCCGAGCTGCTGATCTCGCCCTCGATCCTCTCGGCCGACTTTTCCCGGCTCGGCGAAGAGGTGCGCGCGGTCGATGCCGCCGGCGCGGACTGGATTCACGTCGACGTGATGGATGGCCATTTCGTGCCCAACCTGACGATCGGACCCGACGTCGTCGCCGCGCTGCGACCGCACAGTGCCAAGCCGTTCGACGTGCACCTGATGGTCGCCCCGGTCGATCCATGGATCGAGCCGTTCGCCCACGCCGGCGCCGACATCATCACCGTGCACCCCGAAGCCGGCCCGCACGTCCATCGCACGGTCCAGGCCATCCGGGCGCTCGGCAAGAAAGCCGGAATCTCGCTCAATCCGGGCACCCCGGCGAAGATGCTGGACTATCTGCTTGACGAGATCGACCTGGTCCTTGTGATGAGCGTCAACCCCGGCTTCGGCGGCCAGGGCTTCATCCCCAGCCAGTTGCGCAAGATCGAGGCCGTGCGGCGGGCGATCGACAAATCGGGGCGCGACATCCGGCTCGAGGTCGACGGCGGGATCAATCGTCAGATCGCGCGGCAATGCGTCGATGCCGGCGCCGACGTTCTCGTCGCCGGCTCGGCCACGTTCGCGGGCGGGGCGGACTGCTACGCCGCCAACATCGCCGCCCTGAGGGGGCTGGGATGACCGAACTGGCGACCCGCAACCGCTTCGTCACGGGCGTGGCCGAAGTCGCCGGCGAAGCCGAGGCGATGGCGCTGCCGCTCGACCGCGCCCGGCCCGAACCGCTCGTCGCTGCCGCCCCGCCGGCGCCGGCCTCGCCGGCTGGCGAGCTGATCGAGCCCGGCCGTGCGCTCGCGCTGGCCGACTTCGACCCGCCCGATACCACGCTCGGCGAACGGTTGGTCCGGCTGGCCTACCGCCTCGGCATCTCCGGCGCCACGCTGTCGGCACCGTTCCGCAAGCCGGCCCGGCCGCGACTGCTGGCGACCGCCGAGAGCCGCCTCGCCGGCGATCGGGTCGCCGGGATGGCGCTGCGCGCCGGGCATTTCCTGGTCCACGGGGTCAAGTCCCCGATCGCCCAGCTCGATTTCGCCTCGACGGCCAAGCACACGCCGCCGTTCGAGCGGGCGGTGCACGGCTTCACCTGGTTGCGGGATCTCGAGGCCTCGGCACCGCGCGCGCAGTGCACGCACACGGCGGAGCGCATTCTCGGGGCGTGGCTCGAAGCCAATCCGCACCCGGGCAAAGGGGCGGCGTGGAAGGTCGGTCATACCGGCCATCGCCTGCTCGGCTGGCTGGTCCATGCGCCGCTGCTGCTGTCCGGTTCGGACAAGGCGCTGCGCTCGCGCACGCTGGCGGCGATGGCGGAAACCGCGCGCTGGCTCGACCGCAACGTCGGCAGCGCCGACGACCGGCTCGAAGCGCTTGCCGGCTGGTGCGCGATCACCGGCGCCGGGTTGCTGCTGCCGGACGGCAAGCCGCGCCGCCTGTTCGGCGAAGCGGGCCTCGCGCGCACGCTCGGCGAGGTTATCGGCACCGACGGCGGGGTGCTGTCACGCAGCCCGCTGCTGCAGATGGAGGCGATCGCGCTGCTGGTGGACCTGACGGCCTGCTACCGTGCGACTCGCCGCGACCCGCCGAAGGCGGTCGAATCGATGCTCGAGCTGCTCGTCCCGCCGCTGCTGGCGCTGGTCCACGGCGATGGCGGGCTTGGCAACTGGCAGGGCGCCGGCGCGGTCTCCGCGGCGCGCGTGGCCGCGCTGGTCGAGGCGAGCGGCGTGCGCACGCGGCCGCTGCGCGACGCCCGCCAGTGGGGCTACCAGCGCGTCGCGGCGGGCAAGACAGTGCTGCAGTTCGACGCCGCGCCGCCACCGATGGTCCGGCACGCGCGCCACGGCTGCGCCTCGACCCTGGCCTTCGAGCTGTCGCACGGGGCGCAGCGAATCGTGGTCAATTGCGGCGGCGCCGCGTTTGCCGGCGGGCAGGTCCCGGTGCGCATCGAGCAGGGTCTGCGCGCGACGGCCGCGCATTCGACCCTCGTGCTCGGCGACGCCAACTCGACCGCCGTGCTCGTCGCCGGCAAGCTCGGCGCCGGCGTCGGCGAGGTCGAAGTCGACCGTCGCACGCTCGCCGCCGAGGGCGGCGGCAACGCCACGCGGATCGAGGCCAGCCACGACGGCTACGTCGCCCGTTTCGGCCTTGTCCATCGGCGCATCCTGCTGCTGCGCGACGACGGCAGCGAGCTGCGCGGCGAGGACCTGCTGGTCCCGGCCGGGCGCAAGGGCAAGCGCGGTAAGGTCCCCTACGCGGTCCGCTTCCACCTGGGCCCCGAGGTCGAAGTCGCGGTCGCGGACACCGGCCGCAGCGCCGGGCTCGCGCTGCCCGATGGCAGCTACTGGCACTTCGTCGCCGGTGGCGGCGGCACGCTCGAGCTCGATGAAAGCCTGTGGGTCGATGGCGACGGGCGCCCGCACCCGGTCCACCAGCTGGTCATGCAGGGGCTGGTGTCGCGGGGTGGCGGCAGTTTCTCTTGGCTCCTGAAGAAGATGTCCTAGAGACCGACTCGATGACTCAAGTTGCGATCCGGCGGGCGCTGCTTTCGGTGTCCGACAAGACCGGCGTGGTCGAGCTCGCCTCACGCCTCGCCAAGGGCGGCGTCGAGCTGGTCTCGACCGGCGGCACGGCGCGCGCGCTGCGCGACGCGGGGCTGCAGGTGCGCGACGTGGCCGACGTTACTGGCTTTCCCGAGATGATGGACGGCCGGGTCAAGACGCTGCACCCGCTGATCCATGGCGGGCTGCTCGCGGTGCGCGACGATCCCGAGCACGCCGCGGCGATGGACGCGCACGACATCGGCGCGATCGACCTGCTGGTGTCGAACCTCTATCCGTTCGAGGAAACCGTGCTGCGCGGCGCCGACCGCGACACGATCATCGAGAACATCGACATCGGTGGCCCGGCGATGATCCGCTCGGCCGCGAAGAACCACGCGTGGGTGACGATCGTCACCGACCCGGCCGATTACCCGGTGCTGCTCGAGGAGCTGGCCGAGCATGACGGCGCGACCACGCTCGCGTTCCGCAAGCGCATGGCGGCCAAGGCCTTCGCCCAGACCGCGGCCTACGATTCGATGATCAGCCAGTGGTTCGCCTTCGCCGACCAGGGGCAGATGTTCCCCGAGATGCTGGCGGTGAACGGCCGCCTCGCCGGCGAGCTGCGCTATGGCGAGAATCCGCACCAGAAGGCGGCGCTGTACACGCCGCTCGGGCCGCACACGCCGGGGCTGGCCCAGGCCGAGCAGGTCCAGGGCAAGGCGCTCAGCTACAACAACTACACCGATGCCGACGCCGCGCTCGAGCTGATCGCCGAGTTCCGCGACGCCGAGCCGACGGTGGCGATCCTCAAGCATGCCAACCCGTGTGGCGTCGCCACCGCAGGCACGCTGCACGAGGCCTACGAGGCGGCCTTCGCCTGCGACACCGTTTCGCCGTTCGGCGGCATCATCGCCGCGAACCGCGCGCTCGACGGCGCGACGGCCGAAGCGATCACGCGGATCATGACCGAGGTCGTTGTCGCTCCCGGCGCAGACCCGGAGGCGCGCGCGGTGTTCGGCGAGAAGAAGAATCTGCGGCTGCTGCTGGTTGAGCACTTGCCCGATCCGCGCCGCGGCGGGCTCGTGCTCAAGCCGATCGTCGGCGGCCTGCTGGTGCAGTCGCGCGACAACGGGGTGGTCGCACAGGAGCAACTCAAGGTCGTCACCGAGCGCGCGCCCACCGCGGCGGAGCTGCGCGACCTGCAGTTCGCCTGGACGGTCGTGCGCCACGTCCGGTCGAACGCGATCGTGTTCGCCAAGGACGGGGTCACCGCCGGAATCGGCGCCGGCCAGGTCAACCGGCGCGATTCCGCCCGCATCGCCGCGATACGCGCGCGCGAGGCAGCCGAGACCGCCGGCTGGGCGCAGCCGCGCACGATCGGCAGTGCGATGGCCTCGGAGGCGTTCCTGCCGTTTCCCGATGCGCTCGACGCGGCGATCGGGGCCGGCGCCACCGCGGTGATCCAGCCCGGCGGGGCCCTGCGCGACGACGAGGTCATCGCCCGCGCCAACGAGGCGGGGATCGCCATGGTGTTCACCGGGATGCGCCATTTCCGCCACTGAGCGCCGCGCGCAGCGTTGCCCCTGGCGCAACGCATCCTATATGAACCCGCGCCAACGGGGCCGTTCAGGGTCTTTCAACACCTTCTGGGATAGCACCGATGCGACACACGAGATTCGATACGGAAAGCACCCCCCATGGGCTTGTTCAAGCCGGACCTGTTTCGCGCCTTCTTCTTCGGCTTCGGCATCACCGCGGTGATCCTCGCCGCGCAGATCGTCCCGCAGCTCATCTGATGCGCCCGCGCGCGTTGCTGGCCGCCATCGCGCTGGCCGCAGCCGCCTGTGGTCCGGCCATCGCTGCCGAGACGGTGTTCGACGCGCCGGCCGCGCGCCGCACCGCCGACGAGGGCAGCGGCCTCAAGACCGCGATCTTCGCCGGCGGCTGCTTCTGGGGCGTCGAGGCGGTCTTCAGCCACACCCGCGGAGTGACCAGCGCCGTCTCCGGCTACCACGGGGGCTCCGCCGCCACTGCGCACTACGACCAGGTCTCGGCCGGCGGCACCGGCCACGCCGAGGCGGTCAAGGTGACCTACGACCCGAAAGTCGTGCGCTACGATCAGCTGCTGCAGGTGCTGTTCTCGGTCGTGGCCGATCCCACGCTCAAGGACCGCCAGGGGCCCGACGTCGGCTCGCAGTACCGCGCGGCCATCGTCCCGCTGTCGAACGAGCAGCGCACGGTGGCCACCAGCTACCTCGCGCAGATGCGCTCGAGCGGGGTGTGGGACGATCCGATCGTGGTGCAGATCGAGCCCGCGCGGCGTTTCTACCCGGCCGAAGAGTACCACCAGGACTTCGCCCGCAAGAACCCCAACCACCCGTATATCCGCCGGTGGGACGCGCCCAAGGTCGCGGCGTTGCGCGAGAAGTTCCCCTCGCTCTACCGGGCGAGCTTCCAGACCGGCTGATTGTCGCGGCGCCCGCCAGCGCCTATATCAAACGCATGGGCGGGCACGCGCATCACGAACATTCGGGCGATCGCCTCGTAGCCGAGGCCGAGGCGGTGCTGACCGCGGCCGGCGAGCAGTGGACCGGCATGCGCGCCGACGTGTTCGAAGCGCTCGCCGCACACGAGCGGCCGGCCTCCGCCTACGACATTGCCGAGGCGGTCGGGAAGGCGCGGGGCAAGCGAGTCGCCGCCAACAGCGTCTACCGCATCCTGGACCTGTTCGTGCGCACCAACCTCGCCAACCGGGTGGAGAGCGCCAACGCCTACCTTGCCAATACCCATCCCGGCTGCCGCCACGACTGCATCTTCCTGATCTGCGACGATTGCGGCCAGGCGACCCACCTCGACGACGACCGCCTGACCGGAGCGCTGCGCGACGCCGGGCGCGGCGCGGGCTTCTCCGATGTCCGCCCGGTGATCGAACTGCGCGGCTTGTGCGAGGACTGCGCGGGCTGAGGCCGCTCATCAAATCCTCAGCGAATCATCATCCTGTGTTCATCGACAGAGGCGGAACGGGCGTGTAAGCGCCGGATGACGATGACCCCCAGACCCGCAACCCCGCTGCTCGACACGGTCAAGACGCCCGCGGACCTGCGCCGGCTCGAGCGCCGGGACTTGCGCCAGCTGGCCGACGAGCTGCGCGTCGAGACGATCGACGCGGTCGGCACCACCGGTGGCCATCTCGGTTCGGGGCTCGGCGTGGTCGAGCTGACGGTCGCGGTGCATTACGTGTTCGACACCCCTGTCGACCGGCTGATCTGGGACGTCGGCCACCAGGCCTATCCGCACAAGATCCTCACTGGCCGGCGCGACCGCATCCGCACGCTGCGCCAGGGCGGCGGGCTCAGCGGCTTCACCAAGCGCTCGGAGAGCGAGTACGATCCGTTCGGGGCCGCGCACTCGTCGACCTCGATTTCGGCCGGCCTCGGCTTCGCCATCGCCAACAAGCTCGCCGACCGGCCGGGCAAGGCGATTGCGGTGATCGGCGACGGCGCGATGAGCGCGGGCATGGCCTACGAGGCGATGAACAACGCCGAGGCGGCCGGCAACCGGCTGGTGGTGATCCTCAACGACAACGACATGTCGATCGCGCCGCCGGTCGGCGGCCTGTCGGGCTATCTTGCCCGGCTGGTGTCGTCGGGCCGGTTCCTCGGCCTGCGCGAGCTCGCGCGCCGCTTCGCCCGCAAGCTGCCCGAGCCGCTTCACCGCGCCGCGCGGCTGACCGATGAATACGCCCGCGGCATGGCGATGGGCGGCACGCTGTTCGAGGAGCTCGGGTTCTATTACGTCGGCCCGATCGACGGGCACGACCTCGACCAGCTCATCCCGGTGCTCGAGAACGTGCGCGACGCGGCTGAGGGACCGTGCCTGGTCCATGTGATCACGCAAAAGGGCAAGGGCTACGCTCCGGCCGAGAACAGCGCCGACAAGTACCACGGGGTGCAGAAGTTCAACGTCGTCACCGGCGAGCAGGCCAAGGGAGCGGCCGGGCCGCCGAGTTACACCAGCGTGTTCGCCCGGGCGCTGATCGAGGAAGCGGCGGGTGACCCGGCGATCTGCGCGATCACCGCGGCGATGCCGAGCGGCACGGGTCTCGACAAGTTCGCCCAGCTCTATCCTGAGCGCGCGTTCGACGTCGGTATCGCCGAGCAGCACGCCGTGACCTTCGCCGCCGGGCTCGCCGCTCAGGGCATGCGCCCGTTCTGCGCGATCTACTCGACGTTCCTGCAGCGCGCCTACGACCAGGTCGTGCACGATGTGGCGATCCAGAACCTGCCGGTGCGCTTCGCGATCGACCGCGCCGGGCTCGTCGGCGCCGACGGCGCGACCCACGCCGGCAGCTTCGACGTTACCTACCTCGCGACGCTCCCCAACTTCGTGGTCATGGCCGCGGCCGACGAGGCCGAGCTGATGCACATGGTCCACACCGCCGCGCTGCACGACAGCGGGCCGATCGCGTTCCGCTACCCGCGCGGCAACGGGGTCGGCGTGCCGCTGCCCGAGGTCCCCGAGCGGCTCGAGATCGGCAAGGGTCGCGTGGTCCGCCAGGGCAGCAAAGTTGCGCTGCTGTCGCTCGGCACGCGTCTCGCCGAGGCGCTCAAGGCGGCCGACCTGCTCGAGGCGCGCGGCCTCTCGACCACTGTCGCCGACCTGCGCTTCGTCAAGCCGCTCGACAGCGAGCTGATTCGCCGGCTGATGACGACGCATGAGGTCGTGGTGACGATCGAGGAAGCCAGCATCGGCGGCCTCGGCGCGCATGTGCTGACGCTTGCCAGCGACGAGGGCCTGACCGACGCCGGCCTCAAGATCCGCACGATGCGGCTGCCCGACCTGTTCCAGGATCACGATTCGCCCGACCGGCAATACGACGAGGCGAAGCTCAACGCGCCGCACATCGTCGAGACTGTGCTTGCGGCGCTGCGCCATAACAGCGCCGGGGTCGAGGAGGCGCGCGCCTGAGGGCGGCGAGGCCCGTGCTGTGGCTGATCGGCGTCGCACTGCTCGTCTATCTCGCGCTGGCGGGCGTCGTCTGGCATCAACAGGAAGCCTTGCTCTACCCGGCCCCGCGCGGCGCGGGCGAGCCGGTCCAGGGCTTTCGCACCATCGCCTACGACACGGCCGACGGGCTGCGCCTCGCCGGCGGCTACCGCGCAGCCGTACCCGGCAAGCCGACGCTGCTGTTCTTTCACGGCAACGCGGCCACGTGGCAGAGCAGCGCCGAGATCCTCTCTCCGCTCGCGGCCGAGGGCTACGGCGTGTTCGCCGCCAGCTACCGCGGGTATCGCGCCAATCCCGGCCGTCCGTCCGAGCCGGGGCTCTATCGCGACGCGGGCGCCGCCGCCGACTGGCTGGCGGCGAACGGCGTCGTCGCGGCCGATCTGGTGATTGTCGGCAACTCGCTCGGCTCGGGCCCGGCGGTTGAACTCGCACGCGAGCGCGCGCCCCGTGGCCTGGCGCTGGTCTCGCCATTCTCCAGCATGGTCGAACTCCCTGCGGCGAACGTGCGCTGGCTGCCGGTCCGGTGGCTGATGCGCGACCGCTATGACAACGCCGCCAAGCTGCCCATGATCGCCGCGCCCGTGCTGATCGTGCACGGCGAACGCGACACGCTGATCCCGCTGTCGCATGCGCAGGCGCTCGTTCGGCTCGCCCCTCGCGGCAGGCTCGTGACCGTTCCGGATGCGGGGCACGACCTGGTGGCGCGGCCCGAAACGCCGGCCCTGCTGTCCGCCTGGCTCGCCGAGCTGAACGAGGGGGCGCGTATCGGGCCCTGACTTACCACGCGATAGCGCCGCGCCCCTGCGCCTCGAGGAAGGCGTTGGCCTTGCTGAACGGCTTCGAGCCGAAGAACCCCGAGTGCGCCGACAGCGGGCTCGGGTGCGGCGAGGTCAGTACGAGGTGCCGCGTGCCGGGTCCGAGCTCCGGCACCCGCTGCGCCTTGTTGCGTGCATGATTGCCCCACAGGATGAACACGCTCGGCGCCTCGCGCGCCGCCACAGCGGCGACCGCGGCGTCGGTGATCGCCTCCCACCCCTTGCCGGCGTGGCTGCCGGCCCGCCCGGCTTCGACAGTCAGCGAGTTGTTGAGCAGCAGCACCCCCTGCCGTGCCCAGTGCTCGAGGCTGCCGCTGGCGCGCCGCGCGATTCCGAGGTCGCTCTCGAGCTCTCTGTAGACGTTGACCAGCGAGGGCGGCAACGGGACCCCGTCGTTGACCGAGAAGCACAGCCCGTGGGCTTGCCCCGGCCCGTGGTATGGGTCCTGTCCGAGGATCACCACCTTGACCTCGTCCAGCGGGGTCAATTCGAGAGCGCGCAGGCGCTGTCCGCGCGGCGGGTAGATCGTTGCCCCGTTGTCCTCGCGCTGCCGCAGCCAGCCGCCGAGCTGGCGCGCCTCGCGGGTTGCCAGGACCGGCGCCAGCGCCGCCTGCCAGCTCTCGGGAACCGTCTCGGCCATCCGGGCGACCCTATGTCCGCTCGGCGCCGCTCGCCAGCGGCCTCTTTCCCTCTATCCCCAATGGCCGTAAGGGCGGCCGATGGCAGTACATTTCCACGAAGAAGACCTTCCCGCCGGCGTTCTCGCCCCAGGTCCGGTCGCGGTCGACACCGAAACCATGGGCCTGGTGACCCCGCGCGACCGGCTGTGCCTGGTGCAGATCAGCGACGGCCAGGGCGACGAGCACCTCGTCCGGTTCGCCCGGGGCAGCCGCTACGATGCGCCCAACCTCAAGGCGGTTCTCGCCGATCCGGCGCGGGTCAAGCTGTACCACTTCGCGCGCTTCGATCTCGCGGCGATCGAGCACTACCTCGGCGTGACCGCCGCGCCGGTGTTCTGCACCAAGATCGCCAGCAAGCTCACCCGCACTTACACCGACCGCCACGGGCTCAAGGATCTCGTGCGCGAACTGCTCGGCGAGGAAATCTCCAAGCAGCAGCAGTCGAGCGACTGGGGGGCGCCCGAGCTGACCGACGCGCAGCGCGAATACGCCGCCTCGGACGTGCGCTACCTGCACCGCATGGCGGCGATCTTCGAGGAGCGCCTCGCCCGCGAGGGCCGGCTTGAAATCGCCCAAGCCTGTTTCGACTTCCTGCCCGCGCGCGTGCGGCTCGATCTCGATGGTTGGGCCGACAAGGACATTTTCACCCACGACTGAGTTGTCGTGACCAGAGCCCGCCGATGAGCCAGCAGGCCGACCAGATTCGCGACCGCCGCCGCGCCTTCGCTGCGCCCGGCAGCCAGCTCGACCGCGTCGTGCGCGTGCTCGCGGTGGCGCTGCCCGGGCTGGTCGGCGCGGTGCTGGCGATGATGCTGATCGCGCCGCTCTCGCCGCGCGGCGAAGTCAGCTTCATCCTCGACCGCAACAAGGTCGACGTGGCCAACGATCGCCTGCGCGTCGACAACGCGATGTACCGCGGCGCTGACACGCGCGGACGGCCGTTCACGCTCTCGGCCGGCGAGGCGGTCCAGGCCAGCGCGCGGGTCCCGGTGGTCCGGCTCGAGGACCTGACCGCGCGGATGCTTCTGTCCGAGGGTCCCGCGGTGCTCAACGCCCCGGCGGGCCGCTACGACATCGAACGGCAGCGCGTCACCGTCGACGGCGTGGTCCGCTTCGTCGCCGCCGACGGCTACCGCCTGGCGGCCCGCGGAGTGTCGATCGACCTGCCCGAGCGCACGCTGCTCGGCCAGGGCGGGGTCGAGGGCTCGGTCCCGGCGGGCACCTTCCGCGCCGACGGCATCGCCGCCGATCTCGACGCGCGCACCATCACGCTGGTCGGCAACGCCCGGCTGCGCATGGTGCCCGGGCAGCTGAGGATGCCATGAGCGAGGCTTTCCACCGTCCCTGCGCCCGGCTAGGGTCCGCGCCGATGACGCCGCGCCGCTCCGTTCGCCTCTCGTCCCGATCCGCGGCGCGCGCGTGCACGGCCGCGCTCGGCGCGGCAGCGCTCGCGCTGCTCGGCCCGAGTTCGATTGCCGGAGCGCAGGCCATCGCCCGGTTCAATTAGAA
>JAEZES010000027.1 GCA_023432995.1 Pseudomonadota bacterium
GGTGCGGCGCATCCAGTAGGCCCGGGCCCTCGACGGCTCAGGACGTGCTTGCTTTGGCGGGCGCTTTCGCCTAGGGGCGCGCCCTTCCGTCATGGTCATCCCTGGAGGCGTGGCGGAGAAGCACATCTACTGCATTTCGAAAGGCACGTGACATGAGCGAAGCTCTCACCCTGCCGGCCGAGCTGCGCGAACGGGCTGGCAAGGGAGCCTCCCGGGCATTGCGTCGCGAAGGCCGTGTCCCCGCCGTGATCTACGGCGGCAAGGAAGATCCGGTGGCGATCCACGTCGAGGCCAAGGAGCTGGTGCGCCAGCTCGGCAGCGGCCACTTCATGAACTCGATCGTGATGGTCGAAGTCGGCGGCAAGAAGGTCCGCACCCTGCCGAAGGACGTCGCCATGCACCCGGTCACCGACCGGCCGACCCATGTCGATTTCCTGCGCCTCTCCAAGGACGCCAAGATCCAGGTCGCCGTGCCGGTGGTGTTCGTCAACGAGGACGCGAGCCCCGGCCTCAAGAAGGGCGGCGTGCTCAACGTCGTACGCCACGAGCTCGAGCTGGTCTGCGAATCCGACAAGATCCCCGACCAGATCGCGCTCGACGTGACCGGTCTCGACGTCGGCGATTCGATCCACATAAGCCACGTCACCCTGCCGGCCGGTTCGGAGAGCGCGATCACCGACCGCGACTTCACGATCGCCACGATCGTCGCCCCGTCGGCGCTCAAGCAGTCCGAGCGCGAGGCCGAGGAAGGCGAAGTCGAGACCACCGAAGCCGAAGAGAGCGAAGCCGAAGGCTGAGCTTTCCCGCGATCGGGAAATTCACGCGCCGGTCCCGCCTAGCGGGGCCGGCGTTTCGGTCTTAGGACACTGGCATGCAGCTCTGGGTCGGTCTCGGCAATCCCGGTCCGCAATACGCGATGCACCGGCACAATGTCGGCTTCATGGCGCTCGACGTGATCGCCGAGATGCACGGCTTCGGCCCGGTGCAGAAGAAGTTCCAGGGCTGGCTGCAGGAAGGCCGCATCGCCGGGAGCCGCGTGCTGCTGTTCAAGCCGGCGACGTTCATGAACGAGAGCGGCCGAGCGGTCGGCGAGGCGCTCAGGTTCTACAAGCTCGGGATGGACGCGCTGACGGTGTTCCACGACGAGCTCGACCTCGCCCCGTTCAAGGTCAAAGTGAAGACCGGCGGCGGCACCGCCGGGCACAACGGGCTGCGCTCGATCGACCAGCACCTCGGCCCCGAGTTCCGCCGCGTGCGGCTCGGCATCGGGCACCCGGGACACAAGGACCGGGTGACCGGCTACGTGCTCGGCAACTACGCCAAGGCCGAGATCGACGACCTGACCGACATGCTCGCCGCCGTCGCCAGGGAGGCCGAGTGGCTCGCCCAGGGGGAGGACGCGCGGTTCATGAGCGAGGTCGCGCGACGGCTGCAGGACTGACCGGCGGCACGATTCCGCTTCCCTGAGACGCCCGCCGGACTTATCGTCCGCGGCCTTACGAAGGGGGCCCCGATGGTTGAGATTGCCCAAGCTATTCCGGCCGATAGCCTGGTGTCGGCGGGGCCCGAACCGCGCCGGCCGGACACCCAGGCAGCGCTCGACAAGCACGCCACCGTGAGCGACCTGATGTCGCCGCCGGTTGGCGTCTACCGCGCCGACGACACGGTCGCCGAGACGACCGAAGCGCTGCGCGAGGCGACCCGCAAGGCCTTCATCACCTACTGCTACATCACCGACGCCGACAACCGCCTCGTCGGGCTGGTGGTGATGCGCGACATGCTGCTGGCCAAACCCGACACGCGCCTCGGCGAGATCATGCTGCGCGAGCCGTTCACCCTGCGCGCCGACATGCCGCTCGACGAAGCGCTCAAGGAGGCGCTTGGCCGCCACTACCCGGTCTACCCGGTGGTCGACGAGGCCGGCACGCTCGCCGGGCTGGTGCGCGGCGAGACGCTGTTCGCCAACCGCGCGATCGCGATCAGCGCGCAGTCGGGCAGCATGGTCGGCGTCGACAACGAGGAGCGGCTGAACACCCCGCTCAAGCGCAGCCTGCTGCTGCGCCACCCGTGGCTGCAGATCAACCTGCTGACCGCGTTCGTCGCCGCCGCGGTGGTCGGCATCTTCGAGGACACGCTGAGCCAGCTGGTGATCCTGGCGGTGTTCCTGCCGGTGATGGCCGGGCAGACCGGCAACACCGGATGCCAGGCGCTGGCGGTGACGCTGCGCGGGATGACCCTCGGCGACCTGCAGCCGGGTTCGGAGCGGAGCTTGATCGTCAAGGAGGGCACGCTCGGCTTCTTCAACGGCCTGATGGTCGGCGCCACCGGCGGCATCGGCATGGTCGTCTACGCGATCCTGCAAGGCGAGCCGCAGCCGTGGCTGCTGGGCATGATCGTGTCGTTCTCGATGATCATCGCCTGCACGGTGGCGAGTATCGCCGGGGCGCTGATCCCGCTCGGGCTGAAGAAGCTCGGGGCCGACCCGGCAACCGCCTCGAGCATCTTCCTGACCACCGCCAGCGATGTCGCCAGCATGGGTATCTTCCTCTCGATGGCGACCGCGCTGATGCTGTAGCGCGCCGGCCGCGGCCTCGCTAATCCGCCGCGCCATGCAGCGCGTTCTCGTCATCGGCCCGTGCGGGGCGGGCAAGTCGACCGCGGCGGTCGAGCTCGCCCGGCGGCTGGACCTGCCGCTGCACCACCTCGACCGGCTGCACTGGTGCGAAGGCTGGGTCGAGGGCTCGCGCGACGAGCTGCGCGCGGCGCTCGCGCCGATCCTGGCCGGCGAGCGCTGGCTGATCGACGGCAACTACGGGGGGACGATGGCCGAGCGGGTCGAGCGGGCGGACACGGTCGTCTACCTCGACTACCCGACCTGGCTGTGCCTGTGGCGCGCGCTGCGGCGGGTGTGGCGCTATCGCGGCGAGGCGCGGCCCGACATGGCGCCGGGCTGTCCAGAACGGTTCGACTGGCGCTTCCTGCTTTACATCCTGACCTTCCGCGGTGGACCGCGGCGGAGGACCGAGGCGCGGCTCGCCGGGCACGAGCGCAAGGTGCTGCGCTTCACCCGCCCGCGCGACCTGCGGCGCTGGCTCGACAGCCTCGACGCCGCCGCACTGGCCAAGGCCGCCGCCCTCGGCTAGGGGCGCCGCCTTGGCTTCAATCCGGAGTTTTCGATGGGATTCCGCTGCGGGATCGTCGGCCTGCCCAACGTCGGCAAGTCCACCCTGTTCAATGCCCTGACCGAGACGCAGGCGGCGCAGGCCGCCAACTATCCGTTCTGCACGATCGAGCCCAACGTGGGCCAGGTCGCGGTGCCCGACGAGCGGCTCGACCGGCTCGCGGCGATCGCCGGCAGCGCGAAGATCATCCCGACGCAGCTCGCCTTCGTCGACATCGCCGGGCTGGTGAAAGGCGCTAGCAAGGGCGAAGGGCTCGGCAACCAGTTCCTCGGCAACATCCGCGAGGTCGACGCGATCGTCCACGTGCTGCGCTGCTTCGAGGACGACGACATCCAGCACGTGGCCAACAAGGTCGACCCGATCGCCGACGCCGAAGTGGTCGAGACCGAGCTGATGCTGGCCGACCTCGAGAGCCTCGAGAAGCGCGTGCCGGCGGCGCAGAAGCGCGCCACCGGCGGCGACAAGGAGGCCAAGGTCACCGCGAGCGTGCTCGGCCAGGCGCTCGAGCTGCTGCGCCAGGGCAAGCCGGCGCGGCTGACCGAACCGAAGGACGACGAGGAAGCGCGCGTGTTCGCACAGGCGCAGCTGCTGACCGCCAAGCCGGTGCTCTACGTGTGCAACGTCGCCGAGGAAGACGCCGCCCAGGGCAACGCGCTGTCGGCCGAGGTGTTCGAAAAGGCCGCCGCCGAAGGCGCCGAGGCGGTGGTGGTCTCGGCGGCGATCGAGGCCGAGCTGGTGGCGATGGAGCCCGAGGAGCGGGCCGAATACCTGCGCGAGCTCGGACTCGAGGAAACCGGGCTCGCGCGGGTGATCCGCGCCGGATACAAGCTGCTCGGGCTCAAGACCTTTTTCACCGTCGGCCCGAAGGAGGCCCGCGCGTGGACCTTCCGCGAAGGCGCCAAGGCGCCGCAGGCGGCGGGCGAGATCCACACCGATTTCGAGAAGGGCTTCATCCGCGCCGAGACTATCGCCTTCGACGACTATGTTGCGCTCGGCGGCGAGGCTGGGGCGAAGGACGCCGGCAAGCTACGCCAGGAGGGCAAGGACTACGTGGTGCAGGACGGCGACGTGCTGCACTTCAAGTTCAACGTTTAGGGCGCCGCTCCCGCGAGCTCGGCCGCGCACCACAGCAGCGCCGCCTGCCCGTGGAGGTCGCCGGTGACGACCGGACGGTCGAGGTAATACTGCGCGTCGGCCGACTGCCCGGTGCCGACGCAGACCCCGCGCAGGCGGCCATCGGGCTCGACCTGTCGTGCCAGCGCCGCCCAGGCGGCGTGCGCCGCCGAACGGTAGGGCGCCGACGGCAGCAGGCCGCGCGCGACGCCGCGCAGGAAGGCGAAAGCGAACATCGCGCTGCCGCTGGTCTCGGGCCAGGCTTGGGGACGGTCGACAAGCTGGTTCCATAAGCCCGACGGGCGCTGGTGCTCGAGCAGCGCCGCCATCATCCGGCGGTAACCGGCGAGAACCGCCCCTCGGCGCGGGTGGTCGTCGGGCAGGACCGACAGCACCTCCGCCAGCCCGGCGGCGACCCAGCCGTTGCCGCGGCCCCAGTAGAACGGCGCATCGGGCCCGTGGTGAAACAGGCCCGACGGCTGCTGCAGTCGGGCGAGGTAGGCAGTGGCGGTCAGCGCGGCGCGGTCGAGGAAGCGCGGTTCGCCGGTGTGCCGCCAGGTCTCCGCCTGGAGCGCGCCGATCATCCAGATGTCGTCGATCCAGAACCGCGCCTGCCGCGTGAGTCCGGTCTCGTCGGTTTCGGCCCACTGGCCGTCAGCCAGCGCAGGACCGCCGCCGCCCGCATCGCCGGCCAGCTGCGGCCAGATGCCGACGACGTTGGCGTCGACGTGGTTGGCGCTGTTGGGCAATGCGCGGGCCCGGTTCCAGCGCTCGCCGACGAGCGCCCGGAGCGCGGGGTCCTGGG
>JAEZES010000079.1 GCA_023432995.1 Pseudomonadota bacterium
GGCCGGCTCCGCCCGCCCCGCGCGAGCCGTGGAAACCCGGGCGGGGCCGCTGCCGCGCGGCGAGGCCTGGGCGGCGCTGGTGGCCGAAGACCGGCCGGTGTTGTTCAAGGGCGCCGCGAGCGACTGGCCGCTGGTCCAGGCGGGGCTGCAGTCGGCCGAAGCGGCCGCGGCCCTGCTGGTGGAAGGATGGTCGGGCCAGCCGGTGGTGGTCTATCGCGGAGCACCCGAAATCGGCGGACGCTTCGCCTACACGCCCGCGGTCGACGGGTTCAATTTCGCCGCCTCGCGCGAACCGCTCGACGCCGTGCTGCAGGAAATCCTCGCGTTGCGCGACGATCCGGCGGCCCCGTCGATCTACGTCGGGTCGACCGATCTCGGCCTCTACTTCCCCGGCCTCGGCAAGGCGGTGCCGCTCGATCTCGCGGCGATCCACCCGATGCTGGCCGAGCATCCGGGGCTGGCTTCGGTGTGGCTCGGCAACCGGACCACGGCCAGCTGCCACTACGACGACACGCACAACATCGCGGTGTGCGCGGTCGGGCGGCGCCGGTTCACGCTGTTCCCGCCCGAGCAGGCGGGCAACCTCTATCCGGGCCCGCTCGAGCCGACCCCGGGCGGGCAGGTCATCTCGATGGTCGATTTCGCCCGGCCCGACCTCGCCCGCTACCCGCGCTTCGCGGCCGCGCTCGAGGCGGCGCAGATGGCCGAGATGGAGCCGGGCGACGTGCTCACCTACCCGGCGATGTGGTGGCACCACGTCGAGGCGCTGGACGCGTTCAACGTGCTGGTGAACTTCTGGTGGAACGCCGTTCCCGGCTACGTCGACAGTCCGCAGATCACGCTGCTCCACGCGCTGCTCTCGCTGCGCGGCCGGCCTCCCGGCGAGAGGGCCGCGTGGCGGGCGCTGTTCGACTATTACGTGTTCGGCGAGGCGGACGCGGCACGCGACCACTTGCCCGAGCCCATCCGCGGCGCACTCGCCCCGCTCGACGAGACCCTCGCCCGCAGGCTGCGGGCGCAGGTCACGCGAAAGCTCCAGCGATGAGCGCGCCGCACCCCACGCGCGTGGTCGTCGCCGGCGGCGGCACGGCCGGGTGGATCACCGCGGTCGCCCTCGCCCGCCAGCTCGGCCGGCTGGTCGAGGTCACGCTGGTCGAATCGGAGGAGATCGGCACGATCGGCGTCGGCGAGTCGACGATCCCGACCGCGCGCGCCTTCCACGACCTGCTGCGGATCGACCAGCGCGCGTTCATGCAGGCGAGCCAGGCGAGCTTCAAGCTCGGCATCTCGTTCGAGAACTGGGCGCGCGACGGCGACCGCTACATCCACAGCTTCGGCGCCGCGCCGCTGCGGACCTGGGTCGCCGAGTTCCAGCATTTCTGGCTCGAGGCGCGGGCGCGCGGCGAGGCGGCGGAGATCGGCGCCTACTATCCCGAGCACGAGGCGGCCCGGCTGCACCGCTTCACGCTCGATGGCGAGCCGCCGCTGAACTTCGCCTACCATCTCGACGCCGGACTCTACGCGCGCTTCCTGCGCCGCATCGCCGAAGCCGACGGGGTGACCCGGCGCGAAGGCAAGATCGCCGACGTCGAACTCGACGGCGAGAGCGGCGACATCGCTGCCCTGACGATGGAAGGCGGCGAGCGGATCGAGGGCGACCTGTTCGTCGACTGTACGGGCTTCCGCGCCCTGCTCATCGAGCGGAGCCTCGAAGCCGGGTACGAGGACTGGAGCCCCTGGCTGCCGACCAACGCGGCCTGGGCCGTGCCGAGCGCGTCGGTCGGCGACGCGCATCCCTATACGCGGGCGATCGCCCACCCCGAGGGATGGCGCTGGCGGATTCCGCTGCAGCACCGCATGGGCAACGGGCTGGTGTTCTCGACCGCGCATACCGAGCCCGAGGCGGCGCTCGACCAGTTCCGCGCGGCGGTCGAAGGCGAGCTGTTGCGCGACCCGTTCCTGGTTCGCTTCCGCACCGGCCGCCGGCGCCAGGCCTGGGTTCGCAACTGCGTGGCGATCGGGCTGTCGTCGGGCTTCGTCGAGCCGCTCGAATCGACTGCGATCCACCTGATCCAGAGCGCGGTGACGCGGCTGATCCAGCTGTTTCCGTTCGGCCCTGACCCGGCCGCGCAACGCGCCCGGTACAACGCGCTGGCCCAGGACGAGATCGAGCAGGTGCGCGACTTCGTCGTGCTGCACTACCACCTGACCGAGCGCGACGATTCCGAACTGTGGCGCTACGTCAGGGAGATGGACGTGCCCCACACCCTGCGCGAGCGGATCGACAGCTTTGCGGAGGGCGCCCACGCCTGGCAGGCGGCCGGCGAAGTGTTCCGGGTCGACAGCTGGGTCCAGGTCATGCTTGGCCAGCGGGTCGAACCGCGGCAATGGCACCGCACCGGCGAGCTGATGAGCGAAGGCCGGCTGCGGCAGGCGCTGGCCGAGGTCGCGCAGCGTGTCGCGGGCCAGGTGCAGGCGATGCCCGCGCACCAGCAGTTCCTCGACGCTTACACCTCCTGAGCCCAGGCCGGAGCGAGCGCCCGAAAGTCGGGCAGGGCCAGGCCGAGCGGTTCGAGCGGATCGCCGGCCAGCCCCGAGACCATGCGCGCCTGAATGCGAGGCCCCGGAGGTACGCGCGAGAGCGGCGCGAGGACCATGTCGCGGATAAGCGCCGGCCAGAACGAGTCGCTTTGGTAGGCCGGCGTGAACAGCGCCGTGAGCGACTGGTAGAGGCGCACGTGCGCGCGCCGCAGGTCAGCCGCTTGCGCAAGCCGCGTCGCGAGGGTCCCGTCGCTGTTGAGCGCGCTCGCCACGGCCCAGGCGTCGAGCAGCGCCATGTTCGCCCCCTGACCGAGCTGCGGACTGGCCGCGTGCCACGCGTCGCCCACATGGACCAGCCGCGGCGCCGACGGCGTCCGGCGGGTGCGGTGAGCGTAGCGGGCGAAGGTCAGTTGCGATGGGTCGGCCACCTGCGACAGCAGCTCGCGGCAGTCCGGCCATAAGGCGAGGACGTCGCGCTTCCAGGCCTCCAGTCCCCGCGCCCGCCATTCTTCAAGGCGGTCGGCACGCAACGACCAGAACAGCGCCAGCTCGTCGCCCGATCCCCGGCGGTGGCCGGTCGGCAGCACGCCCGCCATGCGGCTGGCGCGCTCGTAGCGCTGCTCGAGCCAATCGCGCCGGAACGGACCTTGCCGAGGCCAGGGCAGCGTGGTCCACAGGGCGCCGAACGGCAGCCACCCCTCGGGCCCGCTGCCCAGCGGCGAAGCGACCCCGAGAGCGTCGATCACGAGATCGTGCCCCGGCGACGGCTCGGTCGCGGCGAACAGCAGCCGCCGTCGCCCGGCGACGAGCTCGCTGCCCGTGACCTCATGGCCGGTGCGGATGACGATCCCGGCCGCACGGACCGCATCGTAGAGCGCCCCGAACAGGCTGGCGCGGTGGATGCCGAGGCCGCACGCGCCGGGCACGCCGAGGTCGGCGTAGCGCACGTCGAGCACGGTCTCCCCGAGGGTGTTGCGCCCGTGAATGCGTCCGATCGGCGCGCTGCACGTGGCGATCTCAGCGTCGAGGCCGAGCCTGGTGAGGACGGCGAGCCCGCTCGGCTGGATCATCAGCCCCGAGCCGAGCGGCTGCGGCACGGTAAAACGTTCGTACAAGGTAACGCCGTGGCCGCTGCGGTGCAGCAGGAGGCCGGCGGCCAGCCCGGCGATGCCGCACCCGGCGACGGCAATGTCGAGATCCCCCATCGCCCGCGCTTACCCCCTCGCGGCCCGCGGGCCTAGCGTGGTGGGCGGTGACGGGCTCGAACCGCCGACCCTCTCGGTGTAAACGAGATGCTCTACCAACTGAGCTAACCGCCCGACGGCGCGTGGACAGGCGGCAGATACCGGGTTTTCGGGGAGCGTCAACGCCAAGCTCGGCGGAACGGAACGACCCCGGCGGCCGTATCCTCCCTGGGAGGGCGCTTGCGCCCGCAGCGACGAAAGCCCGGAGGCCCCCTTGACCGACCGCTCGCGCGAGCCCGCCGATGATCGTGCCCGCACGCTCGAACGCCCGCCAGCCGCCCTCCTGCGCGAGGCCAGCCTGTTCCTCGATTTCGACGGTACGCTGGTCGAGATCGCCGAGCGGCCCGACGCGGTCCGCGTCGGCGAGCGGCTCGCGGGCGTGATCGAAACGCTGCTCGCCCGCCTGCGCGGCCGCGTCGCCGTGATCAGCGGCCGGCCGGCCGCCCAGGTCCGCGCGCTGCTCGACCAGCCGGTGATCGTCGTCGGCAGCCACGGCATCGAATTCGACGGAGTGGTAGCCGGACCCGACTCGCCGGCCGCGCCGGCAGCCCTCGCCGAGGCCCGGGCAGAGATGGATGCGCTCGCAGCCGAGCGGCCCGGTTTGCTGGTCGAGGCCAAGCCGTTCGGCGTCGCGCTGCATTTTCGGCAGGCGCCGGCCGCCGAGGCCGAGTGCCATGCGCTCGCGGCGCGGCTCGCCGGGACGCACGGGCTGCTGGTGCAGCCGGGCAAGATGATGGTCGAAGTCCGCTCCGGCGGCGGCGACAAGGGGAGCGCTATCCGCGCCCTGATGCGGGAACCCGAGCTGGCCGCCGGGCGTCCTGTGTTCATGGGGGATGACCTGACCGATGAACCCGGCTTCGTGGCGGCCCAGGCCCTGGGCGGCACGGGAATCCTGGTGGGCGAGCAGCGGCGCAGCGCCGCGCGCTATCGCCTGGATGGAGTGGAAGCGGCGCTGACGTGGCTGGAGGCGGCTGCGGCAGAAGCCGCGTGATCGATCTCGACCTCTGGCCGATCGGCAACTGCCAGGTCAGCGCGCTCGTCGATCGCAGCGGCCGCTTCGTGTGGGGCTGCGTGCCGCGCGTCGACGGTGATCCGCTGTTCTCCGCCCTGCTCGGGGGCGACCAGCCCGAGACCGGCTACTGGTCGATCGAACTCGAAGACGGGGTCTCGGTCGAGCAGGCCTACCAGCGCAACACGCCGATCCTGGTCAGCCGCCACGCCGATGCCGCCGGCAACGCGATCGAGGTCGTCGACTTCTGCCCTTATTTTCGCCGCCACGGGCGCAAGTACCGCCCGGTCGGGTTCGTCCGCATCGTCCGCCCGCTGGCCGGCAGCCCGCGCATCCGGGTCAGGCTCCGGCCGGCGTGCGGCTGGGGCGCGCCGTGCCCCCAGCAGATCGGCGGCTCCAACCACATCCGCTACCCGACAGAAGCCCTGTCCCTGCGGCTGACCACCACCGCGCCGGTGTCGATGATCCACGCCGAGCAGGCGTTTCGGGTCGAGCGCGAGCTGCACTTCTTCCTCGGCCCCGACGAGAGCTTTGCGGGCGAGATCGCCCCGGCGCTGACCGAGATGCTGGCCGCGACCGCCGCCGAGTGGCGCGAATGGGTCCGCGGCCTCGCGGTCCCGCTCGAGTGGCAGGAGGTGGTGATCCGTTCGGCGATCGCGCTCAAGCTGTGCCAGCACGAGGAGACCGGGGCGATCGTCGCGGCGCTGACCAGCTCGATTCCCGAGCACGCCGGCTCGCAGCGCAACTGGGACTACCGCTACTGCTGGATCCGCGACGCCTACTACACGGTGCAGGCGCTCAACCGGCTGGGCGCGCTCGACGTGCTCGAAGGGTACCTCGCCTACCTGCGCAATATCGTCGATTCCGCCAAAGGCGGTCACATCCAACCGCTCTACGACGTGCTCGGCCGCGCCACGCTGACCGAGGGCATCGCCGACCGGCTGCCCGGCTACCGCGGCATGGGCCCGGTGCGGGTCGGCAACCAGGCCTACGAGCAGGTCCAGCACGACGCCTACGGCCAGATCGTGCTGTCGAACGTGCAGGCATTCTTCGACCAGCGGCTGTTCCGGCCGTCGGGCGCCGAGGATCTGCTGGCGCTCGAGAAGGTCGGCGAGCGCGCCTGGCAGTTCCACGACCAGCCCGACGCGGGCCTGTGGGAGCTGCGCACGCGGCAGGGCGTGCACACCTACTCGGCGGCGATGTGCTGGGCCGCCTGCGACCGGCTGGCCAACGCCGCGCAGGCGCTCGGGCTGGGTGATCGGGCCGCGTTCTGGCAGCACCGCGCCGACCTGATCCGCCAGCGGATCGAGAGCGCCGCCTGGCGCGAAGAGACGCGACGCCTGTCGGCCACGTTCGATGGCGACGATCTCGACGCTAGCCTGCTGCAGTTGCTCGACCTGCGCTTCCTCGCGCCCGATGATCCGCGGTTCCGCGATACACTGGCGGCGGTCGAAGCCGGCCTGCGGCGCGGCTCGCACATGTTGCGCTATGCGACCGAGGACGATTTCGGCCTGCCCGAGACCGCGTTCAACGTGTGCACGTTCTGGCTGATCGAGGCGCTGCATTTCACCGGGCGCGAGGCCGATGCGCGCGCCCTCTTCGAGGAAATGCTCACCCGTCGCACCGCCGCCGGCCTGCTGTCGGAGGACATCGATCCGGTGACCGGCGAACTATGGGGGAACTATCCGCAGAGCTACTCGCTGGTCGGCATGATCAACTGCGCCGTCCTGCTGAGCAAACCATGGAGCAGCGTGCGATGAGCCGGCTGATCGTCATTTCCAACCGGGTCAGCGCCGGAGGAGGCGCGCAGGGCGGGCTCGCGGTCGCCCTGTCGGCGGCGCTGCGCGAGATGGGCGGCATCTGGTTCGGGTGGTCGGGCGAGATCACCGACGAGTTCACCGGCCACATCAATTTCCAGCGCGCCGACGGAGTCACCACCGCCACGATCGACCTCGAGGAGCAGGACGTCGAGGAGTACTACAACGGCTACGCCAACCGCACGCTGTGGCCGCTGTTCCACTATCGCATCGACCTGGCCGAGTACGAGCGCGACTTCGCCGGCGGCTACCAGCGGGCCAACGAGCGGTTCGCGGACACCGCGCGGCCGCTGATCGAAGCCGAGGACGCGGTGTGGGTGCAGGACTACCACATGATCCCGCTCGGCGCCGAGCTGCGCAAGCGCGGGGTGCGCAACCGCATCGGCTTCTTCCTCCACACGCCGTGGCCGCCCCGCCGGCTGCTGACGACGCTGCCCGAGGCGAGAGACCTCGTCGAAGCGCTGTTCGCCTACGACGTGATCGGGTTCCACACCGAGGAATGGCTGCAGTCTTTCAGCGATTTCGCAACGATCGAGATGGGCGCCGAAGTCGAAGGCGAGATTCTCCGTTTCGGCCAGCGCACCGTACACATGCTGGTCTGCCCGATCGGCATCGACGCGGCCGAATTCCGCGCGCTGTCGGAGAGCGAAACCGCGCGCCAGACCTACGAACGGATGAAGCGCAGCGCCGACGGTCGGGCGATGATCGTGGGGGTCGACCGGCTCGACTATTCGAAAGGGCTCGAAGAGCGCTTCCTCGGCTACGAACGGTTCCTCGTCGAGCACCCGGAGGAGCGCCGCGAGGTCTTCCTGCTGCAGATCGCGCCGCCCTCGCGCGCTGCGGTCGACAGCTACCAGCGCATCCGCGCGCGACTCGAGAAGCTCTCGGGGCACATCAACGGCGCCCACGCCGACCTCGACTGGGTGCCGATCCGCTACGTCAACCAGGGGTACCCACGCGACGAGCTCGCCGGCGTGTTCCGCGCCAGCCGGATCGGGCTCGTCACCCCGCTGCGCGACGGGATGAACCTCGTCGCCAAGGAATACGTCGCCGCGCAGAACCCCGACGACCCGGGGGTCCTCATCCTGTCGCGATTCACCGGTGCCGCCGAGCAGATGACCGAAGCCCTGCTGATCAACCCGCACAGCGCCGAGGAAATGGCCGACTCGATCCGGCGGGCTCTGCAAATGCCCAAGGCCGAGCGCCAGCGCCGCTGGCAAACGCTGATGGACGGAGTGCTGACCGAAGACGTCCTGTGGTGGCGCCGGCGCTTTACCGATGCGCTGGCCGCCGCTCCCGTGATTGCCGCCTGAACCAGTGTGCCAGACAGTCTTGGATTGGCGGTTCGCCGGGCAGCTTATCCGGGCGCTGCGTCAGGACGGGTGGTCCGACCCGCCGTCGGGGACATCGGGCCCGCGCGCGTTCTTGCGCCAGATCGCCAGAATGATGATCAGGAAGGCGGCCAGCCGCAGGAGGTAGATCCAGCTGCGCTCTTCCACCGGAATCCCGGTCAGCGAGAGCAGCGCCTGAACGATGCTCAGCAGCAGGAACGCGATGGCGAACCCGAGAAACAGCTCGTCGCGCGAGCGGCCCCAGAACCGCACGAAGAACAGCGCGCAGATGAAGAACCCCATGCTGATGGCGCCGGACAGGAAATCGAGGATGGGCATCGTCAATCCTCCCGGCTCCAGACGAACCCGAACAGCAGCACCAGCACGGCCCCGAGCGACAGTAGGTGACGCCAGATGCGCAGGTCCACCCTCTCGAAAACGGCCAGGTCGAGCACCACGAGAAGGTTGTTGACCGCCAGCAGCGCGAAGCACAGCGAGCCCCACATCAGCAGCTTCATGCGCGTCCGCAGGTAGCTCCGGCCCAGCAGGATCGCGCACAGCACGCTGGTCGCCAGGCACAGCAGGTAGACCGAGAGGGCGAACAGCGAGGTCATGGCTTGTCCCGCAGCCTGAATGCGTCGGCGAAGGCGGTCACGTCGGGATTGGCAGCCTTGATGATGATGCGCCGGACAGCGTTCGGCGCGCTGGCGTACCGCGCTTCCACGGCGGCGACAAGCTTGTCCAGATCGCGCGTCGCCGGGGCGTAACGGGCTGCGCCGTCGGGGCCGATCTGGACCAGCCCGGCCGCCGCCAGTTCGATGAGGCTTTGCCTGACGATCAGGTCGCTCGCCCGCAACGCCGTGACGAGTTCCTGCGGTGCAAGATCCTTATCCGGATTCCTGCGAAGCTCGCCGAGAACCTCGAGCGCCCAGACCGATCGGAACGACGAGGCAATAAACCGGGTAAGTTCTGCGCCTGAGGCCATTCAGGCTGCACCTCCGCGTTCCAGCTTGGGGATCGATCATCCCCTAACAAGAACCGGGGACAACGCAACCCGACGGTTCCGCTTATTGCCCGCCTGCCCCGACCTGGGCCGCTAGAGCAGCCAAGGCGAGCCCGGCCCGATGGCCGCGAAGTATCGGGCCATCGCGTCCGCCGTCCGGTCGGTCAGCGCGATGAACGCGCGGCGGCGGTCAGTGTCGTCCCCGACACGCTCCAGCAGACCGGCCGAGGTCATCTGCCCGATCCAGCGCAGCGCGGTGGTGGGCGGCACGCCGCTGGCGATGCACAGCGAGGTAACCGAGACCCGCTTGTGCTCGGCGCGCGCGGCGGTCAGGTCGAGCAACATGTCCCACGCAGGATCGGCGAACAGCGCGGCGTCGAAGAAGCGCGACCTGAGCTGGCGCTGGCGAATGATCCGCCGCACCAGACGCGGGTCGGGCAGCGGCGGGCGCGGCGGGCGAGTGAGCTGACGGCCGTCGGCCTCCCCGGTGAACTTGCGGCGGGGGCTTTCGAGGTGGAACACCTTGTCGTCGCCGACCAGCCCGGCGCCCGGTCCTGCCAGCCGGCCGAGCCGCTCGGCGATCTCGTCGACCTGCTCGGACAGCCGGAGCAGCGTCAGGCGATCGTCGTGGCTCAGGT
>JAEZES010000082.1 GCA_023432995.1 Pseudomonadota bacterium
CTCGTCTTCGACCAGCAGGATGCGGCCGCCGCCCGACCACTCGCCCTTGGCTTCGCGGGCGACGGCCTGTTGCAGTTCCTCCTCGGTCGCCTGGTGGACCGGCAGGTAGATCGTGAAGCGCGCGCCCTTGACCTTGCCGTCGGGCCCGGTGGCGTTGTCGACGAAGACGAACCCGCCCGACTGCTTGACGATGCCGTAGACGGTCGACAGCCCGAGCCCGGTGCCCTTGCCCTGCTCCTTGGTGGTGAAGAACGGTTCGAAGATCTTGCTCAGGTTGGCCTGCGGGATGCCGCCGCCGGTGTCCTCGGCGATCAGCACGGTATAGTCGCCGGCCGGAATGATCTCGCTGCCCGTGCGCTTGACGTCGCGCGCGGTCACCCGGCGCGTGATGAAGCTGAGCGTGCCGGTCGCCTGCTCGCCGCCGCGCGCCTGGATCGCGTCGCGCGCGTTCACCGCAAGGTTGACGATCACCTGCTCCAGCTGGCGCGGATCGGCGCGCACCGGGCCGAGCTCGCGATCGTGGTGCGTCTTGAGGGTGATCTTGGCGCCGAGCAGGCGCTTGAGCAGCTGGCTGACCTCGGAGATGACGTCGGGCAGCTGCAACACCTCGGGCTGCAGAGTCTGCTGTCGGCTGAACGCGAGCAACTGCCGGGTGAGCGAGGCCGCGCGGTTCGAGTTGGCCCTGATCTGCTGGATGTCGTCGTAGTCGCTGTCGCCCGGCGTGTGCCGCAGCAGCATCAGGTCGCAATAGCCGATGATCGCGGTCAGCACGTTGTTGAAGTCGTGCGCCACGCCGCCGGCGAGCTGGCCGACCGCCTGCATCTTGGTCGCCTGAGCGACCTGCCGCTTGAGCCGCGTTTCCTCGGTGGTGTCGGCGAGGCTCAGCAGCACCGCCGCCTCGCCGAGCCCGCGGACTCCGGCGAGCCCCATCGAGACCGGCTCGTCGGGTTCGGCGCGCAGCCGCACCGCGATGTCGCCGCTCATCGCCGGCCCCTGGCCGAAGCGACGCACTGCGTCGGACATCGCGGTCTTGTCCTGCCGCACGACGAGGTCCGAGGGGTACGGCGGCATCGCCTTGCCCTCGAGGCCGGCAGCGCGCCGGAAGGCCGGATTGGCGAACAGGAAATGGCCGTCGCGGTCGGTCATCGCCAGGCCGAGCGGGAGCTGCTCGAGCAGGCCCTCGAGCTGCAGCGTCTGGCCGCCCGGCTCGCTGTTCCACCCGCCGAGACCGATCCCGCTGTCGAGCAGCATCATCAGCGACGGCACCTCGCCGAGCTTGGCGTCGCCACCCTCCGGGTCGGCCAGCGGCACGTTGACCAGCGTCTGCGGCGCGCCCTTGCGGCCCTCGCGCGCGAAATAGATCCGGTCACGGTCGTCCGAGCGCAGCAGCGAGGTGAAGTCGAGCCCGGCCATGCTGGCGTTCTCGTCGCCGGCGGCGCGGCGGGCGAAGCCGGAGCTGGCGGCCCGGATTGCGCCGTCGGGACCGACAAGGGCGATCTCGATTCCCGCCGCGCTGAGGATGCGGCCGAACGGCCCGGTTATCCACTTGCCGATGCCGGCGAGCGGCTCGGTGCGGACGATCGGCGCGAAGCGCCAGATCAGGTATTCGTCGCCGCGGCCGGCGCGCTGGGCGACCGCGGCCCATGACTGGCGCTCGTCGGCCACCGTCACTTCCTCGCTGGCGCCTTCGCGCCAGGCGGCGCGCGCGGCGCGCGCCAGCTGCTCGGACGACGTCCCGTCGACCGGCAGGCGCGGCGGCGCATGGCTCGAGCCGAACCACAACTCGTAGGCCGCGTTGGCGCAGACCAGGCGGTTGGCACGGTCGGTGATGGCGATCGCCAGTCCCGGCTGCTCGATCGCTGCCACGGTGACCGACCAGTCGGGAACCGAAGCGTCCGCTCCCGCCGCGGGCGTCCCGCGCCGCCGGGCGGCAGCGAAGGCGACGAGGCCGAGCACGACGAGCCCGCCGGCATAGGCCAGGGTGACCGGCGGGCTGCCGGTGACCAGCTGGATCATGGCGATGCTGGCAAGGACCGCTGCCGCTACCGCCAGCGTGTCCACCATGCCCCGGGGGCCGGGCGCAGCTGACAGCCGGCTGCTCATTCAGCGGGAAGCGAGGCGTGTCGGCGCCGCACCCGCCGGCGCCACTTGCGCCCCACGACCAGGCGCCAGACGAACCCCGACAGCAGATAGCTGAGCGCCGCCGCGACGACCGCGATCACCACCAGCCCGAACGCCGTCTCGATGCCGGCATGGGTCAGCCAGGTGAGGAACTGCTGCAGGTCGGTTTCCTCGATCGCGGTGTTGACCGGCGCCACGACCGTCGCCGCGTCGACCCGCAGCAGCCACCCGCCGACCCAATAGGCGACGACCCACAGCAGCGGGGTGGTGAACGGGTTGGTGACGAACGTAGCCAGCGCGGCGAGCGGCACGTTGGCGCGCACCGACACGCTCAGCAGCGCCGCGAACAGGATCTGCGCGAACGGGACGATGATGCCAACGAGCAGCCCGAGCGCGACACCGCGCGGCACCGAACGTCGGGTGAAGCGCCACAGCTCGGAGCGCAGCACGCGATGCGCGAACGGGCGGATGAAGCGGTTGCGCTCCATCTGCTCGCGCGTCGGCATGTTCTTGCGCAGCCAGTCGGCGAGGAAGGTCTTCGAACGGGCGGTCATGGCACGCATGTCGTGTTGCGCAAGCAAACGCGCAAGCGCAAGCCCGGTGTGCGGCGAAAGATACTCCCGGCCCGCCCGGCCTCGGCCTGCGGTCGCCCCGCCGCTCCGATCCCCCGTGGACCGCATTTCCTACAGCCCATGTTCCTGCTATGTTCCAGAACCGTGATTCGCTCGCACGCTGCACGCCGATGTCCGTTTTGCCGCGTGTTCCGGGTTTGCCGTGGCTGGCGGGGTGCCCCTTGGTCAGTGCGACCTTTGGGACCATTCGCGCCGCAGCCTGCTAGCTGCGCTCGCGCAGCAGCCGCGCCTTGTCGCGCTTCCAGTCGCGCTCCTTGATACTGGCGCGCTTGTCGTGAGTCTGCTTGCCCTTGGCCAGCGCCAGCTCGACCTTCGCCCGGCCCTTGCTGTTGAAATAGATCGACAGCGGGATCAAAGTCATCCCCTTGCGCTCGACAGCGCCGATCATCTTCTCGATCTCCCGCTGGTGCAGCAGCAGCTTGCGCGGCCGCTTGGGCTCGTGATTGAAGCGGTTGCCGTGGCTGAACTCGGGAATGTTGGCGTTCACCAGCCAGGCCTCGCCGTCGCGCACTTCGGCGTAACTCTCGGCGATCGACCCTTCGCCGAAGCGCAGGCTCTTCACCTCGGTCCCCGACAGCGCGATCCCGGCCTCGAAGGTATCCTCGATGAAATAGTCGAAGCGCGCGCGCCGGTTCTCGGCGACGGTCTTCGTCTTGTCGAACGTCGAGGGCTTCGGGCGGGCCATGATGGCGCGGCATGTAGGGGGCGCCGCCGGGTGGTGGAACCCCCTTTTCGGGGCCAGACGGCCCGCTTGCGCAATTGGCGATCGCGCGGCACGATAGCCGCTTCTCGGGGGGGAACAGATGGATCGCCTAATCAGGATGCTGACAGGCCTTGCGGGCCTCGTCGCGCTGCTGGCCGCGCCGCTCACCGCTCAGACCGCCGATCCGCCGTCGATCGAGGCCTACGGTCAGTTGCCGGCGGTCGAGGACGCGGCCATCTCGCCGAGCGGGCGGAAGATCGCCGTGGTCGGCGCGTTCGACGGCCGCCGCGCGCTGGTGGTGTTCGACGAGCAGCTCAACATGACCCGCAACTCGGCGGTCGGCGACCTCAAGCTGCGCGGCGTCGAATGGATCGGCGACGAGGCTATCCTGCTGGTGACCAGCGAAACCGAAGATCTCGGCCGCGGCTTCACCGCCGATCAGTACGAGGCCTTCCGGGCGCTGGTCCTGCCCGACGACGACGCCAAGCCGATGCACGTGGTCTTCGCCGGGCGCAGCAGCCTGATCACCTCGATCTTCGGCAACTACGGCATCCGCCAGGTCGATGGCGAGTGGTTCGGGCACTTCGGCGCGGTCGAACTGGCCGGTGGCATCGGCAACCTCCACCTGGCCCACGCCCGCCCGGCGCTGTTCGCCGTGCGCCTGTCGGACAATACCCCGCGACGCCTCGCGCGTCCGGCGGACGAGAACGAGTGGCGCGACTGGCTGGTCGACGATCGCGGTCAGGTCGCCGCGACCTTCGACCTGGACCGCACCTCCGGCGAGTGGCGCATTTCCGGGCGGGACGGCAAACGGATCGCCGCCGGCCACCACTATGCCGGCCGCGCGGGCCTGGTGGCGCTGGGCCGCGACGGCACCACACTCGTCTACTCGGCTGAAGATACCGACGCCGAGATAACGCGCTGGTACGAGCTGCCGCTCGACGGCAGTGCCGAGCCCGTCGAGATTCTCGAGGGTGTCGACATCGACCGGATGTTCGTCGATCGCACGAATGGCCGGATGCTCGGCTACCTGCGCGGCGACGGCCATGCGCGCCCGGTGTTCTTCGATGCCGAGCGCCAGCGGCAGATCGATCGGGTCTATCGCGCGTTCGCGGGCAAGGATCTGACGCTGATCGACTGGACTCCGGGCTTCGACCGCCTGCTCGTGCGGACCACCGGCAGCGGCGACAGCGGTACCTGGTACATGGTCGACCTGGCGCAGCTGCGCGCCGAGGCCTTCGGCCTAGAGCGGCCGTTGATCGGCGAAGACCTGGTCGGGCCGGTGTCGGCGTTCGAATACAGCGCGGCGGACGGCCTGGAGATGGACGGCGTGCTCACCCTGCCCCCCGGCCTGGACCCGGTGAACCTGCCGCTGGTCGTCATGCCGCACGGCGGCCCCCGCGGACACGACGAGGTCGCGTTCGACTGGTGGGCTCAGGCGTTCGCATCGCGCGGCTACGCGGTATTCCAGCCCAACTTCCGCGGCTCGACCAATCGCGACAACGCCTTCATCCGCGCCGGCAATGGCGAGTGGGGCCGGAAGATGCAGACGGACATCTCGGACGGGGTTGCAGCGCTGGCGGCGGAGGGGATCGTCGATCCGGCGCGGGCGTGCATCGTCGGCGCCAGCTACGGCGGCTACGCGGCGCTGGCCGGCGTCACCTTGCAGCAGGGCCTCTATCGCTGCGCGGTGGCGGTGGCGCCGGTGTCCGACCTCGCGATGATGTACCGCACCGAGCGGACCGAGAGCGGCGGCAGTGCGGTCGTCACCCGCTCGCTGCTCGAGCAGCTCGGCCCGCGAAGCGGCTTCGACGCGGTCTCGCCACGCCGCTTCGCCGCGCAGGCCGACGCGCCGATCCTGCTCATCCACGGCCGCGACGACATCGTCGTGCCGTTCGAACAGAGCGCCAGGATGGCCGACGCGCTGAAGGATGCGGGCCGGCCCCACCGCCTCGTCGAGCTGCGCGCCGAAGATCACTGGCTGTCGCGCGCAGAGACCCGACTGCAGATGCTCGAGGAAGCGGTCGCGTTCGTGCGCGAGCACAACCCCGCTGACTAGCGGCCGGGCGGCCGACGGCGGCTTGGCATGCTTGCCACCTCGCGGCTCGCATGCAAACATACCCGCGTCCTTTTGGGGGGAGGGGATATGTTCCGCGTTTTCAGCGCCGTGCGGAAGCTTTTCTGGCTTGCCGCGCTGATCCTTGCACCACACGCCGCGCACGCTGCAGAGGCCCCGCCTCTCTCCGCTTACGGCAACCTGCCCGACATCGAGAGCATGGCGCTGTCGAACGACGGCTCGCGGCTCGCGGCGGTGATGACGATCGGCGGCGAGCGGGTCGTGCTGCTGATGACGGCTGAGCTCGACACCTTGCGCATGTTGCGGATCGAGCAAGCCAAGGTCCGCGGGCTCGAGTGGATTGGCAACCATCATGTCGCGGTCCAGGTCAGCCGCACCGAGGTGCTCGGCCCCGAGTTCACGCCGTCGCAGATCGAATTCTTTCATGCGCTGATCCTGCCGGCCGACGGGACCGCCAGCCAGAAGCTGGTGTTCGACGACGCGACGATGCTCAACGCCATCTTCGGGTCGTTCGGCGTGCGCAACGTCGATGGGCAGTGGAAGGTCTACTTCAGCGGCGTCGAACGCGAGCGCGGGGGACGCGGATACTATATCGGCAGCACGGCCCCGGACCTGTTCGTCGTCGACGTCGCGACCAACCGGCACCGGCGGGTGGCGGATAAGGGGTCGCAGGGCTACGGCTACGGCTGGCTTCTCGGCAGCGACGGCAATCTCGCCGCGATGCTGCAGATCGAGCGGCGGTCGGGCAACTGGTCGATCTCGGTGCCGGGCGGCCGGGTCATCGCTCGCGGGACCTCGAAGAACGGCGATGTCGGCCTGGTCTCGCTCGGCAAGGACGGCACCACCGCGATCTACAGCGAGCTCGACGAGACCGAGCAGATCACGCGCTGGTTCGAGGTGCCGCTGAACGGCCTGACCGGACCGAGCGAATTCATCCGAGCGGAAGAGGTCGACCGGCGTTTCAACGACAGGAACACCGGCCGGTTGATCGGACTGCTCCGCAGCGGCGCAGCGCAAAGGCCGGAATTCTTCGACCCCGCCCACCAGGCCGCGGTGAACCGGATCTACCGGGCCTTCTCGGACTTCCAGGTCGAGCTGATGGACTGGACGCCGGACTTCTCCCGAGTGCTGCTGCGCACCACGGGCAATGGCGACAGCGGGACCTGGTACCTCGTCGACATGACCAGCATGCGCGCTGAGGCGGTCGGCTACGAGCGTCAGGCACTCGGCCCTGAAGTGGTCGGCGCCGTTTCGACGATTACCTACAAGGCGGGCGACGGGCTCGAGATCCAGGGAATCCTGACGCTCCCCCCGGGGCGGGAGGCCAAGAACCTGCCGCTCGTGGTGCTGCCGCATGGCGGGCCGCATGCGCACGACTCCGAGGGCTTCGACTGGTGGGCCCAGGCCTTCGCGTCGCGCGGCTACGCCGTGTTGCAGCCCAACTTCCGCGGCTCGACCAATCGCGACGAGGCGTTCCTGCGCGCGGGCTTCGGGCAATGGGGCCGGGCGATGCAGACCGATATCTCCGACGGCGTGGCCGAGCTCGCTCGCCAGGGCATCGTCGATCCGGCGCGGGCGTGCATCGTCGGCGCGAGCTACGGCGGCTATGCCGCGCTGGCCGGAGTGACCTTGCAGCAGGGCCTTTACAGGTGCGCGGTCGCGGTAGCCCCGGTCGCCGACCTCGGTTCGCTGTTTGCCGACGAAGGCGGAACGAGCAACCGCTCAGGCATGCTGCGCCGATCGCTGCTCGAGGAACTGGGGCCGCGCAGCGGGTTCGACGCGATCTCGCCGCGCCGGCAGGCGGCGCGCGCCGACGCACCGATCCTGCTGATCCATGGCCGGGACGACACGGTCGTGCCGTTCGACCAGAGCGACAACATGGCCCACGCGCTGCGCGCCGCCGGCAAGCCCTACAAGCTGGTCGAGCTGCGCGGCGAAGATCACTGGCTGTCGCGCCCGGAGACCCGGCTGCAGATGCTCGAGGAAGCGGTCGCGTTCGTCGAACAGCACAATCCGGCCGACTGAGCGGAACCATCCGCGCGCTTCGAGCGCTCCGGTGCCGACGGACGGGCGCAGAGGAGTCGCGAGATGCCCCGAGGAGACAAGGACAAGTACACCGACAAGCAGAAGCGCAAGGCCGAGCACATCGCCGAAGGCTACGAGGAGCGCGGCGCGTCCGAAAAGACCGCCAAGGCGCGCGCCTGGGCGACCGTCAACAAGGAGAGCGGCGGCGGCAACAAGTCGGGCTCGGGCCGCGGCAAGAAGGACACCCACGTGTCCTCCTCGCGCGGCGGACGGGCCCACAAGTCCGGCTCGCCCGAGCAGCGCTCGGCCGCGGCGCGCAAGGGCTGGGACACGCGGCGGCGCAAGGGCAACGCGTGATCCTCCGCGACGGAGCCCGAAAATAGGGACAGTCCCTGTTTCTGAGGAAAAGAGGGACTGTCCCTATTTTCTCACTGTCCCTATTTTCTCAGAGGTCCTTGGGTAGCGTCGGCTCGCTGAGGATCCGCCGCATCCGCTCCCAGCGCGCTTCCGGCGAGACGCCGGCCGCCTCGACGTGGGCGCGGACCATCTCGAGGCCGAGGCCGTAATTGATGATGTAGCTGCGGTAGGTCTTGGCGAAGTCGATCGTCTGCGCCGCGCGCTCGGGAGAAGCCAGCTGGTAGCGCTGGGTCAGCGCGATCGCTTCGGCCTCGTCGATCTCGCCGGCGAGCAGCCGCGCGGCGATCGTGTAGCCGGCCGGGCGCAGCTGCGCGGTCAGCTCGGCGAGCTCGAGGTAGCGTGCGAGGTCCGCCGCCGGCAGCCCAGCGAGCGGGGCGAGCACGTCGCGGTCGAACGCGAGCCCCTCGTCGCCCGGGAACGCCAGCTCGATGCCGTAGTTGGCCGAGCCCTCGGCGAGCAGCGACTGCGGCGAATACAGCGGGTAGACCGTGAACTCGATCCACCCGCGTCCTTCGACCAGCTGCTGCTCGAGCAGCGCGTTGTAGACGTGGTGTCCCGGATAGCCTTCGTGGCAGCCGAGGTCCCGCGCACGCTCGATCCGCACCGGCAGGTCGGTGTTGATCTCGATCTTCGAGTGGAAGCCACCCTGGTACCAGTTGTAGCCGCTCCACGACTTGTCGGTCACCAGCGCGAGATCGAATCGCTCGCCCTCGGGCAGGTCGAAATGCGCGAGCGTGCGCCGGCGGCATTCGGCGATCCCGGCGTCCATCACCGCCTTGAGCTTGTCCGCGGGAATGTCGAACCGGCTGCGGAAGGCGTCGATCCGCTGCCACAGCGGCCCCTCGCCTGGCACCAGCGCGTCGATCCTCGCGATCAGCGGGTCGAACGAGGCCAGCTCGGGCAGCTCGGGCCGTACGCCGAACAGCCCCTCGGCCTCGTCCTCGAACGACAAGGCTTCGCCCTGCATCATCCTCAGGCGCGTCTCCGCGGCGACGAGCTGGGCGTCGAGGAACGCCGCGCGCCGCGCGTCGAGGCTGCCGTCCTCGGGTTCCGCCTGCGCGATCCGTCCGCGAAGCGCGGCCACCCGCTCGGCTAACTGCGGAAGGTCGTTCGCCGCCGCTTCGGCTTCAGCCTGCGCCTGGATCTCGGGCGGACCGTAGTAGGCATCGATGTAGCCGTCCTCCTTCTCGCCGATGGTCAGCTGCAGCAACAGGTAGTCGCGCGCGATCGCGTCGAGGTCGCCGGCGGGGTCGGAGGATTGGCCGCAGGCGCCAAGGGCGAGAGCGGCCATCGCCGCGATGAGTATGCGGATCATCGGCGCGAGATCGGCTTGCAGGCGCGATCAGTCAATGAAAGGATGACTGCGAGGAGAGGGAACGATGGCCACCGCCGCGCATCCGGGAGGCGAACCGCTGGCGGCGGAGCGGATCCTCGCCAACGCCCGTGCGATGGCGCCCGCGATCGCCGAGCGCTGGGCTGAGATCGAGGCGCTGCGCCGCCTGCCCGCCGACCTCGTCGCCGAGCTGCGCGCCGCCGGGTTCTTCCGCATGGGCCGCAGCCGGGCGAAGGGCGGGCCGCAGATGACGCTCGTGCAGCATCTCGAGGTGATCGAGGTCCTCGCCCACGCCGACCCCTCGGTCGGCTGGTGCGTCAAGATCGGCACCGACAGCGGGCTGATCGCCGAGTTCCTGCCGCCCGCGGCCTCGGCCCGGCTGTTGCCGCACCCCGACATGGTCACCGCCGGCCAGTTCACCACCGGCCACGGCAAGCTCGAGCCGGTCGAGGGCGGCTACATGCTCAACGGGCGCTTCCCGTTCGGCAGCGGGATCACCCACGCCGACGTGGTGATGAGCGGCGGGGTGATCACCCGCGACGGCCAGCTGGTGTTCGGCGACAACGGCCTGCCCGAAGGTCGCCTCGCCTTCTGCCGCGCCGACGCGCTGGCGATCGAGGACACCTGGCACACCCACGGCCTGCGCGGCAGCGGCAGCCATCACTACCGCGCCGAGAACGTGTTCGTGCCCGAAGACCAGGTGCTGCGGATCGAGGAGGCGATGTTCGCGGACCGCGATCCGCTATACTCGAGCGGGTTCAACTGGGTGACGACGATGGCCGCGGTCCCGCTCGGCACCGCGCGCCGGGCGATCGACGAGGCGAAGGAGCGCGTGCTCGCGCGCTGGTGGGGCAAGCCGCGGCAGGACATGGCCGACACCGTCCAGGCGCGCGAGGCGATCGCCGCGGCCGAGACCGCGTGGGGCGCCGCGCAGGCCTTCCTCTACCGCGCGGCGGAAGAGTTCTGGGCCGAGCTCGAGGCCGGCACGCCGAAGGTCGAGACCAAGGGGCGCCTCGCCCTCGCCAACGTCAACTGCTTCCGCATGGCCGCCGAGGTCACTCGCCGTCTGTTCGACCTGATCGGCGCCAACGTGATCTTCGACGGCTCGCCGCTCGAACGCCTCGCCCGCGACGCGCTGACGCTCAACCAGCACATGATCGTCGCCCAGCCGGCGGTGGAGACATATGGGGCGATGATGCTGGGGCGCGAGCACCCGTCGCCGCTCTACTGACTGGGCCTGGCCCTCCCTGCAAACGCGCCGGCCAGGAACCCACCGATCGCCGACGCCGGTAGCAAGAAGTAGGCAATCTCCGGCCGGCCCGACAGGGCGAGGAAGAAGCCGCCAGCCCAGAGAGCCGCGAATTCGAGGTCGCCGAGACGGCCGGCGCCAACATCAACCAGCCGCAAGCCCAGGCCTATGAGCGCGTGGACCACACCGGCAGCGACACCGGACAACGCAAACTGTCGCCGCGTTCCAGCGGATCGAACGCAGAGCCAGAAGGCGATCCCGAGAAACAACGCCGCACCCGGCAACCCGAAATAGATCGAGAGAAATAAAGTCAGAAGCCATCCCACGGGATGAATGATCTCGAGGAGCTTGTCCGGTGGTGCGCCATTGACCACGTCCGCGACGATCACTCCCGCTTGCGTGACGAGGGTCGTGACGAAGACTGCAATCACTGCTGCCAGAACAAGGGTTGCGAAGGCGCGCGAGGCCTCGAGAGTCGACTCAGCCAAGTCCCGCGCTTTCGAGCGCCGCATCGACCGCCTTGCGCCCGGCCTCGCTGCACGGCGCGATCGGCAGGCGCGTCTCTGCCGTCAGCCAATCGTGCAGCTTGGACAACGCGTACTTGGTCGGCGCCGGGCTGGCGTCCGCGAACAGGGCCTTGTGCAGCGGGAACAGCGTCTCGTTGAGCGCGCGCGCGCGAACGTAATCGCCCGCGGCCGCGGCGGCGTGGAACTCGGCGCAGAGCTTCGGCGCGACGTTGGCGGTGACCGAGATGCAACCGACCTGCCCGAGCACGTAGCCGGCGAGCGCCAGCGGGTCGTCGCCCGAGAGCTGGTTGAACCCGGCGCCGAGCGCGGCGCAGTGCTGGACCACCCGCTGCAGGTCGCCGCTCGCGTCCTTGAGCGAAACGATCTTGTCCGGGTGCTTCTTCGCCAGCGCGATCACCGTCGCCGGCAGGATGTCGGTCACCGTGCGCCCGGGCACGTTGTACAGCACGATCGGCAAGCGCGAGTTCTCGGCGAGGTACGTGAAGTGCGCGATCAGCCCCTCCTGGCTCGGCCGGTTGTAATACGGCGCGACGCACAACCCGGCGGCGACGCCGCCGAGCTCCTCGCAGAACTTCAGGTGGTCGAGCGCCACCTGGGTGTCGTTCGAGCCGCAGCCGGCGATCACCGGCACCCGGCCCGCCGCCTGCTCGACGCACAGCTCGATCACCCGGTGGTGCTCGTCGCGGTCGAGCGTCGCGCTCTCGCCGGTCGTGCCGCAGGGCACCAGCGCCGAGGAGCCGTGCTCGATCTGCCAGTCGACCAGCCGCCGGAACGCCGCTTCGTCCAACGCCCCGTCGCGAAAAGGAGTCACCAAGGCCGGAATCGAGCCAGAGAACATTTGCGTCGCTCCCGCGATGAATTAACCGTCGGGAAAGCCCCGTTCACCGCCTGATAAGGAGCAGCCTGCCACGATGTCCAGCATGGTTCGCGTTCCACTCGTCGCCGCCCTGCTAGCTTCCGCCGTTGCCCTTCCGGCCTCCGCACTGGCGCAGCCGGCCGAGGGCCGCGCCAGCCTCGTCGCGCAACAGCCGACCCAGGTGGCCTATGCCGTCAGCCGCTGGGAGCAGCTGACCGCGAGCCCGAATTTCACCTTCGACGACTACGCCGGGTTCCTGCTGACCTACCCAGGCTTTCCCGACGAGAGTGTGCTGCGCGGCCATGCCGAGGCGCGCCTGGCCAGCGAATATGTCGCCGCCGACCGGCTGGTCGCGTTCTTCGACCGGTTTCCGCCGCAGACCAATGCCGCGCGCGCGCAATACGCGCTCGCGCTGATGGCGATGCGGCCCGCCGCGGCGCGCGAAGCGGCGCGCGCGGCCTGGCGTGGGGGCCAGATGAGCCAAACCGCGCAGGCGACGCTGCTCGCCACCTTCGGCGCCAGCTTCACCCCGGCCGACCACGATGCGCGGATGGATGCGCTGCTGTGGCAGCGTGATGCCTTCGGCGCCGCCCAGCAGCTACCGTTGGTCTCTCCCGCGCGCGCGGCGGTGTTCGCCGCCCGGCTCTCGATCATCCAGGGCGGCGACGGCACGACGTCCGACGCGAGCGCCCAGAGCGATCCCGGCTACCTGTGGAACCGCAGCCGCGAACTGCGCAGCAAGGGCCGCCTGCGCGAAGCCGACGCGCTGCTCGCCAACCGGCCGCCGCTGGCCTCGGCGCCGCTCAATCCGACCGCGTGGATCGAGGAGCACCTCAACGTTGCCCGGTCGTCGGACTCGCGCTCGGCGCAACGCATCGCCGCCCGCGCGGCGGAAGCCTTTGCCAGCGAAACCGAGGTTTCCGAGGGCCCCTACAAGCTGCGCGACGACTACACCTCGCTGATGTGGCTCGGCGGCACCGCGGCGCTGTGGAACCTCGGCGACGGCAACTCCGCGGCGCCGCTGTTCTACCGCTACGGCGCCGCCGCCAAGACCCCGCAGACGCGTTCGAAGGGCTTCTTCTGGGCCGGCCACGCGGCGCACCAGGCGGGCAACACCGCGGAGGCGACGCGCTATTACGAGATGGCCGCGGCCTATCCCGAATACTTCTACGGCCTGCTCGCGCTCGAGCGGCTCGGCCGCTCCGCCCCGATCGGCGGCACGGCCGCGGTCCAGGCGACCGCCGAACAGCGCGCCGCGTTCCTGGCCAATCCGCTGGTCCAGGCGATGCCCCTGTTCACCGGCAACGCCTACCGCTGGCAGACCAAGCGCAAGTTCTACGTTCAGCTCGCGAACCAGGCCCAGACCCCGGCCGAGATGCAACTGGTGGGCGAGCTCGCGCAGCAGCTCAACCTGCCCGAGCTGGCGGTGGTGGTCGGCCGGGTCGCGCCCGAGAAGGGCTTTGCCGGGTTCACGCCGGTCGGCTTCCCGACCGTCACCACGCCCGGCGACGCCGACTGGACCATGGTCCACGCGATCGCGCGCCAGGAGAGCGAGTTCGACAACTACCGCACGAGCCATGCCGGGGCGACCGGGCTGATGCAGCTGATGCCCGGCACCGCGCGTGAGCAGGCGGGACGCATCGGGGTCGCCTACATGTCGGCCTCGCTCAACAGCGACCCGCAGTACAACATCCGCCTCGGCAACGGCTATTTCCAGCGGATGATGAACAGCTACGGCAGCTATCCGCTCGCGGTCGCGGCCTACAACGCCGGGCCCGGCAACGTGAACAAGTGGCTGCGCGAGAACGGCGACCCGCGCACCGGGGCGATCAGCTGGATCGACTGGATCGAGCGCATCCCGTTCTTCGAGACCAAGAACTACGTCGCCCGGGTGCTCGAGAACGCGGCCGTATACGAGGCCCTGCACCCCGACCGGGCAACACTCGGCCGCCCGCGGACGATCAGCGAATTCCTCCGCTAGCGCGGCGCGGATCGACCAACCCCGTCATCCCGCCGCAAGCCGGGGACCTCGTGGCGATCCCTCGCCCCCGTCATGCCGGCGAAAGCCGGGACCGCGTTCGACAAGCGCGGCGCCAATGGCATGCG
>JAEZES010000136.1 GCA_023432995.1 Pseudomonadota bacterium
CGGTCGCCCGCCGGGTCCGCCGGGACGACCGCGAGCGCGGGATACAGCGCCCGGGCATCGGCGAGCCGCATTCCGGGCTGCGCGCCAACGGCAAGCGCGGCCTCGTTGGCCGCCTCGATCCGCAGGCCATGGGCGGTCTCGGAAACCAGCACGGCAGGCTGGGCATCGGCGCCCTCGCCCGGCTGACAGCCTTCGGCGTGCCGCCAGCGATCGACCGCCAGCCGCGTCAGCCAGATCGCCAGGATCCGCCGGCCAAGGCCCGCCTCGGTCATGCCGGTGCTACGCGGTCATCCGAGACAGGCCTTCAGCCTGCGGCTTCTGGTCTTCCCCGGGACGAACGGGAGTGGGAATGCGCCTTTCATCCGATCCTTCCGGGGAGGATTCGAGGCCGGAGACCGAGAGGCCGTCCTGGAGGGCGCGCAGGATCCATTCTCCAGGCGGGTGGGCGCGAGCGCGAAACAGCTCGGCGCGCCAGGAGGGGGCGCCCGGCGCCTGGGGGTTCCAGCGCGGCGGCGGCGAAGGGGCCGCGCGGACCTGCCAGCGCATCCGCGCTGCGGAGAGATCGCGCGCGGCGTCGAGCCGGACGAGGAACAGCGGCACTCCGTGCCGTTCGGCCGCGAAAGCCAGGCGACGCGATGCGGTGAAGTCGAGCGTCCTGGGATTGCCGGCGAGTTCGCCGATCACGCAGGCCAGTTCGCGGCAGCGTAGCCCTTCCTCGAGTGCGAACAGGGCGTCTTCCGGCGTGGCGGCAGCGACATGGATGACCCGGGAGCGCAAGGATTCCGGGAGCCCGGGGCGATAGGGGCGCCCGGCGAGGCGCCGCGCGGCCTTGTCCTGCACCCACAACACGCTGCGCTGTTCCGTGGCAGCGAGCGTATCGAGCGCGAGCGCCAGCGCCACGGCGGCACCGCTGCCCTCGTCGCCGGGGGCAAAAATCTCGCTGTGCTGGGCTCCCTCGGACAGGCCCGGCCGCCAGCGTGCCGCGCGAGCACGGGGGGGCAGCACGCCGGCGGTGGGCAAAGCGGACAGGTCCATGACGAATCGACTCCTTTGTTCACTTTATGTTCCATTCCTGCCCGATGCAATGGAACGATCGGCGAGCACCTGACGTTGCCCGGGAAAGGAGCCTTCGATGACCGATACCCGCGAACTGAAACAGAAATTCTGGACCACTCTGGCCGACAGCCCATTCGTCTTCCTGCAGCTAGACAGCGATCCCCGCGGAGCGGTCCCCATGACCGCGCAGCTCGACAAAGACGCTCACGGCTCGATCTGGTTCTTCACCAGTCGCACGGGACCTTTCGCCGCCGCCGGCCCCGCCACCGCCACGCTTGCCGGCAAGGGCCACAACCTCTTCGCCCGTTTCACCGGGACCCTGATCGAGGAAACCGACCCCGCCCGCCTCGACGCCGAATGGAGCCCGGCGATCGAGGCCTGGTTTCCCGGTGGACGTGACAATCCTGACCTGCTGATGCTGCGCATGGATCTCGGCCAGGCCGAGATCTGGAACGCCGAACTCGGCTTCCTCGACACCACCAAGATGCTGCTCGGGTTCGACGTGCGCCAGGACGCCGCCAACGACCACGTCGAAACCGCGTTCTAGCGCGCTGCCCGATCAATCAGGCCGGAGCGCCGCTCCTCTTACCCCTTCGGGTGGCTCTCCGGCGTGTCGATCGGGAAGGCGTGCTCAACACCCTCTATGTCGTCGACCACCTCGACGATCCCGCGGCCCAGATGGCTGCGGCTGCGGCTGTAGAGGAAATAGACGAACAGCCCGAGCACGGTCCAGCCGGGCAGGAACAGCATCGCCGCGCTCGGCAGGTTAAGGAACAGGAACACGCAGCCCGCGATCGTCAGCGGAGCGATCAGCCACACCGCAGGGACGCGGAAGGTGCGCGGCCGGTCGGGATCGTTCCGCCGCAGTACGAGCACCGCCACGGCTACCATCATGAACGCATAGAGCGTGCCCGCGTTCGAGATGTCGGCCAACTGCCCGACCGGGAAGAACGCCGCGGCGATCGCCACCGCCGCGCCGGTGATCATCGTCACGATGTGCGGCGTGCGGAACCTGGGGTGCACGGTGCTGAGCTTCTCGGGCAGCAGCCCGTCGCGGCTCATCACGAAGAAGATGCGCGTCTGGCCGAAGATCAGCACCAGGATCACCGACGGCAACGCGAGGAACGCCGCGATGCCGAGCATGTTGCCGATCCCGGAGAAGCCGATAACGCGCAGCACGTGGGCCAGCGCCTCGTTCGAGCAGACCAGCGCCTCGGCATATTCGGGCATCGCGCACTGCCGCGCGAGTTCGGGCGAGCCGGCCTCGAGCGGAACGCCCGCCGCGCCCATGATCGGCTGGCCGCCGAGGGTGCCAATCGCACCGGCGGCGACGAGGATGTAGAACACGGTGCAGAACAGCAGCGAGCCGACGAGCCCGATCGGCACGTTGCGCTGCGGGTTCTTGGTCTCCTCGGCCGCGGTCGAGACCGCGTCGAACCCGACGTAGGCAAAGAACATCGTCGCCGCCGCGCCGACCGCGCCGAGGCCGGTGCCGAACCCGCCGAACACGCCCGCCGGCAGGAACGGGTTGAATTTGTCGGTGTCGAATTCGGCGCTGGTGAAGGTCAGCGCGATGAAGGCGGTCAGCGCGGTGACCTTGATCGCCACCAGCACCGCGTTGAACTTGGCGCTCTCGCTGGTGCCGATGACGAGCAGGCCGGTGACCAGCAGCGCGATCAGCAGCGCCGGCAGGTTGATCAGCCCGCCTTCGGCGCCGCCGAATGCGAGCGGCCCGGCGCTGAGAAAGGCGGGCAGATGTATGCCGAAGAATTCGTTCAATATCGTGCCGGAAAAGTATCCGGACCACCCGACCGAGACCGCCGAGGCGGCGATCGCGTATTCCATAATCAGCGCCCAGCCGACGGTCCAGGCGAAGAACTCGCCGATCGTCGCGTAGCTATAGGTGTAGGCGCTGCCGGCCACCGGCACCATCGCCGCGATCTCGGCGTAGCACAGCGCTGCGACGATGCAGACGAGGCCGGCAATGGCGAACGCCAGCATCAGGCCGGGTCCGGCCTTCTGTGCGCCGACGGCCGTAAGCACGAAGATGCCCGTGCCGATCACGCAGCCGATGCCGAGCAGCGTGAGTTGGAACCACCCGAGCGATCGATGGAGCGATTTCTTCTGGGCCGTCGCCAGGATAGCGTCGAGCGGCTTTACGCGACCGAACATGCGGTTCCCCTCATCCAGGTGCGCGCGCGCGCGCCCGATCCCTCAATTGGTTGCGAGGCTAACCGCATTCGCGGGCAACACAAGCGGCATCGCGCCGCTTTGCACAACGAACGGGGCGCTCTAGAAGCCGCGCATGTCCACGACCTTCCAGCTCGATACCGCCACCAGCCGGGCCAACCCGACACCGCAGCCGATGCGGCGATTGACGGTGCCCAAAATTCGCCAGCGCAAGGTTGACGGGTTCACCGCCGAGCCGATCGTGATGCTGACGGCCTACACGGCACGCCAGGCGCAGTTGCTCGACGCGCACTGCGACGTGCTGCTGGTCGGCGATTCGCTGGGCCAGGTGATCTATGGGCTGCCCTCGACGGTCCCCGTGACGCTCGAGATGATGGCCAATCACGCTGCTGCCGTCGTGCGCGGCAGCTACCACGCTCTGGTCGTGGTCGATATGCCGTTCGGGTCTTACGAAGCTTCGCCCGAGCGCGCGTTCGAGAGCGCGGCAGGCCTGCTCAAGGCGAGCGGCGCCGCGGCGGTCAAGCTCGAGGGCGGCGAGGCGATGGCTGCCACGGTCGAATTTCTCGTCCAGCGAGGCATCCCGGTGATGGGTCACGTCGGGCTGACTCCCCAGGCGGTCAACGTGCTCGGCGGCTACGGCGCGCGCGGCCGCGCCGAGGCCGAGGCCAACAAGATCGTGCGCGACGCCCGGACGCTGGCGAGCGCCGGCGCCTTCGCGATCGTGGTTGAAGGCGTGCTCGAGCCGATCGCCGAACAGGTGACGCGAGCGGTGCCCTGCCCGACCATCGGCATCGGCGCCTCGGCGCATTGCGATGGGCAGGTGCTGGTGACCGAGGACATGCTCGGAATGTTCGAGCGGGTGCCGCGGTTCGTGAAGCGCTACGAGGACGTCGCCGCGCTTATCTCGGGAGCCGCGGAACGCTATGCGGCAGACGTGCGTAGTCGGGCATTCCCCGGACCCGAACAGACCTACCAGGCGGACTGATCTCCCTATGCAGCACTACCGATTTTCGATCGTGTTCACGCTCGTCTGCCTTGCGCTCGGCGTCTGGTACGGGTGGATGAGCAGCGGCACCGTCGCAGGCACAGCGCAGATCCTGTGGATCATCGTGGTGCTCTCGGTGCTCGAGGTCTCCCTCAGCTTCGATAACGCCGTGGTCAACGCCTCGGTGCTCAAGGAAATGGACGAGGTCTGGCAGCAGCGCTTCCTGCTGTGGGGCATCGCCTTCGCCGTGTTCGGCATGCGGATCGTATTCCCGCTGGCGATCGTCGCCATCGCCGCCCATCTGGGCCCGATCGAGGCGGTCAGGCTTTCGCTGACCGACCCGGCGGAATACGAGCGGATCGTCTCCTCGGCTCAGGTCGGCATCGCCGGGTTCGGCGGCGCGTTCCTGGCCATGGTCGGGCTCAAGTTCTTTTTCGACGCCGACAAGGAAGTGCACTGGATCGACGTCGTCGAGCGTAAGCTCGCGGCGGTCTCGGCTGTGAAAGCTGTCGAGATCGGGCTGCTTCTGCTCGTGCTGTGGGGCATTTCGAGCCTGCTCGAGACGGCCGACGCGCTGACCTTCCTCATCGCCGGGATCCTCGGCATCATCACCTTCATCTCGGTCGAGGCGGTCAACACGGCGCTCGAGATTCACGACGATCGCCGGCGCCTCGCGGGCGCGGCGGTCCGCTCCGGACTCGGCGGCTTCCTTTATCTCAATGTGCTCGACGCGAGCTTCAGCTTCGACGGGGTGATCGGCGCCTTCGCGCTTTCGAACAACATGGTCGTGATCGCGCTCGGCCTGTCGATCGGGGCCATCTTCGTCCGCTCGATGACGATCCACCTGGTGCGCCGCGGCACGCTGGCGGAGTATGCCTATCTCGAGCACGGTGCCTTCTGGGCGATCATCGCGCTCGGGCTGATCATGCTGTTCGGCGCCGTCGCCCATGTGCCCGAGGTGGTCACCGGGCTGATCGGCGCCACGCTGATCGCGCTGTCGTTCTGGTGGTCGGTCCGCCAGAACCGGGGAACGCCGGGCCTCAAGCCGGGGCAGCCGGAGAGCGATTGAGCCGCGCCGCCAGCGGGGCCGACAGCACCAGCTGGAGCAGGTGATAAGTCAGCACCGGAAGCAGCAGCAGTCCGGCGATCGCGGGCGGGAACAGCACGCTGGCCAGCGGCGCGCCAAGCGCGATGCTCTTCTGCGCCCCGGCGAACAGAAAGGCGATGCGATCGTCGCGGCGCAGGTGCAGGCTGCCGCCAAGCAGCCAGGCGCCGCCGAACCCGAGGGCCAGGAACAGGCCGACGAGCGCCAGCAGCACGGCCCAGTCGGCGAGGCCGACACGCTGCCACAGGCCCTGCTCGACCGCTCCCGAGAAGGCGACGTAGACGGCGATCGCAATCGCCGTGCGATCCATCCAGGTCGCGAGCCGGCGATGCTTGCGCACGAGATGGCCGAGCCGCCCCTGCGCAAGCTGGCCGAGCGCGAACGGCAGCAGCAGGATCAGGGCGATCCGTTCGATCGCCTCGAGATCGAACGGCGCCGCCTCGCTCCCGGCGAGCAGCGAGAACAGTGGCGCGCTGAGGAACACGCCGAGGATGTTGAGCACCGCTGCCGCGACCACCGAGACCGCAACGTTGCCTCCTGCCAGCGACGAATAGGCGGTGGCCGACTGCACGGTCGAGGGCAGCACGCCGAGAAACAGCAGGCCCAGCGCGACGTGCGGCGGAAGCGCGAGCGCCTCGCCCGCGTGGGCGAGACCCCAGCCGGCCAGGCCCATTGCGGCAAAGCACCACAAGGCGAGCGGCAGCAGAAGGCGCAGGTGGACGATCCCGCGCAGCACCTCGGCTCGCGGCAGGCGCAGCCCGTTGAGCAGGAACAGCACGAAGATCGCCCCGTTCGACACCGCTTGCGCCGTCGGGCGATAGGCCGCCGTGACCGGCAGCACGGACGCGAGCGCTATCGCCAGCGCCAGCAGGCGCACGAGCGGATCGACACCCCCGACGAACCTCATCACGACCATGGCCGCGCCCTGCCCGCGCCGCGCCGCGCTGTCCAGCGACGCTAGCGCTGCGCCAGCGCGCGCTGCCGCGCTTCGGCCAGCAACTTCGCGGCCCCGCGCGGGCCCGGCC
>JAEZES010000248.1 GCA_023432995.1 Pseudomonadota bacterium
CAGATGGCGCTGCTCGGCGCGGTCGTGCTCGCGCTGGTCGCCGGCGGGGTCAGCGCGGTCGGCGCGATCGCCACCGGCGAGCAGTTCACCGAGGAAAGCCGCGCGAGCGGGCTCGGGCTCGGCTACACGCTGGCGACGGTGGTGTTCGGCGGGCTCACGCCGTACCTCGCGCAGCGGCTGGTCGAGGCGACCGGCATGCCGCAGATGCCGGGGGTGATGATCGCCATGGTGGCGATCGCGGTGCTGCCGGTGTTCGCGCTGATGCGCGAGACCGCCCCGGCAAGGGGGCCTAAGGCGCGATCGCGTCCTTCGACACCGTAAGCTCGCAGACCAGGCCGTCGGGCTCGAACCGGCGCTCCCACCGGCCGCCGAGCTGGCCTGTCACGCTCATCTCGACCAGGCGCGAGCCGAAGCCCTCGGTGAGCTCGCCGGCGGGCGGCGGGCCGCCGTGCTCTTCCCAGCGCAGGATCATGGCCTGACCCTGGTCGGTGACCGTCAGGTCGATCATGCCGTCATCGGCCGAGAGCGCGCCGTACTTGGCCGAGTTGGTCGCCAGCTCGTGGAACACCAGCGCCAGCGGTGTGGCGGCGCGCCCGGCGATGCGCGCGTCGTCGCCGTGCACGGTCACGCGCGCGCTCCCGCCGATGCGGTACGGGCTGAACAGGTCCTCGAGCATGCCGTGCAGGCCCCGGCGCCGTTCGGAGCCGGCCGGTCGGACGTAGTCGTGGGCTCGGCCGAGGGCGCGGAAGGTGTCGATCAGTTCGTCGCCGAAGGCCTTGTTCTCGGGCCGCTTGCGGATGGCCAGCGAGACGAGGCTGGCGACCACGGCGAAGATGTTCTTGATCCGGTGCGACAGCTCGCGCGCGAGCAGGTCGCGACTCTCGGACAGCTCGTGCGCATCGTGGACGTCGACCGCGGTGCCGAACCACCGCGCCGGGCGGCCGTCGGCGCCGAGCACCGGGACCGCACGCGCCATCATCCACCGGTACTGCCCGTCGTGGCGCCGGATGCGGTGCATGACCTCGTAGGTTTCCCCGGTCCGCAGGCATTCCCGCCAGCGGTCGTCGGCCTGCTTGAAGTCGTCGGGGTGGATGGCGCCGCCGTCCTCGTGCGAACCGTCGCCGGTGAACTCGAGCAGCTGCCGGTTGAAGTAGTCGAAGTTGCCCTCGCCGTCGGACGACCAGGCGATCGCCGGGATCGAATCGGCCAGCGCTCGCAGGTGCGATTCGCGGCGCTCGAGTTCGGCCACCGTCTCGAGCTCCTCGCGGCGTGCCTCGAGCCGGCGCATCACCGCCTGGCCGAGCACCGCCAGCCCGTTGCGCTGCAGCGCGGTCATGCCCTCGGGCCGCGGGTCGGTGCCGACGGCGCACAGCGCCCCGAGCGGCAGGCCCTCTTTCGACAGCAGGGGCTGGCCAGCGTAGTAGCGGATGCCCGGCTCGCCGGTGACCAGCGGGTTTTCGGCGAAGCGCGGGTCGAGCGTCGCGTCGCGCACTTCCATGATCTCGCCGTGCATCATCGCGTGCGAGCAGAACGAAGTGCTGCGCGGGTTCTCGGTCTGCCCGGTGCCCTGCCGCGCGAGGAAGTGCTGCGTGTCCCCGACCAGCAGGCTGACGAGCGAGATCGGCGTGTCGAACAGCTGCGCGGCGAAGCGGGTGATCCTGACGAGCTCCGGATCGTCCTGCAGCGTGTCGATGCCGTAAGTCTCGCGAATCGCGGCACGCGCGGCCTCGGCCGCGGAATCGAGCGCGGGCATCGGGCCGGCCGAGCCGGAAAAGGAGTGGGCAATATTCAAGTATTCCCTCCCGCTCACCGTAGCAGAACGGCGAAGCCGTGAAACGTCAATCAGTGCGAGTCCCGTCAGGGTAACCATGGAGAGGGCCTCGATTTCAGGCGCAACCGGTTTGCGGCGATCTGCGCGCTTGCTATGGGCGGGCCGAGAGGAATTCCGATGCGCGCTACCCCCGAATTCGACTTCGGCCTCGGCGACGAGGCGGCGATGATCCGCGAGACCGTCGCCCGCTTCGCCGACGAGGTCATCGCGCCGCGGGCCGAGCAGATCGATCGCGAGGACCGCTTCCCGCGCGACCTGTGGCCGGCGATGGGCGAGCTCGGGCTGCACGGCATCACCGTGCCCGAGGCCGACGGCGGGCTCGGGCTCGGCTATCTCGAGCACGTGATCGCGATCGAGGAAGTGAGCCGCGCGAGCGCCTCGGTCGGCCTCAGCTACGGCGCGCATTCGAACCTCTGCATCAACCAGATCGCCCGCTGGGGCACGGCCGAGCAGAAGGCCCGGCTGCTGCCCGGGCTGATCTCGGGCGAGCACGTCGGCGCGCTGGCGATGAGCGAGCCCGGCGCGGGCTCGGACGTCGTCTCGATGAAGCTCAAGGCCGAGGCGGTCCAGGGCGGCTACGTGCTCAACGGCAGCAAGTTCTGGATCACCAACGGCCACGAGGCGCAGACGCTGGTGGTCTACGGCAAGACCGATCCCTCGGCAGGGTCGAAGGGCATCACCGCGTTCCTGATCGAGAAGGACATGCCGGGGTTCAAGCCGGCGCAGAAGGTCGGCAAGTTGGGCATGCGCGGCTCGCCGACCAGCGAGCTCGTGTTCGAGGACTGCGAGGTGCCCGAGGCCAACGTGCTCGGCGAAGTCGGGCAGGGGGTGAAGGTGCTGATGAGCGGGCTCGACTACGAGCGGGCAGTGCTCGCCGGGGTCCAGCTCGGGATCATGCAGGCGTGCCTCGACACGGTCATCCCCTACGTCCGCGAGCGGCAGCAATTCGGCAAGCCCATCGGCAGCTTCCAGCTGATCCAGGCCAAGGTCGCCGACATGTACGTCGCGCTGCAGTCGGCCCGCGCTTACACCTACGCGGTGGCGCAGGCCTGCGACCGCGGCCAGACCACCCGGTTCGACGCCGCCGGCGCGATCCTGCTGGCGAGCGAGAACGCGTTCCGTGTCGCCGGCGAGGCGGTCCAGGCGCTCGGCGGCGCCGGTTACACCACCGACTGGCCGGTCGAGCGCTACCTGCGCGACGCCAAGCTGCTGGACATCGGGGCCGGAACCAATGAGATACGCCGGATGCTGATCGGCCGCGAGCTGATCGGCGCCTGAAGGGGACATTCAGGGAGAGGCGTGAGGATGCTGAAGTCATTGTGGGCGGGCGCCGCAGCGCTGGCCGCCGTCGCGGCCGTGCCGGCCGGCGCGCAGGAGCAGGCACGGATCAACTGGGTCGAGGTTCAGAGCCCCGCGATCGCCGGAAACCTCGAGGGCAACCCGGCCGAGCGCAAGGTGCTGGTGGTGACGCCGCCCGGTTACGACGAGAACGCAAACAAGCGCTACCCGGTGGTCTATTACCTGCACGGCTACTGGGCGCCGGTCGAGGCGCAGCAGGAGGGCTTCAAGCTGCACGAGGCGGTGCAGGCCGCGGCCGAGGCCGGCAATCCGCTGATCATGGTCATGCCCGACGGGTTCTCGAAGCTGCGCGGCGGGTTCTATTCCAGCTCGCCGACCGTCGGCGACTACGAGAGCTTCGTCGCCGACGATCTCGTGAAGTGGGTCGACGCCAACTACCGCACGATTCCCGCGCGCGATTCGCGCGGGCTCGCCGGCCACTCGATGGGCGGCTACGGCACCGCGCGCATCGCGATGAAGCGGCCCGAAGTGTTCTCGAGCATCTACATGATGAGCGCGTGCTGCCTCGATCCGATGCAGATGACCGCCGAGCAGGCGCGCGCGATCGAGGCGATGACCCCCGAGCAGGTCGCCGCCGCGCAGTTCGGCGAGCTCGCCGCGGTCTCGACGCTGGCGACCTGGTCGCCCGATCCGAGCGACGACGGGTTCCTCAAGGTCTACACCGGGCTCAGGGACGACGGCACGATCGACCCGCTGGTCAACCAGCGGCTCGCGGCCAATTCGCCGGTCGTGCTGATCCCGCAGTACCTGCCGGCGCTGAACGGGCTCGAGGCCTTCGCGATGGACATCGGCGACAAGGACTTCCTGCTCGAAGGCAACCGCAAGTTCCGCGAGGAGCTCGACCGCTTCGGGGTCAGGTACGAGTTCGAGCTCTACGAGGGCGACCACGGCAACCGCATCGCCGAGCGCATCCGCACGAAAGTCCTGCCGTTCTTCGGCGAGCATCTCGACAAGTGAGAGGACAGACCATGAAGGCTCTTTTCGCGGGCGCGCTGCTGGTGCTGCTGGCTGCCCCCGCCGCCGCGCAGAACATCACCGCCCCCCCGCCGCCGATCCCCGAGGGGATCACGGTTGAGGAGATCAGGGTCCACGGCGCCTCGCTGGTCGGCAATCTCGAGGGTAATGAGGTCGAGCGCCAGGTCATGGTCGTGCTCCCGCCGAGCTACGCGAGCAGCCCGAACAAGCGTTACCCGGTGGTCTACTACCTCCACGGGTTCGCGATCGACGGGAAGAACTTCTACAACTACATGCGCGTGCCCGAGGCGGTCGCCAAGAACGCGGCCGAGGGCAACGAGTTCATCGTCGTCGTGCCGAGCACGCTGACGAAGATGGGCGGCTCGATGTACTCGAGCTCGGTCACCACCGGCGACTTCCGCAAGTTCATCGCCGAAGATCTGGTCCAGTACATCGACAGCCACTACCGCACGATCGCCCGCCGCGGCGGGCGCGGCCTCGTCGGCCATTCGATGGGCGGCTACGGCACCTGGGTCATCGGCATGACCTATCCCGAGGCGTTCGATTCGATCTGGGCGCAGAGCGCCTGTTGCGTCAGCCCGCGGACCGAGACCGTCGAATCCGCCACCGCGATGTCGCAGGTGCCCTACGAGGGGGTCGACCAGTCGGGCTTCGGCATGCGCGCCGGGCTGGCCTCGGCCGTGGCCTGGGCGCCCAACCCGAACAACCCGCCGTTCTACGTCGACTGGCCTATCAGGGACGGCGAGGTCGACCCGCTGGTAATCGCCAAGTGGGCCAACAATTCGCCTTTGGCGATGGTCGCGAGCCATGTCGGCGCGCTCAGGAGCTTCGATGCGATCGGCGCCGACGTCGGCAACCGCGACGGGCTCGTCACCGACGACACGCTGATCCACCGCGAACTCGAAAAGTTCGGCATCGCCCACGAGTGGGAAGTCTACGAAGGCACCCACACCGACAAGATCGGCCAGCGCTTCGCCGACGTGGTGCTGCCGTTCTTCGCCAGGCATCTGGACCGCGAGTGAGAGTGGTTGACCAAATCCTCCCTGTGAGGCGAAGCCTCATGGGGAGGGGGACCGCGACACCGCAGGTGTCGTGGTGGAGGGGGCCGGCGCGCCATAGCCCCTCCGTCACGCGCCTGCGGCGCGCGCCACCTCCCCATCGGGCTGCGCCCGACAGGGAGGATCTTGAATGACCGAACCGGCTCCCACCCCCGACGCCGTCTCGCGCCGCCAGCGCGGCTTCCTCGGGTTCGTCGAGCGGGTCGGCAACCTGCTGCCCGAGCCGGCGATGATCTTCGTCTACCTGATCGGCGTGCTGATGGTGCTGAGCGCCGTCGGCGACGCGCTCGACTGGGGCGCGAGCCTGCCGTTCACCGGCACAGAGGCGCCGGCCGGGGCGACGCTGGCGAACGGCGTCATCACCTACGACGCGATGAGCCTGTTCTCGGCCGAGAACGTCGGCCGGCTGCTGACCGAGATGCCGCGCACGATGAGCGGCTTCGCGCCGCTCGGGCTGATCCTCGTCATTATGCTCGGCGCGGCGGTGGCCGAGCGTTCGGGCCTGTTCTCGGCGCTGATCCGCGCCTCGCTGCGCAACGCGCCGCGCGCGATCCTGACGCCGCTGGTGGCGGTGATCGGGATGGTCTCGCACCACGCCTCGGACGCCGCCTACGTGGTGTTCGTGCCGCTCGCGGCGCTGATCTACGCTTCGCTCGGGCGGCACCCGCTGGTCGGTCTGGCCGCCGCCTTCGCCGCGGTTTCGGGCGGCTACGCGGGCAACGTCACCCCGGGGCAGATCGACGTGCTGCTGTTCGGCTTCACCCAGGAAGCGGCGCGCATCGTCGAGCCCGGCTGGCTGATGAACCCGGCCGGCAACTGGTGGTTCATCCTCTCGATCGTGATCCTCTACACCCCGGTGATCTGGTTCATCACCGACAAGGTGATCGAGCCGCGGCTCGGGCCGTGGAGCGGCGAGGTCGACGAGGAGACCCGCGCCGAGCTCGCCAAGTCGGCGCTCGAGCCCGGCGAGCGCAAGGGCCTGCGCCGCGCCGGCCTCGCCGCGCTGGCGATCGTGGCGCTCTACTTTGTACTGACGCTGGCGCCGGGCTACGCGCCGCTGTTCAATCCCGCCGGCGAGGGCACCGCGCAATACCAGCCGCTGTTCGGGGCGCTGATCGCCGGCTTCTTCCTGCTGTTCGTCAGCACCGGGATCGCCTTCGGCAGCGCCGCCGGCACGATCCGCAGCGACAAGGACGTGATCGACATGATGCGCGACGGCATCCGCGCGATCGCGCCCTACATCGTGTTCGTGTTCTTCGCCGCGCACTTCGTGGCGATGTTCAACTGGAGCCGGATCGGCCCGATCATCGCCATCAACGGCGCCGAGGCGCTCGCCGCGCTGGCGCTGCCGGCGCCGCTGCTGCTGGTCAGCGTGCAGCTGCTCGGCAGCTTCCTCGACCTGTTCATCGGCTCGGCCAGCGCCAAGTGGAGCGCGCTGGCGCCGGTGGTGGTGCCGATGTTCATGCTGCTCGGGATCAGCCCGGAGATGACCACCGCCGCCTATCGCATGGGCGACAGCTACACCAACATCATGACCCCGCTGATGAGCTACTTCCCGCTGATCCTCGCCTTCACCCGGCGATGGGACAAGAGCTTCGGGGTCGGCTCGGTGCTCGCGCTGATGCTGCCCTACGCGCTCGCCTTCATGGCGATCGGGGTGGCGATGGTGGTCAGCTGGGTCGCGTTCGACCTGCCGCTGGGGCCCGGGGCGCAAGTGTTCTACGAGGCGCCATGAGCGCCCCCGTCCTCACCAGTTCCATCGATCTCGATGCACCCGAAGCCCGGGCGCGCGCGGCGCACAACCGCCCGCGGGCGGGGGAGTTGCGGGCCAAAGTCGCCGAGGCGGCGCTTGGCGGATCGGAAGCCAGCCGCGAGCGGCACGCCGCGCGCGGCAAGCTGCTGCCGCGCGAGCGGGTCGAGCGGCTGCTCGATCCGGGCTCGCCGTTCCTCGAGATCGGCCAGCTCGCGGCGAACGGGCTCTACGGCGGCGAAGTGCCCGGCGCGGGGTTGATCGCCGGGATCGGGCGCATCTCGGGGCGGCAATGCATGATCGTCGCCAACGACGCGACGGTGAAGGGCGGCACCTACTACCCGCTGACGGTCAAGAAGCACCTGCGCGCGCAGGAGATCGCGCGCGAGAACCGGCTGCCGTGCCTGTACCTGGTCGACAGCGGCGGGGCCAACCTGCCGCACCAGGCCGAGGTGTTCCCCGACCGCGACCACTTCGGGCGGATCTTCTTCAACCAGGCGCAGATGAGCGCGCTCGGCATCCCGCAGGTCGCCTGCGTGATGGGCTCGTGCACCGCCGGCGGGGCCTATGTCCCGGCGATGAGCGACGAGAGCGTGATCGTGCGCAACCAGGGCACGATCTTCCTCGGCGGTCCGCCGCTGGTGAAGGCCGCGATCGGCGAGATCGTGACGGCGGAGGAGCTCGGCGGGGGAGAGCTGCACGCGCGGCGCTCCGGCGTCGTGGAT
>JAEZES010000257.1 GCA_023432995.1 Pseudomonadota bacterium
CCACGACACCGGCGGTGTCGCGGTCCCCCTCCCCATCGCTTCGCGACAGGGAGGATCTTCGCTCGCGCCAATCCCCATCACGCCTCTTCCAGCACCCGCTCTTCGTCGAGCAGCGTGACCACCCCGCGCCCGCCGTCGACGCGGATGCGCTGCCCGTCCCTGATCCGCTGCGTCGCCTTGCCGGTGCCGACCACGGCCGGCAGCCCGTACTCGCGCGCGACGATCGCCATGTGGCTCATCGAGCCGCCGATGTCGGACACCGCGGCGCTGATCTTCTGGAAGATCGGGCTCCAGGTCGGGTTGGTCACCTGGCACACGAGCACGTCGCCCGGCTGGATGCGGCCGATCTCCTCGACCGACTTGACCACCCGCGCGGTGCCCTCGACGACGCCCGAGCAGGCGGCGAAGCCCTTGAGCTCGTTGGTGTCCTCGCTGCCGTCGTCGAGCCACTGGTCGAGGTTCTCGCGGGTGATCCCCCACAGCATGACGATCGCCGGATCGTCGATCACGTCGGGCACCTGCCCGAGCGCGGGCGAAGTCGGATGCTTGGCCCACTCCGCGATCGCCGCCTTGCGTTCGGCGACGACGGCCGGCCAGTGCTGCGGCCCGCGCGGCGGCGCGCCGATGCCCCAGCTCAGCATCAGGTCGATGATCGCGCTCTCGAGCTCGTACTGGGTAAGGTGGAACACGTCGTCCTCGCGGCCTTGCGGGCCGAAGAAGCCGTGTTCCGCCAACAGCGCACCGAACTCCCTGATCTTGTTGAAGAACAGGTTGGTGTACCAGTGTTCGCAGTAGAACTTGTGGCCCTCGACATAGGGGAAGACGCGGTGGGCCAGGCCGATCATCTGGTCGTAGGTCGCGCGGTCCTCGTCGGTCTCGAGCAGCTCGCGGTAGTCGGCGACGAGCTGGTCGCGCTCGCGCACCAGCTGCTCGGTCGGCCGCTCGATGTCGGCCCCGGCCTTGATCTTCTCGATGTACCCGGGAAGCGCCGCGAACGGCAGGCTGAGGTCGTCGTTCCAGCTGCGGTGGTAGTGATAGAACCCGTCGCCGCTGCTGACGTTGAACCAGGGGTTGCGGCTTGTTTCGAGCTCGCCGAGCCATTCCTTGCCCGCGTTGCCGACCCGGTCGAGCTCGGCGAGCACGGTGTCGATGTCCATCCCGTCGGTGAAGTGGTGGTCGACGCCGAGCTCGACGGCGCGGCGGGCGAGCCGCTTGACCTCCTCGTCGGGCCGGAAGATCTCGGCCTCCATTCCCGCGACCATGCGGCTGATCGCCTGGTCGCTGATCTCGGGGAAGGCCTTCTTGCAGAAGTCGAAGAAGGTCATGTAGGCGCCGTAGCCGAGCAGCAGGAACTCGAAGTGGTGGTGCCACATGCGGTGGTACCCTTCGACCTGCTTCTGGTAGATCTCGAGCAGCGCGTGGTTGCTGGCGACGCCCTTGCCGGTATGCGTCGTCTCGAGCGGCTCGTAGTCGGGCAGCGTCGGCTTCGGCAGCGCCTGCGCCTCGGCGATCAGCGCCTTCATCTTGTCCTTCCACTGGTCGTAGAGCCGCTCCCAGTGCTCGTAGTAGTAGAACGCCCGCTGCTGGAACTGCTCGACCCGCTCGCCGATCTCCGCCGGATCGGTCACGGCGACGCCGCCGATATAGACCCGCCCGTTGATCACCCGGTGCTCGATCCCCTTGGCGGTCGGCAGCACGTGCACCCGCGTGTTGAACGCGCCGAGCGCGACGTAGGCCGCCTCGGCGGTGATCATGTCGAAGTGATGCATCGGCTCGGGGAAGTGCATCGAGTTGTAGAACCAGAACTTCTGGTCGTCCTCGGGCACGAACTGGGTGTAGTACGGATAGGCCGCCTGCGCGCCTTCAGTCCCGGGCACGACCTTGAGGTCGCTCGGCAGGGGGAAACTCTTCTGGTCGGTCATCGTCGGCAAACCTCTCTCGGGAGCGCCCGCGGGCCTTTGCGGTCTCGCTGCATCGGGCACGATCCTAGGGTTGCCGATCTAGCCCTTGCGGGCAACTGAATGTGAGGATTCCCGCGCATGAGGCGTGGGACAAATGCGCAGCCGCCGTCGTTCGCGCCGGCGCCACCCTCCAATCGCGAAAATCTCCACGAACCGCGACCGGTCGTCGCTTGCATCCTGCTGCAGCGTCCCGTCCGCCAGCCCGCGCCGCTTGGCCCGCTGTCCGCACCCATTTGACCCGCGTGGATAACGGCGCGGTGAAAGTTTCAGGTTCCTCGAAAGTCAGCACATGCACCAGCGTGTCCGGCCTTGTGATCGCTGGCCTCGCGCCGCTGGAACAGGATCCGGCCGGCCGGCGTTGTAGAACTCGATCTGGTACGTGGCGGTGAAAGCCCAGTCGCCCCGGGCCGTCTTCGGCGGAGTGTAGTCGGTCGGGACCGGCGGCAGCTCGGTCAGGTCGGCCGGGCGCTCCTGTGCGGCCAGCCCCAGCGCCGCGGCCAGGCCGAAGGCGAAACTGTGGTGGTTCATCGGGTCGGCTCCTCTCCAGCCGGCCGTCCGCGCCAGTCTATCGGCGGCTGGCCCGCTCAAAGAGGATTTCGGCGCACCAGCCTTGGGACAATCGCGCGCTTTGAGCCGCGTCAATGCCGGCACCGCGCCGCGCGCGCATCGTGAACGTATGGAATGCTAAGGAAGGATTCAGACCGTGCGCGCCTCGACCTTGACCCTCGCGCTGCTCCCGCTGCTTGCGGCGTGCGGCTCGGCCAATCCCGACGAAGTGATCGACACGGTGCGCGCGACCGAACAGGCGCAGATGCAGGCGATCGCGGCCGACGACTTGCGCGGCGCCACGCGCAACTACGAGACCGGCGCCGAGGTGCTGGTCCCCGGCGGGGCGAAAGTCACCGGCGCTCCGGCAATCGAGGCCGAATTCAACCGCCTGCTGGCGGATGCCAATTTCGCGATCGAGATGAAGCCCGGGCCGGCCTGGGCGTCTGAGGGCGGCGAGCTCGCGGTAACCACCGCCACGGGCACCGTCACCACGACCGATGAAACCACCGGCGAGGCCGTCGCCGTGCCGATCTCGAACCAGACCGTCTGGCGGCGCGAGGACGGCGTCGGCTGGAAGATCGCCTCCGAGCACAACGCGCCGCTGCCGGCGGGCGGCTGAGGATCAGCGCGGCTGCCGCAGGTCGGCCGTGCGGCAGATCATCGGAGCCATCCGGCCGATCGTGCAGACGATCTCGTCGCCGCGGCTGCGCATCGTGAGCGTCGGCGACTCGTGCGACAGCCCCGACCCCGACGGGCGCCGCCGCAGCACGATCGGCTCGCCGCCGGGTTCTCGATCCGCGCGGTCTCGCCGCCGTGGACGACCGTGACCATCTGCCCGCCGTCGCACGCGTAGGCGAAGCGGCCCTCGACCACGTCGGCGCAGGCGCCGCGGGCCTTCCGACCGACCTCCCTGCCGAGCAGACCGACGTCTAGGTGGTGGGGCGACCCCGCCACTCGCTCGGCGTGCGGCCGAACCGCTTCCTGAACGCCCGCGCGAAATACCCCGGATCGAGGAAGCCGCAGCGGAACGCGATCTCGCCCACGCCGAGGCCGCCCGCGCGCGGATCGGTCAGCATGTCGCTCGCCCGGTCGAGGCGCGTCGCGGTGAGTTCCTGCACGAAGCTGGTCCCATTCCCGGCCAGCAATTGCTGCAGGTAGCGCTTGGAGATGCCGAGCTCGGCGGCGAGGCCCTCGGGCGAGAGCTCGGGATCGGCATAGTCGGTCTCGATGCGCCGCAGGATCTGCCGCGCGAGCTGGCCGCGGTGGCGGCTCTCGGTCGCCGGCTCGTGGAAGCCGGTCGCCAGCGTCAGCAGCGTGCCGACCTGTTCCGCGATCATCGGGCGGGGCAGTGGCGTGCGGTCGATCCCCTCGGCCATCGTCTCGAGCAGGCTGCCGAGCGGGGCGCCCCAGCCGCTGCGGGCGGACACCGGCCGCCCCAGCAGTGCGCCAGGGTCGGGCAGGTAGCGGTCGAGCCAGCCGAGCGGCATCATCAGGTCGAGCGCCTCGTGCGCGGTGTGCATCTCCATCTGGTAGAAGCGGGTGTTGTCGAGCAGCACGAACTCGCCCGGCTTCACCGTGAAGCGGCGGCCGCCCATCCGCGTCCGCAGCGCGCCCCTGCGCGCGTAGACCAGCTGGATCGACGGCGCGGCCTTGCCGGCGCCCTCGTCGCCGCAGTGCACGACGCGCTGGGCGGGCGCCTCGAGCCGCAGCAGCCTGAGCTGGCCGACGCCGTGGCTGCTCCACCGCGCGGCGAAAACGGTCTCGTCGAACACGCAGACGTCGATCGGCGCGATCGTCCGCGCCGCCCACTCCTGCCACGCGCGCACCGCCTCGGGCCGGGCGAGGCCGGCCGAGCTCCAGCTCATGTCGTCGGCGGCAGGGGCGAGGGTCATGGGGATACCCTAACCTGCCTCCCCGGCTTCGTCATCCCCGCGACGTGGGCCGCGGTTTCTGGCGTATCCGCGACAAGAATTGCCATTCCTGCGATAGCGCGCCGCCCGCGCCCGCTGTAACCTTCCTCCGTTGGCCAAAGGGGGAGAGACACGATGGACTGCCGCATCGGCTACGTGATCGTCGGGGTGAAGTCGTTCGACACGGCGATCCCGTTCTACCGCGACACGCTGGGCTTTGAGCTGCTTTACTGCGAGCCCGAGTTCCACTTCGCCTCGTTCAAGGTCGGCGACCTCAACTTCTCGCTCGCAGAGGGCGCGGAGGATGTTCACGGCACCGGCGACCGCAACACCGGCATCGGCTTCGTGGTCGCCGATGTCGATGCGGCGCACGCGGCGCTCGTCGCCAAGGGGGTCAAGTTCACGATGGGACCGGGCAAGATGCCATGGGGCGGCTATATGGCGATGTTCGTCGACCCCGACGGCAACGAGTTCTACCTCGACCAGGCGCGATGACGCAGGCGACCGGCGCCTATCCGCCGCTGCCCCCCGCGATCCGCTGCCTCGCGGCGACCTACTTCAACGGGTTCCACATCAGGCCGCACCGGCACCACTGGGGCCAGCTGGTCTATGCCGCGGCCGGGCTCATGCGGGTGAGCGCCGAGGGCAAGCTGTGGATCGTTCCGCCGGCCCGCGCGGTGTGGGTTCCCGCCGGCGTCGAGCACGAGATTCGAGCGCTCGGCGACTTCGCGATGCGCACGCTGTACTTCCCGACCCAGTGGGCGGCCGGCCTGCCGGAAGCCTGTTGCGCGCTCGACGTCACCCCGCTGCTGCGCGAGCTGGTGCTCGAAGTGATCGAGCGGTGCCCCGTCCGCGAGGCCGACGAGCCCGGCATGCGGCTCGCCGCGGTCACCATCGACTGCATCGCCAAGGCTCGCACCCTGCCACTGCAGCTGCCGCTGCCGCGCGACCCGCGTGCCTTGCGGCTGGCGCACAGGCTGATCGCCGATCCCGCCGACCCGGCACCCCTGGCCGAGCTGGCCCGCGCCGCCGGCGCCAGCCCGCGCACGATCCAACGGCTGTTCCTCGGCGAGACCCGCCTGCCCTTCGCGCAATGGCGCCAGCGGCTGCGCCTGCTCCACGGAGCCACGGCGCTCGGCCAAGGCAAGTCGGTGACCGAGGCGGGGCTCGAGGCCGGCTATGCCGGGACCAGCGCCTTCATCGCTGCCTTCCGCCGGCAATTCGGCATCACGCCGTCGAGGCTGGGGTAACCTCGGCCCGCTGGGGGATTGTCGAGCGGGCTTGAGCCGCTAGTGTCCGCTCGCGTTACGGCGGGAGAGGGCAATGGGTCGCACGTGGTTGGCAATCGGGATGTTCGCGTTCGCCGTTCCGCTGCACGCCCAGGACGACCCCGGACCGATCGCGGTCTACGGCAACAAGCAGACCTTCGAGATCGCGCCGGTGCTGCTGGCCGCCGAAGATCACTACCCGGGCGAGGCGACCGTGCGCATGGGCAGCCTCGCCAACCTCGTCGGCGCGCCGCCGGTGCCGGGCTTCGGCGAGGAAGGCGAGGCGGACGTCGCCACCAACGCCGAGACGCAGCTGCTGCGCTACTCGGTCGACAACCCGAACCTGCGCGTGATCCTCGGTGTCAGCGAGGGCCTCTACCGGATCGTCGCGCGCCGCTCGGCCGGGATTGCGAGCGTCGCCGACCTCAAGGGCAAGGCGGTGGCGACGATCCCGCAGACCAGTTCGGGCTATTTCCTCCACCGCATGCTTGCGCAGGCCGGGCTCAGCTTCGCCGACATCGAGGCGCGGCCGATCGTCCCGCTCGCCGGCATGACCGAGGCGCTGCGAAAGGGCGAGGTCGACGCGGTCGTGATCTGGGAGCCGGAGAGCGGCAACGCCGCACAGGTGCTCGGAGACGACCTGGTCGAGTTCTCGGGCGAGGGCGTGTACCGCGAGCTGTTCAACCTCAGCACCACCGCCGAGAAGCTGGCGGACCCCGCGACGCGCGCGCGGATCGTCCGCTTTGTGCGCGCGATCATCGACGCCTCGGCTGAGCTGCGCGACGATCCGGCGCGGGCCAAGGCGCTCGTCGTCGAGGCCGGCGGCTTTTCGCCCGAGGATGTCGACGACAGCTGGAAGCACCACCGCTACCGGCCGGGCTTCCCGGCCGACCTGCTCGAGGTGATGGCGGTCGAGGAGCAATGGCTGGCCGCGCAATCGAACCGCACGCCGCGCTCGCGCGAGCAGCTGACGACCCTGATCGACACCACTGTCTACGAGGAGGCGCTCGCGCTGGAGGGCGGAGAGTGATCCGCCTGCTGCTCGCGCTCGCCGCGCTGCTGCTGCTTGCCCCCGCAGTTCACGCCCAGGACGACCTCGCGCACCAAACGGCGAAGGTCGAGGACCTGCGCTCGATCCGCGAGATCAAGCGGCTCCAGGCGCAGTGGGGCTACCTGGCGATGGTCGGGGACTGGCAGGCCATGGCCGCGATGGCGACCGAGGACGTGCGCATGGTCCTGCCGAACGGCGATGCCGTCGGACGCGCCGCGCTCGCAGCCTCGCTGAGGGAACGCCAGGGGCGAGGCGGCGACGGGATGCCGGCGGGGCGGTTCAACCTCCGCCTCTACATGAGCCCGGTCGTGACGCTTGCGCGCGATGGCCGGAGCGCGACCGTCCGCTGGCGGCACCTGGCGTTGCGCGGCGCGGCCGGCGCTTCGGCCGACTGGCTCGGCACGACCGACGTGATTCAGTACCGCAAGACCCCACAGGGCTGGCGCATCGCGATGATCCGGCCGTATCCGGCGTTCTCGGGTACTTACGAGGAGGGCTGGCGCCACGACGCGGCGACGCTCGTCCGCGCGCCTTACCATTACACGCCGGAAGAGGTCGGACGCCTGCTGCCCGAGCGCGTGGCGGACACGCCGCGTCCGGCCGACGACTTGGCCCGCGAGGCTTCGCTGCTGCTGGCGCTCGGTACCGCGCAGAACCGCGTCTCGGCCTACGGCTACTACCTCGACCGCGGGCTGTACGACGACATCGTCGACCTGTTCCTGCCCGACGCGACGATCGAGGTCGCGGGGCAGGGCCGCTACGAGGGCGCCGCCGGAGTGCGCAAGTTCCTCGGCCGCTACGGCGAGCCGGGCCTCGACGAGGGCGAGCTCAACGACCACCCGCAGCTGATGCCGCTGGTCTCGATCTCGGCGGACGGCACGGCCGCCTTCGTCCGCACGGTCGAACTCGGCGCCTATGGCCGGCACGGCGGCGAGGGCTTCTGGTCGGCGGCGATCAACACGTTCGAACTCGCTTCCGCAGGCGACGGCCACTGGCAGATTAGCCGTCTCTCGGTCGTCCCGCTGATGCGTGCGGACTATGCCAGGGGCTGGGCCCGGCCGCTGCCCGCGGCGCCGCCGGTCGGCGAGAACCTGTTTCCCGATGGGCGGAGCACGCTGGCGCCGGGGGACTATCCGCACCGCCCCCTCGTGCTCGAGCCGCTGGGCGACGCCCTCGTGTTCCCGCCACCCGACGAGGCCGGGCAGGCGCGCATAACCGCCAACGCGCTGGCGATGGCCGAGGCGTTCGACGGGGCCGAGAACGTCTCCGACGCCTACGGTTACTACATCGACCAGTTCTCATGGCGCGAGACCGGCGCGCTGTTCGCGCGCGACGGGTGGAAGGAGCTCAGCTACATCGGCACCTTCATCGGCCGCGATCGCGTGACCGGCTCGATGATCCAGCGCTACGGCGAGAACGGCCCGAGCAACGCGACGCAGACGCTGCACCAGACGGTGCAGCCCTACATTACCGTGCTCGGAGACGGCAGACGCTCGCAGGCGCGCCTGCGCCTGCTCCAGATGAACAGCTCGGCGACCAATGCCGGGTCGATGATCTTCGGCGTCTACGAGAACCAGGTGGTCAAGGAAGACGGCGTCTGGCGCATCCACGGGATGGACCTCGATTACGTCGCGCTCGCCGACTACGCGGCCGGCTGGACCGGGATCGACCCCGCCGCGAGCAGCCGCTTCGCCCCGGCGCCCGAGCTGCTAGCCCGCTTCGCCCCCGACGCCCCGCTGCGCGGCGAGACGTTTGCCCCTTACCCGCGCATTCGCCCGCTCGGCTTCCACTTCGCCAACCCCGTCAGCGGCCGCGAGCCCGAGGTGTGGCTGGAGTGGTCCGATGGCCGTCGGGAGACCCCGTAGGCGCCGTCGCGAGTTCCGAGGGCAAGGCGTTGAACTTGCTCGCATCTGTGATCGCGGGTATTCAGCGACGCAGGGGGAACGACGATGCCGAAGCGTGCAGCCAGTCTCGTATCAGCGGCGCTGCTGCTCCAGGCGGGCCCCGTTCACGCGGCTGACGATCCGCGCGTGCTCGCGCCGGTCTCCGACTGGACCCTCGACTTCGCCGACGAACGTTGCAGTCTGATCCGCGAGTTCGCCGATGGCGACGACACCATCCGCCTGCAGATCGATTCGTTCGGCCCGCGGCCCGGCTACCGCGTGATGCTTTCGGGCGACCTCGTGCCCGGGTCGGACGCCGCGCGGATGACCGAGCTTCGCGTCGGTTACTCGGCCGACACTCGCGCCCGCGAAAGACTGACGATGTTCGTCGGTCGGTTCGGAGACAAGAACGCGGTCGTTTTCGGTCGGGGCTTCCTGCCCGAGGGTGGCTCCGACGACGCGGGCGGCTCGGCGCGCGCGTTCGAACGGAGCGTCACGCACGTGACGCTCGATTTCAAGCTGCGCGATCCCCTGCGCCTCGACACCGGCAGCATGGCCGCACCCTTCGCGGCGATGGAGCGCTGCGTCGACGACCTCCTCGCCAGCTGGGGCATCGATCCTGCCGTGCATCGTGCGCTTGCTCGCCCGCCGTCGATGGCCGTCCGGACCGGTCCCAGCGAGCGCGCCTTCCGGACGAACGAGCACGGCGGCGAGCGGGTCTTCGAGCTGATCGAACGCGCGGGTGAGACCGTCGCCGAACCTGGCCGTCCGGGGCCGGCCGACCGCCGTGCCCAGGCTTTCGCTCGAAACGCTTATTACAGCGGCAATCTCGTTCCGGTCCGGGTCATGATCGACGCCAGTGGGCAGCCCACCGCGTGCGTGGTCCAGGTCGCGAACATCAGCGAGGCGTTCCGCCGGAGCGCCTGCGAGAGCCTCGCCGGGCCTTACGAGCCGGCGCTCGACGCCGCCGGACAGCCGGTCGCGAGCTTCATCCAGGTCGAATTGCGCTAGCTGTCCGCGGGCGCCCATTGCGCGGCGCCGCCCATCTCCTAAGGTGACGGGAAAAGCCACCGAGGAGGAATGCCGAATGCGCCTGATCGCCACCGAGGAAGCCTGGTCGATCCCCGAAGTCGCCGAGGCGCTGCGCACGGTCGCCAACAGCCCGACCCAGAGCCTCGACAAGCTCTTGGTCAAGGGCATCTATGACGCGCCGACCGACACCTCGGGCTACGGCAAGCTCGATTTCCTGACCGGTCTCAAGGACGTCGAACAGCATCGCCTGCCGCAGATGGACCAGTACGGTGTCGCCATGCACCTGCTCGCGCTGACCGCGCCCGGGGTGCAGATGTTCGACGCCGACACCGCGCACGAGCTGGCGATGCTTGCCAACGACCGCCTCGCTGAAATCTGCCGCAAATATCCGACGCGCTTCGCCGGCCTCGCCAGCTTCGCCCCGCACAGCCCCAAGCGCGCGGCGAGGGAGATGGAGCGCGCGATCACCGAACTCGGGCTCAACGGCTTCATGATCAACAGCCACACCCACGGCGAATACCTCGACGATCCGAAGTTCTGGCCGATCCTCGAGGCGGCCGAGGCGCTCGACCGCTGCATCTACATCCACCCGCGCGCGGCGAGCGACACGCTCAAGGGCCCGCTGCAGGACTACGGGATGGACTCGGCGATGTGGGGCTACGGGGTCGAGGTCGGCACCCACGCGGTGCGGATGATGGCCGGCGGGGTGTTCGACCACTTCCCCAAGCTCAAGATCTGCATCGGCCACATGGGCGAGGCGGTGCCGTTCTGGCTTTGGCGGATCAACTTCATGAACAGCCGCGCCCAGGTCGTCGGCCGGGCTAAGAAGACCGAGCGCTCGATGGCCGAGTACTTCCAGGACAACTTCGTCGTCACCACCAGCGGCGTCGAGGACCCGCTCGCGCTGCGCTACACGATCGACAAGCTCGGCGTTCAGAACGTGCTGTGGGCGATCGACTACCCCTACCAGCCGATGGAACCCGCGGTGCGGTTCATCGAGCAGTTCGACTGCACCGACGAGGAACGCCACGCGCTGTGCCACGGCAACGCCGAGCGGGTGTTCCACATCGCGCCCGAGTAGCCGCCCATGACCGCCGTGATAGGTTTTTCGCTTTGCGTGCTGCTGGTGATGCTGGTCGTACCGGACTCGCCCGTCGGGCGCCTTCTGCACCGGCAACTGGTCGAACGGCCGCTCGCGCAGTTGGGCCGGCTCGAACGGCACCACCTCATCTTCGCGACGATAATCGGGGCAGCGATGCTCGCCGGCGGCGAGGTCGTCGCGGTGCTCGGGCCGGAGCTTGCCGTGATGTGGGCGCTCGACCTGGCGATCTACCTCGATGCGGTGATGGTCACCTACGCGCTTTCCGCGCTCGCCGGCGTGCGAGGGGTGCGAAGCAAGGCGGCGCGGATCGTGTCGCGCCTGCTCGCGGCCCGGCCCCGCGCCCGCCGGCGCCGTGGTGCCGCTTGTCGCAGCAAGCCGGCGAGCAATGACGACGATCCTCACCCGGCGTGGAAGGCTGCAGCTTGACGGGAGCCGGCCCTCCGCTCGCCGGCCTCAAGGTCGTCGAGCTCGCCCGCATCCTCGCGGGCCGGTGGGCCGGACAGGTCCTCGCCGACCTCGGCGCCGAGGTGACCAAAGTCGAAAGCCCCGAGGGGGACGACACCCGCCGCTGGGGCCCGCCGTTCGTGACCAACGACGACGGCAGCGAGGACGCCGCCTACTTCCACGCCACCAATCGCGGCAAACTCTCCGTCGTCGCCGATTTCGCCACCCACGAAGGCCGCGAGACGGTGCTCGACCTCGTCCGCGAGGCCGACGTGCTGATCGAAAACTTCAAGCTCGGCGGCCTCGCCAAGTATGGCCTCGACTACGCCAGCCTGCACCAAATCAACCCGCGCCTCGTCTACTGCTCGATCACCGGCTTCGGTCACGACGGGCCCTATGCCGCCCGCGCCGGCTACGACTTCATCGTCCAGGGCATGAGCGGGATCATGGACCTCACCGGCGACCCTCACGGCCCGCCGATGAAGATCGGCGTCGCCTACGCCGATATCCTCACCGGGCTCTACGCCGTGATCGCGATCCAGGCCGCGCTGCGCCAGCGCGAGAGGACCGGACAGGGCCAGCACATCGACATGGCGCTGCTCGACGTGATGACCGGCACGCTCGCCAACCAGGCGATGAACTACCTCGTCTCAGGCAAAGCGCCGCACCGCCTCGGCAACGCTCACCCCAACATCGCGCCATACGAGGCTTTTCCGGTCGCCGACGGCTGGGTCATCCTCGCGGTCGGCAACGACGCCCAGTTCCTGCGGCTGTGCGATGTGATCGACATCGTCTACGAAAAGAAGTGGTGGACCAACGCCGGCCGGGTGCGCGATCGCGTCGCGCTGTCGCAGGCGATTGCGGCCCAGACCCGCGACTGGGAGCGCGACACGCTGCTCGCAGCGCTCGAGGAGCAAGGCATTCCCGGCGGCCCGATCAACACCGTCGCCGAGGCCTTGTCCGACCCTCAGATCGCCGCGCGCGGCATGGTGCTCGATCTGGGGGAGGGCCTCAAAGGCTTGCGCACCCCGGTCCGCTTCTCGGATGCCGAGCTGGCGCCGCCGAGGCGCTCGCCGAAGCTGGGGAAGGATGGTTGAAGCCCGCCGAGACCCTCCGTTAGTCATCCCCGCGAAAGCGGGGATCCGGCAGGCTCTCCCAGCACATCAACTGCGGCCAGGTTCCCGCTTTCGCGGGAATGGCGAAGGTGTGTATGCGTGCGTGTGAAGCTCGGCCCGGGAGAACAATCTGCATGACCACCCGCCACCTCGTCGACCCGCAGATCCTCGAGATGCTCGACATGCCAAGCCTCGAACTGACGGCCGAGACGCTTCCCGAAATCCGCGCCAACCCGCTGTTCACCGGGGACGAGGTCCCGCCGCCGCCGTTCCCGGTGCGCGAAGCGTTCGCGCCGGTGCGCGGCGGGCCGGACGTCCGGCTGGTGATCATGACCCCCCCCTCGGCCCGCACCGACCGCGGGGCTATCCTGCACCTGCACGGCGGCGGTATGGTCGTCGGCACGGCCGACCGCGCGGTCGCCGACAAGCCGCTGCTCGCGCTCGAGCACGACTGCGTGGTCGTTTCGGTCGATTACCGGCTCGCGCCCGAGACGCCGTTCCCGGGCCCGCAGGAGGACAACTACGGCGCGCTCGAATGGCTTGCCGTGCACGCACCCGAGCTGGGCGTCGATCCGACCCGCATCGTGGTCATGGGCGAGAGCGCCGGCGGCGGCCTCGCCGCGAGCCTCGCCCTGATGGCGCGCGACCGCCACGGCCCGAAGCTGGCCGGGCAGGTGCTGATCTACCCGATGCTCGACTGGCGCACCGGCAGCGCGGCCTGCCCTTACGGCAACCGCCACACCGGCGAATGGGTCTGGACCCGCGACAAGAACCGCTTCGGCTGGGAAGCCCTGCGCGGCGACTACCAGCCGGTCTACGATCGCAAGGCCTGGTTCTCACCCGCGCTCGCCGAGGATCTTTCCGGCCTCCCGGCGGCCTATATCAGCACCGGGGCGCTCGACCTGTTCCTCGACGAGGACCTCGACTACGCGCGCCGGCTGATCGATGGCGGCGTGCCGACCGAGCTGCACGTCTACCCCGGGGCGATCCACGCCTTCGAAATGGTCCCCGAGACGGCGCTCGCCGAGCAGGCGGCGATGGATCTCAGGCGCGGGTTGGGGCGGCTGCTCGCGCCCGCCTGACCGGCGAATTCGGGAGCCGGCGGCCTGACTGCGACATGCGGCTTTAGCGTTCGGACGTCCGCACCGCCACCTCAGTCGCGGTCACGGTCTCGCGTGCATCGGGCAGGCCCTCGCCGAACAGCACCTGCCGCAGCCAGCCCCGGAATCTGGGCGAGGCGAGATAGACCAGCGCGGCGCCCGCCGCGGCAAGCGGCGGCACCAGCCAGATCAGGGCGAGAGCGATGACCAGCCAGATCATGGAATTCCTCCGAACGCGTTGCCTGCCAAGCGCCGATCGAAGCCCCCACTCCCGCCTCCGAATCGCTTATCTTTATGATTTGGGATTAATTTATGAAGCTTATGTTGCAAGTGCGAAATCGCGGCCTCGGCGCTCCTCTGGACCGCTAGGCTCGGCCGCTAAACCGGAGCGGTGATTGCGCGATGTCGAAGCGGATAACCCTGACGATCCTGGGTGGGCTGATCCTGCTCGGTTTCGTGGCCTCGTACCTGCTGCGGACGACGCGCCCCGTCGGGCGCTACGTGGGCGACTCGCCTGCGGCCGTGCAGATCTCCGACGACCGTCGCTCGCCCGTGGTGACGACGGGCGCAGCGAACCTGACGGTGGTCGTGTTCACCGACTACCGATGCCCGGCATGCCGCAAGGCCGATCCGGCGTTCCGCTCCGCCGTGGCGGCCGACGGCAACCTGCGGGTCGTCTACAAGGACTGGCCGATCTTCGGCGAGGTCTCGCAGCGGGCGGCCGAAGTGGCGCTGGCGGCGCACCGGCAGGGCATCTACTCCCAGGTGCACCATGCGCTGATGCGCGCGCCAAGCGTCGACCAGGCGGCAATGCGCCGCGCGGTCGAGAACGCCGGCGGGAACTGGGGCCTGTTGCAGGAAGACCTGGCGCGCCATGCGCCCGCGATCGCCGGCGACCTGGCGAGCAACGCGACCGAAGCCTTCAGCCTCGGCCTGGCCGGCACGCCCGGATACCTGATCGGGCCGTACCTCGTCGAAGGGGCGCTGACCGAGTCCCAGTTTCGCCGAGCGTTCGCGCAGGCGCGCGCCGCGCAAGACGACTGGCGCTGAAGCGCGCAATCCCCTCTCGCTAGCGCCGCAAGGGCGCTGGCCTGCCTACTGGCACAGCCCCGCGGCGCGCTCGGCGACGCCGCGCAGACCCCCGCGGCAGCGCGGCAATGCGGGCTGCGCGGGCGCTTCGTCACGCTCGTCGGTCTCGCTCGAGCCGTCCTCAAAGCCGCCCATTCCCGGCATCCCGGTCATCAGCATCGTGTTCGAGCGGAAGCGCACCCGGGTAATCCAGTCGGGCTGCCAGCCGCGCGGCGCGTTGGCCGGTCGTTCGGGCCACGAGAAATTGGCCTCGGGGCCGTAGGCGAACAGCTGGGTCATCAGCATCGGCCCGCCCGCCTGCTTGACCTCGGCCGGGATCGTGCACTGCGTCTGGCTCGGCGGCATCACCGTGCCGGCCTGGACCAGCCGGGCGACTGCTGCCGGCGAGAGCCAGTCCGACATCGGGCCGCCGAACTGCTGGGTCGACGACGAAGTCCACCAGACCATGTCGCGCGCATTGCCGCGCTGGTCGGGATTGGTGGCGATCGCCCAGGCGTAGTAGCCGGTCGCCTTGGCCAGCGAGTTCCAGCTCACCCCGACGGCCCCGCTGGCCATGTCGCGCGAGGTCGCGCGCAGCGCCGGCATGAAGTCCTCGGCCAGCGCGAACCTGATCTCGGGCGCGAAGTTGCCGGCGATGCGGTGCTCGCCGAGCAGCGACGAGTCGGCCGGGACGGCCTTCGAATCGCGCGCGTTCGGCCAGTCGGCGTAGCTCGTGCTGTTGGCCGAGGTTACCGTCCAGGCGTCGGGCAGGTCGATCCCGGTCGCCAGCAGCCCCGGCGGGATCTCGCCGCGCGCCATCCTGGAGAAGTCGATGATCACCGGCTGGCCCGGCCCGGCGTGCTCGCCGCAGCCCCAGAACAGCAGCAGCCTGCCCTCCGGCATCTGCGGCATCGTGCCCGGCGTCCCCTCGCGCGGGGTCGACTGGACGCGCTGCCCGACCAGTTGCACCGATCGGCCGAGCTTGGCGCCTTGCGGCATGAAGTGGTCGGCTTCCGCCGGGTTCACAGACTGGGTCGAACCGAGCCGCAGGGTCAGGTCGTGAGCGACGTTGTTGCCGCCGCCGCGCAGCATCGACATCGCCGCGCCGACTCCGCCGCCCTGGCCCATCGCCATCATGCCCGAGGTGGTCCCCGCGTCCATCGTGTAGCGGGCGATCGTCCTGCCGGTCCCGGCCTGCTGCGACAGCGCCGGGACGGCGACGCTCCCCACCGCCAGAGCGACGGCGGAGATGGCGGCGAGATGCTGTGTCTTCATGTCAGGAATGCCCCCTTTAACGACGCACGCGGCGTACGGGACGATCTAGTCCCGGGCCGGTGTCATCTGCAACCATCGACTTGATGCCGGTCAGCTCGCGTTGGGATCGACGCGGATCGGCGCCCCGTTGTCGTCGACCTGCGGCCCGGGAATCGCGGTCAGCGTGTGAATCTGCCGGAACTTCCCGTCGATGTAGCGGAACGTGTGCGAGTCCGGCCCGCCGGTCGAGCCGCCGAAGCGGCAGAACACGTTGATCGTGCCCATCTCCTCGTCGACCAGGTAGTCGCGGTTGACGATGTACAACACGCCCGGCGGCATGCCGACCTCGCAACTCGCGGTCGGGCTGTTCTGGCGGTTGGTATAGGCCCCGCCTTCGAGCCGCGCGCAGGGCACGCCCCACGGGATGTCGGTGAACTTGTCGGAGAAGCCGTCGAGGTAGGCGTTGGCGCCGCGGATCATCTCGGATTCCGGGGTCCGCTGGTAGCGGTGGACCGGTTCCCAGTTCTCCTGCTTGGTATACTTGAGGAAAGCGTTGGCGTTGAACAGCCAGTCGCCCGTCTTGGTGACGATGCTGTCGACGCGGATCACCTTGCCTTCGTGCAGGTACAGCCGCGTGCCGAGGATGTACGGCGTGCCGCCCTCGGTGACGATGATCTCGGTGAAGGTCTTGCAGCGCTTGTCGTCGTGGAAGCTCATCGCGTTGGCGATCGGCAGCGCGGTGTTCCACAGCCCGGCGCCGCGCTCGACATCGGTCATGTTCTGCAGGAAGCGGACCTTCTCGTGCAGCGGCAGCTTGCCGATGTCGCCGGTACGCTGCGCCTCGACATAGGCCGCGCTCGCCGCCTTGAGCTCGTCGCGGGTGCAGGTCGGCCGGTCCTGCAGCGGCGCCCAGGGGCTGGCCGGCGGCGCGTTCTGCGCCAGGGCGGGCGCCGCGGTGCAGGCCAGCAGACCGGCGAGAAGGGCAGTCCTGATCATCGTATTCCTCCCAAGCGAATCGCGTCAGCGCACGTCCTGCGGTTCCTCGCTGCGACATTGCTCGTAGGTGCTCCAGCCCGAGCACATGCCGTAAGGCCCGCGGATGAAGATCGCCTCGATCCGACGAATCTGGTTGTTCTCGATCTTGAACAGCTCGCCGAGCTGCCAGGTCCAGTTGATCGGCCGGTGGTCGAAGAAAGCGAACGCGAAGACGATCCCCCGCTCGCGGTCGACGGCGACGATGCGCCGGTCGCGGATGCCGGTGACGGTGCCGATCAGCGACGTTTCGAGCTGTTGCCTGCACCCCTGGACCGGTTGTCCGCGCATACCGATCGTGCCCGGAGGCCCGACGACCGTCATGCCGTTCTCGATCCGCAGGCAGTCGTCCGTGAACGGGTAGTAGTCCTTGCCGGTGTTGCGTTCGACCGCCTCGAAGTAGGCGTCGCCGACCGCGACGAGGTCGCCGCGGCTCATCCGCTCGCGCTCGGGGACGGCCTGGAGGTAGATCGGATGCGGCGCGCCGAGCGCCTCGACCGCGGCCCCGGTGGCGGGAAACGGGCTGCTGGGCGCGGCGGCGCCGGCTCCGAGCGGCCGCTCGGGTCGCGCCGCTATCTGCTCCACCTCGGTGATCTTGCCGTCGACGATCCTGAGCCGCAGCGACAGCCCGACCGGCTCGGGCTCGCGGGCCGGCCCGGTGGCTGAGCTCGACGCCTGTTCGATCACCGTCCCGAGGAAGGCGACCTGCTGGGTCTCCACGTCCGGCACGTAGAGCTTGTAGTTCCCGGACGCGGTCGTCGTCGCCCACAGCCCTTCGTTGCCGAGCGGCATCTCGACGCCGTTTTCAGTGAACCGAACGTTCGACGCGAACAGGTCCGGGTCGACCTTGGCGTCGGCCATCGCCTGCAGGTACCGATCGACGAACCCTTCGAGGCATGCGCGCTGACAGCTTCGCTCGGGCAGGGGCACGCCGCCGGGCTGGGCTGACGCCATCGCGGCGAAAGACAGGGCGAACCCGCAAAGCGCGGCGCGAATCGACGTCCTCATGGTTCCCACTCCCCTCGTTTTGGCTCTTGTAACCAGCCTCGCGCCCGCTTCGCCAGACCTTTGGCGCACCCTCGGGCAATCGGCGGCACCCGGCCGGCAACGGCTCTTGCCCGGACATAGGCGGCGGGGCGTGCCGCGGCTCGTGCGGTTTGCTGCTGGCGGCGCGCCGACGGCTAGAAGTCGAGGTGCCGGGCGATGGACTCAGGGAGCGGCGCGGCGAAGCGCACGCCTGCGGTCGCGCCGCGCCGCCAGGTGATCCGGCCGGGCAGGCTGATGTCTTCCGAGAAGCGAAAGGTGATCCGGTCGCCGCGCGAGAGCAGGTACGCCGTCGAGCAGTCGATCTGGCATCCGGTCGGCGAGAGGTCGTAGAGGCGCACGGCGAAGTCGCGCCCGCCGGCGCGAGCCGGCAGCGCGGCGCGTGTGCCGATCCGGTTCCCTCCGCGACGCTCCATCCGCGACTCCCAGCGGCCGATCCGGCTTCCGGCGCTAGCCGCGGGTGGCAAAAGCGCGGTTAACGCAAGCCTCTGGGGAGACCCGGCCGATGGGCGCCCTTCCGCAAACGAAACGGGGGGCGGTTGATCGCCCCCCCTAATCCGACGCTCTGGTGTTGTCGGTCAGGCGACCCGCAGCCGCCGCTCGGCGCTGCGCGCCCGGCGGGCGCGGAGCGAGGCGCCGATCGTGCCGAAGCCGATCAGCAGCATGGCCCAGGTGGCGGGTTCCGGGACGCTGTTCGAGATCAGGGTAAAGCGGCCGATCACGGTGGCGGTGCCGGGCGTGCCGAACGTGGCGTCGAACAGCTCGACCGAAAACTGGCCGCCGTCGCCGAACGAGAACACCGAAGGCGCGCCCCATTCGACCTTGCCGCAACCGTCCCAGAAGCACGGGCTGAGGAAGTTGAGCGTGAACAGGCCCGCGGTCGAGCCGGTCACCGGGCTGCCGGTCGCCCCGGTCGGGCTGAGGAAGCTGAAGCTGGCCGAAATGTCGTAGGCGGCGAAATCGTCCTCGAAGTTGAGCGCGGTCTCGTTGGTCCCGATCGTCATCACGGCGTGGTCCTGGAACTCGCCGATGCTGCTGAGCGAGAACACCGGGATCGCGATCGGCGAGGCGGTTATCACCAGGCCGGGATCGACGTCGTGCACGCTGATGTCGGTCAGCGCGCCTTCGATCGTGACCTGGGCCGCGGCCGGCGCGGCCGAGACCAGCGCGGCGGAGGCGGCGGCGCCGACCATCATCTGGCGAAAAATCCCCATGAGTAGACTCCCTGTGCTGCAGCCTGTGGGCGGCTGGTCATCGCGGTCGAGGTTCGATCCGGTGGTGCCGGCTAGCACAGGTTTACGCAGTAAAAAGATATACTTATCTAACTTATCTTAGGTGTGCGAATTTGAAACACGCGCGGAGAGCGGCAGCTTGCCCGGTGCCGCATCGCAGGCATGAAAAAGGGGGCGGCAGGCCGCCCCCTTTGTCCATTTTTTCGTGGCGTCCGCTCGAAGCGGCGCGATGGGTCAGGCGACCCGCAGGCGCCGATCCCCGCTGCCGGCCTTGCGAGCGCGGAGGGTGGCCCCGATCGCGCCGAAGCCGAGCAGCAGCATCGCCCAGGTCGCCGGCTCGGGCACGCCGTTGTCAGGCCAGCCGCTGTTGAAGAACGTGATGTGCGACCAGCCGGGATTATTCGGGAAGTACGTATCCAGCGCGACCGACCCCGACAGGATCGGATCGGAATCGTAGAACAGCGCGTAGCCGTTCGCCTGCTTGACCGAGAAATAGTGGATCGCCGGATCGTCGACACCCGGCGTATAGGTGAAGGACAGCGTGTTGGTGTCCGCGATGTAGCTGATCAGGAACTCCAGCCCGGTGATCGACGGGTAGAGGTCGGAAATGTCGATCTCGGCGGTCTCGTTGTCCAGCTTGAAGATCGACGGCGAACGGCCATCGGCGAATTCCTTCCAGACTCCATCCGGGCCCGCATAGCAGGCGGTGAAGCCTCCCTTGCCACTGCATTCGTTGCCGCCGAAGGTGCCGAGAAACTCGACCGCGGCCTGGGCCGGCGCCGCCACCATTGTGCTAGCTGCCAGCGCAGCCATTCCTAGAGAGAGCTTCTTCAACGCAGCCTCCTGAACCTGTGGCATCCGGCCGGCGTGTCTGCGGCAGATGCGAATCGATGGCTGCCTTCTTAGCGCCATTCCGCGAATAATAAGAGTCAAACTTATCAGAGCTTATCACCCGGCGTCTCAAAGCGGGACGCCGGGCGCGAAAAGGGCGTTGCAGGCGCCTCGTCGCAGGAAATGCCCAAGTCCCCGCAAGCGCGGGAACCATTTCGTGTCCCGTTCCCCTGTGCGGGCATGGAACTACGCGAAATCGTCGGATATCTGTTCGTCCTGCTCGCCCTCGCCGGCACGGCCGCGGGGGTCTGGGCTGCCTGGTACTATGCGCCCTCGCGGGTCTACGCCCGCCGGCTGTCGCGCGAGCGGCGCGAATTGCGGGAGCTCCGCCGGGAGCGATCGGTCTGAGTCCTGATCCGGCCGCGCGGCCAGCGGCGGCGGCTACGCGTCTTTGCGCAGAGCCGGGACAAGGAATTGGCCGTTCGGCCGCCCTATCGTGGGACGGCCGCGCGATTCAGGCTCTCGCGTCGCAGCGGCTATCCTCGCATCTCATGGGCGTCGCGAGCGTCAGGGAGACGACAAGGTGAGCCAGCGGTGTGTCCGGACGGGACTTCTAGCGGCGGCGTTTTCCGCGCTGGTGCTGGCTACGCCGGCGGCGGCCGCCTCGCAAGGAAGGCTCGGCGCGGTCTCGAGCGGCTCGATCTCGATCAGCGTCTCGCTGCGCGCGCCCCCGCGGCTCACCGGCCTGGCGGATGTCGCGTTTGAGGGCGAAGGCGCGACCTTCGCTTCCGTGCCCGGGCTATGCCTGCGCGGCCCCTCCCACGCCTACGCCGTTGCCGTCAGCGGCAGCGGGCCCGACGGAGCGCTCAGCCTGTCGGACGGGCGCCAGCGGATCGGGTACCGGGTCGAGTGGCTGACCCGCAGCGGCGAGCGAGGGGTCGAGCTGCCGTCCGATAGTGCGCCGCTCACACTGCGAGCGGCCGCCAATCCGGCGGACTGCGCGCGGGTGGCGGGCTCGGGCGACCTGCGCATCGCGCTCGACCCGGCCGACGCCGACAGGCTCCGGGCCGGCGCGCCCTTCACGGGCACGCTGATGCTCACCCTGGCGCCCGAATAGGGCTCAGCCGAACGGCGGCCACACGGTCACGATCACCGATCCGACGATGATCGCCGCGGCGACCACGAATACGAGCGGCAGCCACCGGTCCAACGCGAGCGATTCCCTGTTCATGCAAGCCTCCTGCTCTAGGTCTTGAAATTTACCGCAGTCGCGAGCGCATTGCCTTGACCGCGGTCAACCCGCCGGACCGGCTGGCCATCAGGCGATCCTGGCTGGCGCCAGCAGCTGAGCGGCGGAAGCATCGCATTCCTTATCGAGCATAACTTAACAGTCGGCCGCGAACCTGCGCAGCGACTCCGCGTGATGCGCGGAAAAAGGGGGCAGGAGCAGCGGTCGACAGCCGCAGAATTCCAACGAATTTGCCAATGTTTCCGTCGATTTGGATGGTGGACGCGCCGGTTCAAAGGGCCTGGAAGGGCAGCGGCGCGTCCGCAAACTAATTAGTCCCACTTAGTATTCGAGTCCAGTGTAACTTACTGCGTGCCGGCGGAGCGGCGCGCCTGAGGAGCGCCCGCCCCGCGGCTGGCCGGCGATCGATCAGGCGCGCGGCCCGGCTCCGGCCAGACCGGCGGAGGCCGGCGCACCGATGATCAGGCCGTACAGCGCGACGCCCATCGCCTGGATCACCGCGCTCATCCCGCTCGAGGCGAGCTGCGAGATGCCGATGCCGATCGGGTCGGCCGGGTCGAACAGCACGCCACAGGCGATCATCACCGCGACCGGCACGATGATCAGCGCGAGCAGCGCGATGAGGATGGCGAACTCGGCCCCGCTGGTTCGCTCCCAGCTCTCGCCGAGCGCCTTCCTGGGCCCGTCGCCGCGGGCGATGACCAGCGTTCCGGCCAGCATCCAGCGGGCCATGATCACGAGGCCGGGGATGATCAGCAGGATCAGCCCGCCAAAGATTCCCAGCGTCGCGAGGATCGACATGCCGCAGTAGGGCAGGAACGCGTCGCCCTGCTCGCGCGAGCGCAGCCCGGTGCGCTGCACGATCGCGGTCAGCAGCAGGTACGAGGCGACGATCGACACCGCGACGCCGGCGGCCGCCAGCACCAGCTGGTCGGTGATCCGGCTCATGTCGCGGGTGAAGTAGCCGATCGCGCCGTTGATCACGGTCAGCGCGACGACGAACGCCAGCACCGGCGCCACGCTGAGTTCGAGGACGCCGAGCGTCTTGTCGACGATCGTGCCGATCTTGAGGCTGCGCGGCGGCGTCGGAATGGTCATGGCGTCTCTCCCCCCTGGCGACCGGTGCACACTCGGCGTTGCGCGCGCGCTGTCAAGAGTGCGTCCGCCGCCGCTGCGGGCCGTTACTCTCCCGGCTCGAGCTCGAGCGCCACGGTGCGCTGCTCGCCGGCCCGCAGCAGGGTCAGCTCGACCCGCTGGCCGATGCGGTAGTCGTCGAGCCGCGCGAGCAGGTCGCCGACGCGCGAGACCGGCCGGCCGTTGAGCGCCACGATCACGTCGCCCGGAACCACGCCGCGCGCCGTACGCGACGCGGGCACCAGCCCCGCGCGGGCGGCGGCCGAGCCGGGCTCGACCCTGAGCACGAACACGCCGTCGATGCCCGAGGCGCGCTTGAAGCGGTCGTTGACGCCTTCTTCGCTGTCGATCCCGAGGGTCGGCCGCGTATAACGCCCGTTGGCGATCAGCTGCGGCACGACACGCATCACCGTGTCGACCGGCACCGCGAAACCGATCCCGGCCGAGGCGCCCGACGGGCTGTAGATCGCGGTGTTGATGCCGATCAGCCGCCCGGCGGAATCGAGCAGCGGCCCGCCCGAGTTGCCCGGGTTGATCGCCGCATCGGTCTGGATCAGGTGGTGGATGTCGGGCCCGTTCTCGTTCGGCAGCGAGCGGTCGAGCGCCGAGACGATGCCCTTGGTCAGCGTCCAGTCGAGCCCGAACGGGTTGCCGATCGCGAACACGTTCTGCCCGACCTGGAGATCGTGGCTGGTGCCGACCGGCACGCGTGCCGGGGCGGTGAAGTCGGCCCCGCCGATCTTGAGCACTGCGAGGTCGTGCTGCGGGCTGACCCCGACCAGGCTGGCGCTGAACTCGCGACCGTCGGCCAGCTGGATCTGCGCGGACGAGGCGCCCTGGATCACGTGGTAGTTGGTGACGATGTGCCCGGCCTCGTCCCACACCAGACCCGAGCCCGAACCGCGCGGCACGCTGTAGACGTTGCGCGTCCAGAAATCGGCCACCTGCTGGCGGGTGGTGATGAAGACGACCGATTCGCGCGCGTTGCGGAACAGCTCGATCGTCGCCCGCTCGTCGGCGGCGAGGTCGCCGCGCGCGACGACCGTCGGCGGCGGCGGCGCGGCCGCGGGCGCGGTCTGCATCAGGTAGAGCGAAGCGGCGGCGGTGAGGAGTAGGATGTTCATGATCACCAGTACGACGATCGTCGTTCGCGCGGGGCGTCCGAATGGAGGCTGAACGGATGGCATGGACAGCATCTAGGAATTCGCTGGCCCTGGCGGCAAGAGGCGGTGACGTTGCATCGCGGATCGACTAGCCTCGCCCCGTGCGGCTGTTCCGGATCCTGTTCGCGTTCGACGCGCTGGCGCTGCTGGTGCTGCTGTACTTCTTCGCCGAGGGCCTCGGCTCGGCGTCGCCGGGCAGCGGCTACATGGAAGCCTGGGTGCCGCTGCTGCTGGTGCCGGCTGCGGTCCTGGTCGGGGCCTGGGCCCTGCACGGCAAGGGCCGGACCCGTACCGCGAACGTGCTGCTCGGCGTGCTCGCCGCCCCGTTCGTGCTGTACTTGCTGTTCGTCGGCCTGTTCATCGTGCTGCAGCCCGACATGCGGTGACCGCCGCGGACCCGCGAGGGGCGGCAGGCGATCCACCTTGCGACGCCCACGCTAGCGCGCCGCCGCGCGCTCGAACGCAGGCCGCGCCTGCAACCGGTCGCGGTAAGCGGCGACGTGGCCGGGAAGCTCGATCTCGAGCCGGGCAAATGCGGCCAGCACGAAGGAATAGCCGATCGAAATGTCGGCAATGGTGAACTTGTCCCCGGTGACCCATTCGCGCCCGTCGGCGAGGTGGTCGTCGAGGAACGCGAGGCGCCGCGCGAGCAGCGCGAGCTGGTCGGCAATCGTCGCGTTGCTCTGCTCGCCGGTGAGGATTCGCGTGCGGAAGATGGTCCCCATCGGCGTGGCCAGGTCGGCCTCGCCGAAGTGGAGGAATTGCAGGTGCTCGGCATAGGCCGCCGGGTCCGGGTTCGGCCCGGTGGTGATCGACAGCGACGCCGGGATCCGCCGCCCGGTGATGTACTGCAGGATCGCCAGGCTCTCGAACAGGCGGATGCCGGCGTCGTCGATCGCCGGCACGCAGCCGAGCGGGTTCACCTGCCGGAAGCTCTCGGGCAGCGGGATCGCCATCGTCTGGAGCCGGTAGTCCTCGCCGAGTTCCTCCATCAGCCAGACCACGCGCATCGAGCGCGAATGGGGGACGTGGTAGATCGTGATCATGAGCGCGCTCCTCCCGGGGCGGCCCCGGCGGCGATATCGAGCCTGCAGGCGGCTCGCCTCACGGCTGCACGATCCCCTCGGCGATCGGCCAGCCGCCGAGGTCGAGCTCGGGCGGGAACAGCCGGATCCAGGCTTCGACCATGTGGATCTGCCCGTCGTAGACCTTGAACATCTCCCACGCGGTCAGCCTGTCCGAGCCCGGGCCGCGCGCGTTCCACGAGAGCCGCATCATCACGATGCCCATGCGCTCGTCGACCACGACGTCGCGCACGGTGACCCGGCCGAGGGTCTTGAAGATCGCCAGCGACTGGTTGCCGATGTCGGCGCAGCCCGGCGCGAAGGCGCACCCCGGCCCGGCCATCAGAGCGCCGTTCTCGAACCGATAGGCGGTTGGAGCGAACGGCGTGCCGATGGCGGCGAAGGTCTCGGCGTTGCTCAACCCGCGCGGGTAGTACATCGCGATGCGGATGGCCTCGTCGCGGGTCTCGAGCTGCTCGGGCCGCGGCGCCAGGTTCATCGCAAGGGCGGGCGCGCCGCCGAGGCCGTCGACGTTGAACAAGAGCCCGTCGGCCCGGCTGCGCGTCGCCACCAGCTCGAGCTCGCTGAGCCGCGCCTCGCCGTCGACCTTGGCGCGCACCACCAGGATCACCGGCGCGCCCGATTCCTCGACCATCGCCCCGGTGACGACCTCGCCCGCGCGCTCGTCGATCACGTCCTGGCGATAGCCGCGCAGCCTGGTGACCGTGCGCACGAGGCCGACCTGGGCCAGCGGCTTCTCGACCCCGTCCTCGGTCACGCGCAGGTTGCCGGCGACGGCCAGCTTGCCGACGTCGTCGTGTATCAGCGCGTGGAGCACTTCGGTGACTTTGCCGCGCAGGCACTCGCGGTCGCAGTCCGGCGCCGGTTGCGCGAGCGCCGGCTGCGCCGCGAACGCGGCGGACGAAACGATCAGGCACAGGGCCAGGATAAGTCTCAAGGCGTGTCTCCCCCGGTGGACGCGCGCGGCGCGCGGCCGGACCCGTATAGCGGTTCGCACCGCCTCGTCATCCCCGCGGACGGGCCGCACCGCGGCGCGAATGGTCCCAATGGTCGCACTGGCCATGAGGCCGGCGACAGCTTGCGATCCGGCCCTTCGACTGTCGCCGGGTGGGGGTACGGGGCGCGGACGATGGCAGGAGGCGAGTCGGGTGTCATCCGACAGGATAGACCCCATTTGCGCGCCTGTAGGAAAGTGGTTTTTCGCCGGCGGAGAACCGAAGCGGCGCTTGCGCCCGCGCCCTGCTTCCAGAGTGGCGCCACCTGTCGGCGCCGAATTTCGCAGCCGAGAATGGCCTAGGCAGCCGTCGCTTTCTTTAGCAAAAGGACAACCGTGCGGCGGCAAGGAGTCGAGGGTTAGTGCGTTGTCCCGAATGCTCTGCCGACGTCTCCGCGCTGCGGGAGTTTTGCCCGATTTGCGGGGCCGCGATGGACCCCGGCGTTCGGGGGAGCTTTCTGCGAGGGACCGGCGGGCGAACGGCCGACGGTCGCAAGGGTAGCGGCAAGGCCTTGCTGATCGGCGGCGCCTGCGCCGTTCTCCTGGGGCTGGGTTTGGCCGGCCAGTCCAACGGGTTGTGGGACCCGCCGATCACCATCGGCTCCGACGAGCGGCCCCAGGCGCGCGGCCCGGCAACGATCGAGGCGGAGGCGTTGCACCAGGCCTATGCCGACGACCCGCGCGCCGCAGCCGAACGGTTCGGGGGCCGCGAGATGGTCGTCAGCGGAGAGTTCCTGCGGATCGTGCCCGACGGCTACGGCAGCCTCGACCTGCGCCTGAAGACTTCCAATCCGGACGAGCAGCTGGGCGTCGACGTCGCCCAGCTGGCGATCGAGGACGCCAAGCGGCTCGTGCCGGGTCAGCGGGTGACGGTCAGTTGCCAGCAGATGGGCTCGGGCGGCGACGAGCTGTGGGTGCAGGACTGCGCCATCCAGCGGGAAGGCGACGCGCCCCTGCCTCCTCCGGCGCCTGTCCCCGACATCCCGGAACAGGATGAACAGGGCGGCGATTCGGGTTAGACCCGGGTCCGGCGTTCCGGGCCTTCCGGTGGCTTCCCCTCAGGCCTGGCCTGCCCGGGTGGCTTCATCCGCGCAGGGCCGCGTCCCACGCGCTGTCCGTCTCGAGATCCGGATTGCGGGTGATGTTGACCGTCGCGCAGTGATGGTAGGAGAAGCCGCCCTCGGCGACGCCGGGGTGCTCGGCCATCCACTGGATCACCTGCACCACGCAGCCCTTGCAGTCGACGTTCGGGACCGTCAGGTCGGCCTCCCAGAACGTGCCCTGGGCCGGCCGTTCCGCGTGCACGAACAGCCCGTCGGCGAGCACCGGCGGCGCCGCCTCGGCGATCGCCGCCGAGACCGAGAGCGGCCCGCGCGGCCCCTCGCGGGTGACCGTCTCGGGATCGGCGGGGAGCTGTTCCGGCGAGCGCGCGAGGGCCACGCGGTAGTGCCCCGGATGATAGATCGCCTCGCGCAGCTTCAGGTGCAGCGTGCCGCCGCCCACGAGCTCGGTCACGGCCCCGGTCGGCGTGCCGGCATCCTGCGCGGAGCCGCCGCACGGGCCGAGCTTTTGCGGATCGCCGATCTGGTTCTGTTCGAGGCTCGCGGCCGGCGATTCCATGACGAAGTGGGCGCCGGCCGGTGCGAGCAGGAAGGCCGCCGAAAGCGCGGCAGCGGCGAAATAGCGCAGGCGCCGCGATCCCCAAGCGGCCGGTACGATCGTATCCATGCAAATCCCCCCAAGTGTCCGGCGTTGGTAGAGGCAAAGTTCGAGCCGCGACAAGGGGCCGCTTGTTCGAGGCGTGCAGGAAAGTCATTCTGGCGGGGCGACGGGGCAACTCCGCGCGATCTCGGCGGGCTCGCGCATGGCGCGCCGTCGCCGCAATCCCGACCGCTCAGGCTTGCCCCAGCTCGCGCAGCAGGCCGGTGAACCACGGCACCGACACGTCGAACGCCTTGCCGCCGGCGATCCGCTCGAACTCGATCGCCCGCAGCGTGCCGCCCCGCTCCTCGTCCTCGCCGACCACCCCGGACTCGCCCCGCAGCGCCGCATCCACCGCGTAAGCGGTGCACTTGCGGATCAGCGCGAGGTCGGCCGCGTTCGCCGGGGCCGAGCGCGAGAAGTAGCCGCTCTTCTGGACCAGCACCTTTTCGGCGCCGAGCTCGGCGGCGAACTGCCTGCCGAACCATTGCCCCGGGTCGACCTTGTCGAGCTTGACGTGCCCGAACGGGTCGCGCGGCACGTCCTCGCCCGCCGCCTCCATCGCGCCGACGATCTCGCCGACGCCGGCGCCCTCGGAGATGAACAGGTTGACGCCGTCCTGCTCGTCCATGATCGCACGCAGGCGCCGGGCCTCCTCGGCGATGTCGAACGGCCGCTCGGGCACGAACACGCCGTGGACGTCCCAGCGCGCGGCGGAGTTCTCCTCCCACTCGGCGAACTGCGCCTCCTTGACCCACTGGTGGTGCGCGAGCGCGGTGGCCGCGGTGAGCCACCCGCAGTTGCGGCCCATCACCTCGTGGACCACGAGCATCCGCGGGTTCGCCGTATGCTCGGCGATCACGTTGCGGGCATAGAGCGCGCCCTGCTCGGCCGCGGTCCACGCCCCGAGCGACTGGCGGATGGGCACGACGTCGTTGTCGATGGTCTTGGGCAGCCCGACGACCGTCAGCTCGTAGCCATTGCTCCGCAGGTATGCCGCGAGGTCCGCGGCGGTGCCGTTGGTGTCGTCGCCGCCGATCGTGTGCAGCACGTCGACCCGGTCGCGGCTCAGCTGCTCGGCGGCCACGTGGAGCGGATCCTGCCCGGGCTGGACCAGGCCCCGCCTGACGCAGTCGGCGACGTTGGTCAGCTTGACCCGGCTGTTGCCGATCGGGCTGCCCCCGAACGCGTGCAGCCGGCCCGCCGCCGCCCGCACCGCGTCGGTCACTTCGGCGAAATCGCCGGTGAGCAGGCCGGCGTAGCCGTTCTTGTAGGCGATGATCCGCACCCCGGGCGCGACCTCGCCGTACCGCTCGATCAGCCCGCCGACCGCGGAGGACAGGCACGGCGCGAGGCCGCCGGCGGTGAGCAGGGCAACGGTGGTGACGGCCATCGGCGCACTCTGCCAAGTTGTGGCGGCCGACGCCAGACCATCCCGGCCGAGTGCCACAGTCCCGCGCGCCGGCCGCCCGCGCGAAGGCGCCGGCGACCGATTGCCAGCCCCAGCGCCCGCTGTAAAAAGGACCGCGCCGCAACAAGACAGCGCCGCGGATCACCCGCACCAGCAGTCCCGGGAGAGCAGGAAATGGACCACCAGGAAATGTCGCGCCGCATCCGCGAGGCAAACGGCTTCATCGCCGCGCTCGACCAGTCCGGCGGCTCGACGCCCAAGGCGCTGGCGGGATACGGCGTCGCGCCCGGGAGCTGGGCCGACGACGCCGAGATGTTCGAGCTGATCCACCGGATGCGCTGCCGCATCATCACCTCGCCGGCGTTCACCGGCGACAAGGTGCTCGGGGCGATCCTGTTCGAGCGCACGATGGACGGCTCGGTCGACGGCCAATCCGTGCCGCAGGCCCTGATCGATCGCCGCGTGATCCCGTTCGTCAAGGTCGACCAGGGCCTCGAGGAAGAGCGCGACGGCGCCCAGCTGATGAAGCCCATGCCCGGGCTCGATTCCCTGCTGGCCCGCGCGAAGGCCCTCGGGGTGTTCGGCACCAAGATGCGCTCCGTGATCAAGGCCGCCAACCGCGCCGGCATTGCCCGGATCGTCGCCCAGCAGGTCGAGATCGGCCGGCAGATCGGCGCCGCCGGCCTGATGCCGATCCTCGAGCCCGAGTACGACATCGGCGCCGCCGACCGGGCCGCGGGCGAGGCCATCCTGCTCGACGAGCTGACGCAGGCGCTGGCGGGCCTTCCCGGCGGCGAGCAGGTCATGCTCAAGCTGTCGATCCCGGCGCAGCCGAACCTCTACCGCGACCTCGTGCGCCATCCCGCCGTCGCGCGCGTGGTGGCGCTTTCAGGGGGCTATTCGCGGGCTGAGGCCTGCGCGGAGCTGGCCAGGAACGAAGGCATGATCGCCAGCTTCAGCCGGGCGCTGCTCTCGGACTTGCGCGCGACGATGGACGACGAGGAATTCGACAGGGCGCTGGGGGAGGCGATCGACGAGATCTATCGTGCCAGCAGCGTCAAGACAGCTGCCTAGGACTGGCCTGGGCCCGCCCCAAGCCACGGTCCCCTTCCGGGTTACGGTGACAGTGCACTAATCTTGAGGCGTTGGAGTTGAGAGCACTGTCACCGCAATCTTCACCGTAAGCCTTCAGCGTAATCCCGATTCGCGCGACCACACTCCGATCCTTGCGGTCCGATCTAGGCGCGTTGCTCGAACTGCGGCAGGTCGTCCGCGATCCGATCCCAGCGGGCTTTCGAGCCGACCCACACGTGCGCGACGATCTCGGCCGTCGCCTCGCGGTCGAGCGTGCCGAGGCGGATGCGGACATGCTCGGGATCGCTGTCGACGCGGGCGAATACGGGCGAGCCGCAGGTCCCGCAGAAGTGGCGCTTGGCGCCCGGGGTGCTCTCGAAATGCCGCAGCGTACCGGCGTCGCGCACCACGGCGAACCGCTCGACCGGGACCTTGCAGTTGGCCGAATAGGCGCTGCCGTTGGCGCGGCGGCAGACGTCGCAGTGGCACAGGCGGACGTTTTCGAGCGGGCCGGTGACGGTGAAGCGGAACGCGCCGCACAGGCACTGGCCCGGGATCGCGGGCGCGCTCATTTGGGCCGGTTTGCGAGCAGGTCGTCAACCACACTCGGGTCGGCCAGGGTCGACGTGTCGCCGAGGTTACCGACATCCCCCTCGGCGATCTTGCGCAATATCCGCCGCATGATCTTGCCGCTGCGCGTCTTCGGCAACGCCGGGGCGAACTGCAGCACGTCGGGCGTGGCGATCGGGCCGATCTCCTTGCGCACCCACTGCACCAGCTCGGCGCGCAGGTCGTCGGTATCCTCGGTCCCCGCGGTCGTGGTGACGTAGGCGTAGATCCCCTGGCCCTTGATGTCGTGCGGCATGCCGACCACCGCGGCCTCGGCCACCTGGTGGTGCAGCACCAGCGCGCTCTCGATCTCGGCGGTGCCCATGCGGTGGCCCGAGACGTTGATCACGTCGTCGATCCGCCCGGTGATCCAGTAGTAGCCGTCGGCGTCGCGGCGGGCGCCGTCGCCGGTGCAGTACTTGCCGGCGAACTGGCTGAAGTAGGTCTGGAAGAACCGCGCGTGGTCGCCGTAGACGGTGCGCATCTGGCCGGGCCAGGAGTCGGCGATCACCAGCGCGCCTTCGCAGGCGCCTTCGAGCACTTCGCCGGTGGTGGAATCGACGATCTGCGGCACGACGCCGAACACCGGCTTCGTGGCGCTGCCGGGCTTGAGTGCGTGCGCGCCGGGCATCGGGGTGATCATGTGGCCGCCGGTCTCGGTCTGCCACCAGGTGTCGACGATCGGGCAGCGGGCGCCGCCGACCACGGTGTAGTACCACTCCCACGCCTCGGGATTGATCGGCTCGCCGACGGTGCCGAGCAGGCGCAGGCTCTGGCGGCTGGTCTTGTTCACCCAGTCGTCGCCCTCGCGCATCAGCGCGCGCAGCGCGGTCGGGGCGGCGTAGAAGATCTCGACCTTGTGCTTGTCGACCACCTGCCAGAAGCGGCTGAAGTCGGGGTAGTTGGGCACGCCTTCGAACATCAGCGTGGTGCCGCCGTTGATCAGCGGGGCATAGACCACGTAGCTGTGCCCGGTGACCCAGCCGATGTCGGCCGCGCACCAGAAGATCTGTCCCGGCCGGTGGTCGAACACGTATTCGTGCGTCATGCTGACCCACACCGCGTAGCCGCCGGTGGTGTGGAGCACGCCCTTGGGCTTGCCGGTCGAGCCGCTGGTGTAGAGGATGAACAGCGGGTCCTCGGCGCCCATTTCCTCGGGCTCGCAGGTCGTCGGCTGGCCGGCGACCGCGGTCGCCCAGTCGAGGTCGCGGCCTTCGGCCATCGGCACGTCGGCGCCGGTGTGGCGCAGGACGATCACCCGGCGGACCTTGCCGTGGCGTTCGAGCGCGGCGTCGACGTTGGCCTTGAGCGGAATGCGCTTGCCGCCGCGCAGGCCCTCGTCGGCGGTGATCACCAGGTCGCTGTCGCAATCCTCGATCCGGCTGCCGAGCGCCTCGGGGCTGAACCCGGCGAAGACGATCGAGTGGACCGCGCCGATCCGCGCGCACGCGAGCATCGCCACCGCCGCCTCGGGGACCATCGGCAGGTAGATCGTCACCCGGTCGCCGCGGCGCACGCCTTCGGCGCGGAGCAGGTTGGCGAACCTGCAGGTGGCTGCGTGAAGCTCGCGGTAGGTGAGGGTGCGGACCGGGGTCGCCGGATCGTCGGGCTCCCACACGATCGCGACCTGCTCGCCGCGCGTCTCGAGGTGGCGGTCGAGGCAGTTGGCGGCGAGGTTGAGCGTGCCGTCGTCGAACCAGCGGATGCCGAACGTGGCCTCGTCGAAGCTCGTATCCTTGACCCGGGTGAACGGCCGCATCCAGTCGATCCGCCGCGCCTCCTCGCGCCAGAACCCCTCGGGATCCTCGACCGAGCGGCGGTATTTCTCGGCGTAGGCCCCGGCATCGATCAGCGCGTTCTGCGCCCACTCCTCCGGCACCGGATGCACGACCGCTTCGCTCACGAGCTCTCTCCCATGGGTGCAACTTGCGTTGCCGCCTCGCTACGCTTGCCGGGCGGCGGGAGTAAAGAGGGAGCGGCCCTTTCCCCATCGGGGGGGAATAGGGGGAGGAAAAAGGAGGGACAGTCCCCATTTTTCGCAGCGGCGTCCGCACCCCACCCGAAAAGAGGGACTGTCCCTCTATTTCAGCGCCAGAGGGCTTCCAGCGCCGGCAGCAGGTGCGCGCGGTGCGCGGGGGGGACGCGGGCGAGGAGTTCCGCTTCGAACGCCTCGACCACTGCGCGCGCCTCGGCCAGCCGGGCGCGGCCGGCCTCGGTCAGCGCCAGGCCCTGCGACTTGCGGTCGATCGGCGCGCGCGCGATCAGGCCCTCGAGCCGCTTGAGCAGCGGGACCATGTTGGCGCGCTCGATCCCGAGCTGGCGGCCGATCGCGCTCGCCGTGACCCCCGGGTTGGCTTCGACCAGCATCAGCACCGAGACGTCGGACTGCCGCAACCCGGTCGCCGCCAGCCGCGCCGAGAGTTCGGCGGCGGTCGCGTTCGCCGCCCGGCGCAGCGCATAGCCGGGGAAATTCGGAAGCGGGTCGCGCATCAGCGAAATCGTAACGATTGCTGTTGTTCATAGCAACCGGTATTGCTATGGGTGATAACGATCTGCGAGCGCGTTTCCAGGCTCGCCAAGCACGAGGATAGACGATGGCCGGCCCCTCCCAACCCGATCCCCGCCCCGAGTCCGAGACCGTCCGCTACGAGATCGTCGACGGCGTCGCGTGGGTCTATTTCAACCGCCCCGACAAGCGCAACTGCATGAGCCCCAAGCTCAACCGGCGCATGAAGCAGGTGCTCGAGGAGCTCGAGTTCCGCGACGACGTGCAGGTGCTCGTGCTGACCGGTGAGGGCACCGCGTGGTCCGCGGGGATGGACCTGCTCGAATACTTCCGCATGAACGAGGCGCAGGGCATCGGCGCCACGCGCAAGGCGCAGCGCGAGGCCTATTCGTGGTGGGAACGGCTGCGCTGGTACGAGAAGCCGACGATCGGTATGATCAACGGCTGGTGCTTCGGCGGCGCCTACGGCCCGCTGTTCGCCTGCGACCTCGCGTTCTGCTCGGACGACGCGCAGTTCGGCCTCAGCGAGATCAACTGGGCGATCCTCCCCGGCGGCGGCGCCTCGAAAGTCGCGGCCGAGCTGATGGGCTTCCGCGACGCGATGTACCACGCGATGATGGGCGAGAACCTGACCGGCAAGCAGGCCGCCGAGAAGGGCATGGTCAACGAGTCGCTCCCGGCCGACAAGCTGCGCGCGCGGGTCCAGGAAGTCGCCGACGTGCTCAAGAAGAAGGACAGCCACGCGCTGCGCGCGACCAAGTGGGCCGTGCGCCGGGTGCGTGAGATGACCTACGACAACGCCGAGGATTACCTGATCCGGGCGCAGGAAGCGCTCAACGATTTCGGCGGCTGGGAAATGCGCAAGGAAGCGACCAAGCAGTTCCTCGACGACAAGACCTTCAAGCCGGGGCTGGGCGCGTTCGACAAGAGCAAGGTCAAGGCGGACTGAACTCCCGATCCTCCCCGGCGGCGGCGCCTCGAAAGTCGCGGCCGAGCTGAT
>JAEZES010000269.1 GCA_023432995.1 Pseudomonadota bacterium
GTGTAGAACAGCGCGATGATCAGGACGGAGCCGATGTCGTCGACGATCGCCACGGTCAGCAGAAACAGCCGCAGGGCCGGAGGCACGCGATTGCCGAGGAGCGCGATGACCCCGATGGCGAAGGCGATGTCGGTCGCCGCCGGGATCGCCCAGCCGCGCACCACGCCGGGCCCGCCCCCGGCGATCGACAGATAGACCAGCGCCGGTACCGCCATTCCGGCGATCGCCGCGAGCACGGGAAGGCGCCTGACGCGAGGGTCGGCGAGGTTGCCGGAGACCATCTCCCGCTTCACCTCGAGCCCGACGACGAAGAAGAACACCGCCATCAGCGCGTCATTGATCCACAGGTGCGCGTTGTAGAGCTTGCCTATCGGCGTCCACGGCAGGGCGCCATGGAACAGGTGATGATAGCTCGCCGCGAGCGGCGAATTGGCCACCGCCATGGCCACGACGGCGACCGCGATCAGCAGGACGCCGGCGAAGGCTTCGTGGCCGACCAGCGGCTTGAACGAGCTGCCCAAGCGGGAAATGTGGCGGGCGGGAGACATGCGGCCCTCTCCCGCAATGTGGCGGCGGTTTCAAGAATTTCAGGGATTGCCCGCACTAGTCATTTGCTGCGCTTGTCGTAGGTCTCGGGGCCGGTGGTCGCGCGGGAGATCCGCTGTGTGGCACTGGACCTCGCTCGAAATCGTCGCGCTCGTCGAACGAGAACTGCTGCTGTTCTCCGCGGTCTTCTTCCTCGCCGGAGCGCTCGACGAATTGGCGATCGATCTCGCCTGGCTGTGGCTGCGCCTGACCGGACGGACCGAAACCCGGCGGGTCGAGCGGGCCGACCTGCGCGACCGCGATCTCGGCGGGCCGGCGGCGGTGCTGATTCCGGCGTGGCGGGAAGACCGGGTGATCGCGCTCACCGTGGCCCATGCGCTGGCGTCCTGGGCGGCCGCCGACCTGCGGCTCTACGTCGGCTGTTATCGCAACGATCCGGCGACGCAGGCGGCGGTCAGGACAGGTGCGGGCGGCGATCCGCGCGTCCGGCTGGTGGTGGTCGGGCGCGACGGTCCGACCACCAAGGCCGACTGCCTGAACTCGCTCTACGCGGCGATGAGCGAGGACGAGCGGCGTACGGGCCGGGAGTTTCGCCTGGTGGTGCTGCACGATGCCGAAGACCTGGTCGATCCGGCGGCGCTCGGGCTGCTCGACCGCGCGCTCGACGAGGCCGATTTCGTGCAGTTGCCGGTCCTGCCCGAGCCGCAGCGGTCGTCGCGCCTGGTCGGCAGCCACTACTGCGAGGAGTTCGCCGAGGCGCACGGCAAGCTGATGGTGGTCCGGGGCGCGCTCGCCGCCGGGCTTCCGGCGGCCGGGGTCGGATGCGCCTTCGCCCGCCGCATCCTGCGCGACATTGCCCGCCAGGCGGGCGGCTCGACACCGTTCTCGGCGGACTCGCTGACCGAGGACTACGAGCTCGGCCTGCGCATCAAGGCGCTGGGCGGACGCTCGGTGTTCCTGCGCGTGCGCGGCGAGGACGGCCAGCTCGTGGCGACGCGGGCGTGCTTTCCCGCCCGGCTCGGCGCCGCGGTCAGGCAGAAGAGCCGCTGGATTCACGGCATCGCGTTGCAGGGGTGGGACCGGCTCGGCTGGAGCGGCGGGCTCGGCGAACGGTGGATGCGCCTGCGCGACCGACGCGGGCCGATGAGCGCGCTCGTGCTGTCCACCGGATACCTGGTCCTCGCAGGCGGCCTCGTGTTCCTGACTGCCGGGGCGCTCGGGTTGGTCGGGCCCTGGCACGCGGATCCCTGGCTCACCGGGCTGCTGGCGGCAAATTTCGCGGCGTTCGTCTGGCGGGCGGTCGTCCGCTACGCGTTCACCGTGCGCGAATACGGCCGGGCCGAAGGGCTGCGCGCCGTCGCCCGCATTCCGGTCGCCAACGCGATCGCCATCTGTGCCGGCGCGCGCGCTCTGGCCGCCTACGTCCGCACGCTGCGCGGCGAAACGCCGCGCTGGGACAAGACCTTCCACCATGCCCACCCGGCCGAGGGTCGGCAGGGCCACGGGACGTGAGACAGGCGGCGGCCTTTCGCGGGCAGCCGTTGCTGGTGCTGGCCGGCGTGCTGGTCGCATGGTTCGGGTTGCGCGTCCTCGCGTGGCAGCCCTTGTCTTCGCCGGCGGCCTCGGGCGCGGCGGGACGGCCGGGGGTGGCTCTCCACCGGGTCCCATGGGCCGCCGGCGCCAACCAGCTGCCGGCGGGCGCGCGGGGCCGAGGCGGACCGCGGGCCGTGACGATCGCGTTCGGCTGGCCGGTTCCGGCGCGCAGCGCCGCTCGCGAACCCCTTCAGCGGTTGCCGCGGAGAGACGCGCTCACGATGGCGGCCGAAGCCGAAGTGGTCCCGCCGCGGCTCGCGGTCGGGCACACGCTGTTGCTGACGGCCGGGCTGTCGCGGATCGACCTGCCGCCGACGCTGGCCGCCTACTTCGACGGCTCGGGGCCGGCGCTCGGCGTTCCCGCCGCGCCGTCGCTG
>JAEZES010000298.1 GCA_023432995.1 Pseudomonadota bacterium
GCCTGCGCCGCCTCGCGGTACCAGTCGGCGAGGCAGTTGCGGCAGAAGCCGGCGAGGCCCATGAGGTCGATGTTCTGCGCGTCGTGCCGGTGGCGCAAATGGCGCACGAGCCGGCGGAACGCCGCGGCGGCGACCTCGTCGGGCAGGCTGTCGAGCGGATCGGTCATCGGGGAGCCTCGATTTCTCGTCCTTGTCTTGTCGCACGGCTCTGCCATACGGCGCGGCGGATGACCACAAAGCTCGAACCGCGCGGCCGCAAGGTCAAGATCCTCGCCACGCTCGGCCCGGCAAGCCGGGACCCCGTGATGCTCCGACGGCTGTTTCGCGCGGGTGCCGACGCGTTCCGCGTCAATCTCAGCCATGGCGAACACGAGGAGCATGCCGCTTCGATCAAGGCCATCAGGGCGCTCGAGAGGGAGTTCAACCGGCCGATCACCGTGCTGTGCGACCTGCAGGGACCCAAGCTCCGCGTCGGCACGTTCGTCGACGGGCGGGCGATCATTCCACACGGCCATCGCTTCACGCTCGACCGCGATTCGACGCCCGGCGATTCCACCCGCGTCGAGCTGCCCCATCCCGAGCTGTTCGAGGTGCTCGAGGTCGGCCAGCGGCTGCTGATCAACGATGGCAAGATTCGCCTGCGGGTGACCGAAGCCACGCCCGAGCGGATCGTCTGCACGGCCGAGGTCGGCGGCGTCATATCCGACCGCAAAGGCGTCAACGTGCCCGACGCCGAGGTGCCGATCCCGGCGCTGACCGACAAGGACCGGCGCGATCTCGCGTTCGCTATCGAGAAGGGTGCCGACTGGATCGCGCTGAGCTTCGTCCAGCGGCCCGAAGACCTGGCCGAAGCCCGCCGCCTGATGGGCGGGCGCGGCGCCCTCTGCGCCAAGATCGAAAAGCCCCAGGCGGTGCGCCGGCTCGACGAGATTCTCGAACTGGCCGACGGGGTGATGGTCGCCCGCGGCGATCTCGGCGTCGAGCTCAATCCCGAGGAAGTGCCCCCGCTGCAGAAGCGCATCGTCAACGCCACGCGGCTGATCGGCAAGCCGGTGATCGTGGCGACCCAGATGCTCGAATCGATGATCGAGAGCCCGGCGCCGACCCGCGCCGAGGTGTCCGACGTCGCCAACGCGGTTTACGACGGCGCCGACGCGGTGATGCTGTCGGCCGAGACCGCCGCCGGGCAATGGCCCGAAGAAGCGGTGCTGATGATGGACTCGATCGCCCGCCAGGTCGAGCGCGACGAGGGCTACCGGCAGCGCGTCCGCCTGCTCGACACCCGCCCCGACCCGACGATCGCCGATGCCCTGGCCCACGCCTGCCTGACGATCGCCGACACCGTGGCGATCAGCGCCATCACCGTGTTCACCTCGACCGGCTCGAGCGCCCGACGGGTGACCCGCGAGCGGCCCTCGGTGCCGGTGCTGGTGCTGACGCCGTCGGTCGCGGTGGCCCGACGGGTGGCGCTGCTGTGGGGCACGCACCCGGTGGCGACGCGCGACATCGGCAGTTTCGAGGAGATGATCGCCAAGGGCAAGCGCATGGCGCTGCGGCACGGCTTCGGCGATGCCGGCAGCAAGCTGGTGGTCATGGCCGGCGTGCCGTTCGGAATCTCGGGCGCGACCAACCTGCTGCACGTCGTCACCCTGGCGGGCGACGAACTGGCCAAGCACGGCGGCTAGGCGGCCGCAGCGCGCCGTTCGGCCAGCAACTGATCGAGATCGTCCGGCAGCTCGAAGTAGCCGCCCGAGAGCGCATCGTAACGCCCTGAGGCGAGGTCGAGGCAGCGCTGGGCGCAGCGGGCGAGGTCGGGGTCCTCGCCATAGGCGTGGGGCACGCTTTCGATCCGCTCGATCAGCGGCTTGAAGTACTTGCGCGCCTCGGGATCGGCGGCGGTGTCGCGTGCCAGCTGTGTCGCGGCGAAGCCGGGGTCGATGGCGAACACCGCAACCTCGGTGCCGGCCAGCTCGGCGGCGGCCTCGGCAACGAGCCGGTTCTGCGCGATCTTGCCGGTGCAGTAGGCCGACAGGTGCGGCGCCACCAGCCGGCTGGCGATCGCCGACACGCAGATCACCCGTCCACGGTTGCGCGCCACCATCCCCGGCAGCACGTGGTGCATGAACAGCATCGGCGCGCGGATGTGAATCGCCTGCGCGCGCCACCAGTCGTCGGGGCTGACTTGCCAGATCGGCCCGAAGGGCCCCGGCACGCCGGCGTTGTTGACCAGCAGGTCGGTCGGTCCGAGCAGCTCTTCGGCCTTGCGCGTGGCGCTCTCGATCGATCCCGCGTCGGCCACGTCGCAGCGTACGCCGATCGCCTGGCCACCGGCATCGCGGATCGATTGCGCCACCTCGTCGAGCTGCGACAGCGAGCGGGCCAGCAGCGCGACGGTGGCCCCCTCGGCCGCAAAGCGCTCGGCGATCGCCCGTCCGAACCCGCGCCCGGCGCCGGTGACCAGCGCGACTTGACCCTCGAGTATGCCCATCCCGGATTCTCCTGCGGCACGCCCGCTAGCGCGACCGCCGGCCCCTGTCGATAACACCGAACCAACGGAAAATGGAGCGGGCGAAGGGATTCGAACCCTCGACCCCAACCTTGGCAAGGTTGTGCTCTACCCCTGAGCTACGCCCGCTCACCGGCGTCCGGTGCGCTGGCGCGCTCCGGTGGGAGGCGCGCGGTTAGCAAAGGGCCGCGAACCCCGCAAGGGCAAACCTTGCGCCCTTCACAAATCCCCCCCAAGGGCCAAATAGGCGACGCGAGCGCGCACGCGACGCGGCAGAAGAGGGTGACACGACGTGGCAAGCATGGGCCTCAATCTCGACGAACAGAAGGCCGTCGAGCGCTTCCGCAAGGACGTCGTCGAACCGTCGCGCGACAGCCTGGTGATCCTCGACTTCTGGGCCGAATGGTGCGGGCCGTGCAAGGCGCTCGCCCCGGTGCTGGAGAAGGTCGCCGCCGAATATGCCGACCGGGGCGTCCGGCTGGCCAAGCTGAACGTGGACGAAGAGCAGTTCATCGCCGCGCAGTTCCAGGTGCGCTCGATTCCGACGGTCTACGCGATGTTCGACGGCCGTCCAGTGGCCGACCTGACCGCGGCGCGGACCGAATCGCAGCTGCGGCAGATGCTCGACCAGCTGCTCGAGAAGCTGCCCGTCGGCGCCGCCGGCCAGCAGGCCGAGATCGCGCCGCTGGTGGCGATGGGCGAGCAGGTGCTGGCCGAAGGCGACGGCGAACGCGCCGCAGCGATCTTCGCGCAGATCTGCGAGATGGCGCCCGAAGACCCCGGCGTGCAGTCGGGCCTGATCCGCGCGCTGCTCGCGGCTGGACGGCGCGACGAGGCCCAGGCGGCCTTTGCCGCCTTGCCCGAAACCCTGCGAACCGATCCGGTCGTGGCACAGGCCGGGGCGGCGCTCGAACTCGCCTCCAGCGGGGTCGACGACGGCGAGCTGCAGGCCTTGCGCGCCGCGGCCGCCGAGCGCCCGACCGACATGGAGGCGCAGCTGGCGTTCGCCCAGGCGGCGTTCGCCGCCGGACAGCGCGACGAGGCGGCGGCAACGCTGCTCGCCATGATCCGCGCCGAGCCCGAGTGGAACGACGGCGCCGCCCGCGCCAAGCTGCTGCAGATCTTCGAAGCGGTCGGGCTCGAGGATCCGTGGGTCGCCGCGCAACGGCGCAAGCTCTCGCTGCTGCTGTTCGGCTGAGCCGCGTGGCCACCCGTCTGTCGATCTTCCCGCTCGCGGGCGCGATCCTGTTTCCCGGGCTGCAACTGCCGCTGCACATCTTCGAGCCGCGCTACCGGGCGCTGGTCGGCTCGGCGCTGGCGCGCGACCGGCGCATCGCGATGATCCAGCCGCAGGCCGCGGCCGAACCGGCCCCCCTTTACGCGGTCGGCTGCGTCGGCCGCATCGCCGAGGTCGAGGCGCTCGATGACGGGCGCTACAACATCATCCTCGAAGGGGAGTCGCGCTTCCGCCTGCTGCGCGAGCTCGAGGTCGCGACGCCGTTCCGGCAGGTCGAAGCCGAGCTGCTCGAGGAGCCCGCGGACGAGGTACTGAGCTCGGCCGAACGGGCGAGCTTCGAACGCGAATCGCGCCGGTTCGCCGACCTCCAAGGCTACGCGATCGACTGGGATTCGGTCGAACGGCTCGACGACCTCTCGCTGATCAACGGCGTCAGCCAGATCGCCCCGTTCGACACCGCCGCCAAGCAGGCGCTGCTCGAAGCGCCTGACCTGCGCACGCGGTGCGAGCTGCTCGTGCAGCTGATGCAGTTCTTCGGCCGCAGCGATCCCGACGAGGGCACGGTGACGCTGCAGTAATCCTCGCCGGAATGGCAGGATCAGCCGACGCTTCCGCGGATTCCGTCGATCACGTACTGCGCCGCAAGCGCGGCGAGCAACACGCCGAGCAGCCGGGTGATCACGCCCTCGACCTGCGCGCCGACGAGCTTCATCAACGGGCTCGCGGCAAGCAGCGCGAGCAGCGTCAGCAGCAGCACGGTAGCGAGAGCGGCGAGCACGACCAGCGATTGCGAGAGCCCGTCCGCCTTGCCGACGAGCAGCATGATCGAGGCGATCGCCCCGGGTCCCGCCATCATCGGCATCGCCATCGGGAAGATCGAGACGTCCTCGATCTCGGGCGTTTCGCGGGCTTTCTCGGCGCGCGCCTCGCGCCGCTCGGTGCGCTTCTCGAACACCATGTCGAGCGCGATCAGGAACAGCATGATCCCGCCGGCGATTCGGAACGCGTCGAGCTCGATGTGCAGCGCGCCGAGCAGCTGCTCGCCGAACAGCGCGAACAGCAGCAGGATCGCGCCGGCGATCAGGCACGCCTTGAGCGCCATGGCCCGCTTCTGCGCGGGGCTCGCGCCGCTGGTGAGACCGGCGTAGATCGGCGCGCAACCGGGCGGGTCGATCACCACGAACAGGGTGACGAAAGCCGAGAGGAAGAGTTCGATCATGTCAGCCGCCGGCGGCAACCTGCTCCTCGAAGGCCGTCTGCCACCCGCTGCCGTCCCAGTATTGGGCGACCACGCGGCGCGAGCCGTCGGGCCGCACCACGGCATGCCAGCGCAGCGTGCCATCACGCGCGGCGCCGCTACTGATGGCATCGGTCGGGCCGGCGAGCAGTTCGACCGGCGGAGTCGGCTGCGAGCCGCACGCCGCCGCCGTCGCACCGATCATCTCAGGCGCCTCGAGCGGTGCGGCCAGCGCATCGCCCTGATCCATCACCCAGCGGTATTCACCCTTAGCCTGCCGCTGCCACGCGGTGGTGAAGTAGCCGACCGAGCCGTCGGGCCGCTGCCACGCGCCCCTGGTCACCGCGAGCGAGCCGTCGCAGCTCGACCACACCTGGTGCGGCTGCCAGCGCACCGCCTGCGGCGGGTTGGCGCGGCCCTTGAGCCAGGCCTGCGCGTTGACCGCCTCGGGCACGAACATCACTGCGTCGGCGGTCGCGTACTCGGCGAACGCGGTCCACTGCCCCTTCTCCTGCGCCGCACGGGCGAAAGCGATCTCGGTGGCGATGACCTTGCTCGGATTGGCGCGCAACAGGGCGGGGTCGACCCCGCGGCGCGACCCGCCGAGGTCGAACCGGTTGCCCTGCATCGCCGGCGGGTCGTGGTAGCAGCCGGCCAGCAGCGCCAGCGCCGAAGCGGCGATCAGGGCCGCCGCCTTCATCCCGCGGCGACGGCGAGGTTGACGAAGATGATATTGACGATGTTGAGCAGCACGATCAGCACCAGGGGCGAGAAATCGATCGCCCCGGTGTCGGGCATGACGCGGCGGATCGGCTTGAGCAGCGGTTCGAGCAGCGCGTTGATCGAGCGCCAGATCGCCGCGACCCACTGGTTGTGCATGTTGACCACGTTGAAGGCGACCAGCAGGCTGAGCACGAACTGCACGATCACCAGCACGATGATGATCGAGATCAGGTAGCCGACGATCTGCGAGAGCATTGCAAAGAGCACGGGTTCTGCTGGCCTCCTGTTACGTCGCCGGTGCGTAGCCGAGGCAGGGCCGGTGCATCAAGGCTCGCCCCTGCCGGACCGCTCGAGCCGCTCGACGAAGGTGCTGGCCCGCAGCGTCCAGCGCAGCTGGTCGGGCGTCGCACCGGGCACGTCGTTGGCGCGGCGCAGCAGCAACGTGCCGTCGACCGGCGACCTGGCGGGATCCTGCGCGTCGGCCAGCGTGCCGCTGACCGAGCAGTACTGCGAGCCGGCCGCCCCCTCGACGAACGGCTCGGTCCAGGCCAGCTGCAGTTCCTTGTAGCCGCCGAACACGGCTTCGAGCCGGGCGGCGTCGATCACCGGATCGTCCCACACCAGCGCGGCCGTGGCCCACTCACGCCCGCCGAGCGCCTCGAGGTAGAACTCGACGACCTCGGCGCAATCGCGGCTCGCGAGGGCCGGGAAGTCGGCGACCTGGGGCGGCACCGGCGCCGGCGCCAGCGTCGCGCCGGGCGTGCCGGTCTCCCTGGCGG
>JAEZES010000305.1 GCA_023432995.1 Pseudomonadota bacterium
GCGGACGCGATCGGGATCCTCGAAATTGATCGAGTTCACCTTCACCAGCGCGAAGTAGCGCTCGCCGTCCTTCGGCGCTTTGATCTGGCCTTCGACCTGTCTCTTATACACCATCTCCGAGGAGCAGTCGAGCTCGCGGGCGACATCGTCGGGCCGCGTCAGCACCAGCCGGCGTACGGGCACGCTCACCAAGAAGGCCTCGACCAGCACGCCGCAGCAGCAGCTCGACATCTCGACCCGCGTGATCGACCTGATCGCGCCGATCGGCAAGGGCCAGCGCGCGCTGATCGTGTCGCCGCCGCGCACCGGCAAGACGGTGCTGATGCAGAATATCGCCCACGCCATCACCGCCAACAATCCGGAGGTCTTCCTCATGGTGCTGCTCGTCGACGAGCGGCCGGAGGAAGTGACCGACATGCAGCGCACGGTGAAGGGCGAGGTCGTGAGCTCGACCTTCGACGAGCCGGCCAGCCGTCACGTCGCCGTCGCCGAGATGGTGATCGAGAAGGCCAAGCGCCTGGTCGAGCACAAGAAGGACGTGGTAATCCTGCTCGATTCGATCACCCGCCTCGGCCGCGCCTACAACACCGTCGTTCCGAGCTCCGGCAAGGTGCTGACCGGCGGCGTCGACGCCAACGCGCTGCAGCGCCCGAAACGCTTCTTCGGCGCCGCGCGCAACATCGAGGAAGGCGGCTCGCTGTCGATCATCGCCACCGCGCTGATCGACACCGGTAGCCGGATGGACGAGGTCATCTTCGAGGAGTTCAAGGGCACCGGCAATTCCGAGATCGTGCTTGACCGCAAGGTCGCCGACAAGCGCATCTTCCCGGCGCTCGACGTCGGCAAGTCGGGCACCCGCAAGGAAGAGCTGCTCGTGCCCAAGGACCAGCTCAGCAAGATGTGGGTCCTGCGCCGCATCCTGATGCAGATGGGCACCGTCGACGCGATGGAGTTCCTGCTCGACAAGATGAAGGACTCGAAGACCAACGAGGACTTCTTCGCGACGATGAACCAGTAGCCGCGCGGCGGGTTCAGCCGTCGCGCATTTCGTCGAGCACGACTTCGGGATCGGGCGAATCCGACAGCCATTGTGCGCGGATGCGGCGCTTGAAGCTGCGCTCGACGGCGGGCCTGTAGGCGTCTTCGCCGGCGCCCTCGACGAGTCTGAGCTCGCGCGTGGTGGCGTCGCCGTTGAGCAGGTTCCAGCTCGTCTCGAACCCGTCGTGAGCGTTGGTGCGGCTGTACAGCGTGGCGTCGAGCCCGATCAGCCGCATCTGCTCGCCGCGACCGTCGTAGCGAAAGCGCCGGGTCGATGCGATCGCGGTCGTCCCCCCGGTCATGTCCTCGAACTGGAGGACGTCCCCCTCGAGCGAGAGCTTGGCCGGAGTGAACTCGGTCAACTCGAGCGCCAGCTCCTCCGCCCGAAACGCGCCGCCGCCGACCGACAGCAGCACCGTCAGCCCACGCGAACTCTCGTTGTGCGCGACGTAGGCGATGTCGGCGGTTCCGTCGCCGTTGAGGTCGCCGTCGGCGCGGGCCTCGATCACCACCCCGGCGGGCAGCTCGATCCCCGGCGCGAGCGTCGTGACCTGAGCCTGCACGGGCATCGCGGCAAGAGCCGCAGCGGGCAGTAACAGCAGCATCGGACGCATGAATGGTCTCCCCCATTCGCTTCGGCGCACGCATACGCCAAGTTGCGTCCGTTTGCGAGGGCAGCCCGGCGTATCGCCGGCTGTCGCTTCTTGCCGCGGCGGAACGAGGCCGTAGACTGGGTGCGAGAGGAGACCGAGGGATGAGCAGGCTATCGATTCTCGCAGCTGCGGGGCTGGCTCTGGCGCCGGCGTGCAGCTGGGCCCAGCCGACTCCGGCCGCACCCGAAGGTTATCAAACGCGCGTGATCCAGCTTCCGGCGGGTTCGCGGCCGCACGACGCGGCGCCCGGGCGGCCCGGGGAGATCTGGTACACCGCGCAGCGCCAGGGCGCGCTCGGGATCATCGACATCGATCAATGGACCTACCGCCAGGTCCCGCTCGGCGAGGGGTCGGCGCCGCACGGCGTCGTGCTCGGCCCCGACGGGCGCGCCTGGATCACCGACGGCGGGCAGAACGCGATCGTCCGCTACGACCCGGCGAGCGAGGCGCTCGACGTGTGGAAGCTGCCGGAGGACACCGGCTACACCAACCTCAACACCGGTGCGTTCGACAAGGACGGAGTCCACTGGTTCACCGGCCAGAACGGCATCTACGGCCGGGTCGACGCGAGCGGCCGGGTCGCGGTGTGGAACGACCCGGAAGGCCGCGGCCCCTACGGCATCGACGACACGCCCGATGGCGAGATCTGGTACGTCTCGCTCGCCGGCAGTCACCTGGCGAAGGTCAACCGTGCCGACGGCTCGGTGACGCTGTTCGAGCCGCCGCACGAGGGCGTGGGGCTGCGCCGGGTGTGGGCGGATTCCAACGGCGACCTGTGGATCACCGGCTGGAACAGCGGCAAGCTCTACCGCTTCCGCCCGGCGTCGCAGCAATGGACCACGTTCGATCTCCCGGGAGATAAGCCGCAGGCTTACGCGGTCTACGTCGACGAGCGCGACGACGTGTGGGTGACCGACTTTGCCAGCAACAACACGCTGGTGTTCGACATCGCGACCGAGACGTGGATCGCGACGATTCCCGGCAGCGGGCCGAACGCGGCCGTCCGCCAGATTCTCGGCCGCGGCAACGAGATCTACCTGCCGGAGTCGGGCACCGACCGGCTGATGCTGGTGACCGTCGCCGAGTGAGGATCGGGGCGTTCGCGGCGCTCAGCGCCCTTGCGGCCGGGTGCGCCGCGGCGAGTGCTCCGCCGACGTCCTCCGCCGGCGAGCGCGCGTTCCAGAAATGCTACGCCTGCCACTCGCTCGAGGGGCCCGATCCGTCGCTTCAGGGGCCTTCGCTGGCCGGCGTGGTCGGTCGGCCGGTGGCGGCCGAGGCAGGGTTCGCCTATTCGCCGGCGATGGGCGCCTACGCCGCTCGCCAGCGGCGCTGGACGCGTGAGGCGCTCGACGCGTTCCTGGCTGATCCTCAGGCGGTCGTACCGGACAACGAGATGGGCTTCTTCGGCATCGCCGACGCCGACGAACGGCGCGCGCTGATCGCGTATCTCGCCGCTCGCTAGCCGAGATGTTCGGCGAAGAACGCCGCCGTGCGGCTGTCGGCGAGCGTCGCCGCGGCTTCGCTGCGCCGCTCGCCGAACTCGGTGGCGAAGCCGTGATCCTCGCCGGGGTAGTCGTGCAGCGTGACCTTGGGGTGGTCGTCGAGCCCGGCGTGCATCGCCGCCTGCGCCTCGGCGTCGACGAAGTGATCGGCCCCGGCGATGTGCAGCATCAGCGGGTTGGCGATCGCGTGCTTCTCGCGCAGCAGCTCGGGGATGCCGACCGGGTAATAGCCGACCGCGGCGTCGGCGTCGGTTCGCGCCGCGACCATGTAGGCGAGCCGGCCGCCGAGGCAGTAGCCGACGACCCCGACTTTGGGCACGCCGAGCGCCTTGCGCGCATGGCGGATCGTCGCCTCGATGTCGGCCACGCCCTGGTCCTGGTCGAACTGGCCCATCAGCTCGAGCGCCCGCTGGAACTGTTCGGGCACGTCGGGATCGAGCTCGACCCCGCGCTCGATCCGCCAGAACAGGTCGGGCGCGAGCGCGAGGTAACCGGCGGCGGCGAGCCGGTCGCACTTCTGCCGGATGCCGGCGTTGATCCCGAAGATCTCCTGGATCACCACGATCGCCGCGCGCGGCGTGCCCGCGGGCCGGGCGCAGTAGGCAAGGAAGCTGCAGTCGCCTGCAAGGGTGGAAATGGTGACCGTGTCGCTCATATAAGCCTCCTCCCGGCGTGCGCAGCGCTTATGCCGCTGATACGCCGTTCACCCAAGCGCGTTCCGGCGCGCTGGCTCGCGAAAGGCACAGGCCGATGAAGATCAACATCGAGATCGATTGCTCGCCCGAGGAGGCGCGCCGGTTCATGGGCCTGCCCGACGTCGAGAAGGCCAACGCGGTCTACGTCGACGCCTTCGCCAAGGCGATGCAGGGCGCGGGCAACACCGAGCAGCTGCAGGAGTACGCCCGCCAGCTGGCCCCGATGGGGCAGATGGGGCTGAAAATGTTCCAGAATTTCATGGAAGGGGCGCGCAAGGCGGGTGACCGGCCGACGGCCGAGGACAAGCCCGACGCCTGAAGCGCGGACCTCGCGGGGACCGATGGACACGATCTTCGCGCTCTCGAGCGGGTCGCCGCCCGCGGGACTCGCGGTCGTTCGCGTGAGTGGTGCGGCGGCCGGTGCTGCGCTCACCGCCCTCGCCGGCGGCCTTCCGCCGCCGCGGCGAGCCCGCCGCGCGGTGTTTCGCGAGGCGGGCGGTGGAGTGCTCGACGACGGCCTGATGCTGTGGTTCCCGGGTCCGGCGAGCGCCACCGGCGAGGACCTTGCCGAGCTGCACTTGCACGGCGGGCGCGCGGTCGTCGCCGCGGTCGAAGCGGCGCTGGCGGCGGTGTCCGGGCTGCGCCGGGCCGAGCCGGGGGAATTCACCCGCCGCGCATTCGCCAACGGCCGCATCGACCTGGCCGAGGCCGAGGGCCTCGCCGACCTGCTCGCTGCGGAAACCGAGATCCAGCGGCGCGCGGCGGTCGAACTCGCCGGCGGTGCGCTGTCGCGGCAGGTCGAGGGATGGCGCGAGCGGCTGCTGGCGCTGTCGGCGCGGATCGAGGCGGTGCTCGATTTCGACGACGAGGGCGACGTCGCACCGCTGTCGCGCGACTTCGCGCAAGCCTGCGCGGCACTTGCCGCGTCGCTCGAGGCGGCGCTCGTCGCGCCCGCCGCCGAGACCTTGCGGGAGGGCTACCGGGTCGCCTTGGCGGGGCCGCCTAATGCCGGAAAATCAACGCTTTTCAATGCGTTGGTTGAAAAGGAAGCGGCCATCACGGCGCCGCTCGCCGGGACTACGCGCGACGTTCTCGAGCGCCCCGTGGCGCTCGGCGGCGTCCCGTTCACGTTCGTCGACATGGCCGGCCTGAGAGACGGCGGTGCCGACGCGATCGAGGCGATCGGCATCGAGCGTGCCGAGGCGGAAATCGCCCGGGCCGACCTCGTCTTGTGGCTCGGGCCGGAGGACGAAGCGCCTGCGGGGGCTTGGGACATCGAACCGCAATGCGATCGGCCCGGGCATCCGGCCAAGCGCTCGCCGCGGCACCGCGTCTCGGCGGTTACCGGCGAGGGCCTGCCCGACCTCAAGCGTGCGCTTGTCGACCACGCGCTTGCCGCCATGCCCCGGCCCGGCGACATCGCGCTGAGCCGGCGCCAGCGCGGCT
>JAEZES010000053.1 GCA_023432995.1 Pseudomonadota bacterium
AGCGCATTGCGGTTACAGGTCCACCCCGTTGGCGATCGCCTCGAGCTTGCGGATGCGCTCCTTGAGGTCGGCGAGCTCGATCCGCGCCGCGCCTTCGCGCGAACCGCCCTCGATCTCGTGCGGCCGGCGCCCGGTCTCGAGCTCGCGGCCCTTGAGCGCCAGCCAATCCTGCCAGCCCTTGAGCATGGCACCGGCGATCACCAGAAGACCCATCAGGGCACTGGCGGCGATCAGCAGATCCTGGCTCATTGTCGCTAGTCTCCTTGCCTTCAGGCGTTCACTTCTCGCGCAGGCTCTCGATCTCGGCCGAAAGCCGCTTGGTTTCGCGATCCTCGGTGGCGATCCGCTCGAGCACTTTCACGCGCTCGCGCAGTTCCTCGACCTCGCGCTCGAGCGCGGGGTTGGTCGGCGGCGCGATGGGCTTCTCTCCGCCCATCCAGTCGACCGCGATGCCGTTCTTGGCGCGATGCTTCGCCTTGATCACCTCGGTGATGCAAACAAGCCCGACGATCAGGACGACCGCGATCGCCCAAATTCCTGCACTCATTGCACGTTCCCCTTGTCCTTCAGCTGCGCCGGCTCGTCGCGCAGGCGCTCGATCTCGTGGCCGAGGCGATAGCCGCCGTCGGTCACGATCCGCTCGATCACGATCAGGCGGTCCTGCAGCGAGCCGATCTCGGCGCGCAGCTGGGCGTTCTCCTGGGTCAGCAGCTTGACCCGCTCCATCGCCTCGGTGGTCACCGCCGGCTTGAGCGACTGGCCCCACATCCCTTCGAGCGGGTAGCCGTGCTTGATCTTGAGCCGGGTGTTGTGGACCGTCGCAAGAATGCAGCCGATCGAGATCGCGGCGATGGCGGCGATGCCCCAGCCGATGTAGGGCAGCAGCTGGTTCAGCACGTCCATCAGTTGCTCCTTTCCTCGAGCGCGGTGGCGGCCCTGGGGGCCTCGCGCAGTTCCTCGATCTGCAGCGCCAGGTCGGCGCCCTTGTCGGTGGCGATCCGTTCGAGCACGCGCACCCGCGCCTCGAGCTGCTCGACGTGAGAGGCGTACTGCGCCGCCTTCTCGGCGGTGCGGTCGGCGGTCAGCGCGAGCTGCTTTTCCTTGTACGACATGATCCGCTTGAAGATCGTGCCCATCAGGATGGTCACCGCGATCAGCCCGCCGACGATGGCGACCAGGGCAATGGTGTGACCGGGCCCCATCACAGCTTCTCCTCGTGCTCGCGCTCGTCGCGCTGCCGTTCGTCGCCGCGCCGATCGCGCAGCGCCTCGATCTCCGCCGCCACACCGTAGCCGCGGTCGGTGACGATCCGCTCGAGCACGATCAGGCGGTCCTCGTAAGTTTCGAGCCGCCCCGACAGGCGGGTGTTCTCGGCGCGCAGCGCGGCGTTCTCGTCGCGCAGCCGCGCGGCCTCGGCGTTGCGCGCCTTCTTGCCGCCTCCGTGGTCGTGCGGGTGCGGGTCGGACAGGCCGTGCCGGGCACGGATCGCTGTCTTGAGCACCCCGGCGAATATCGCCATGGCGATGATCGCGAGGACAAATTCGGGACTGCCGAAGTTCATCTCGTTCCTCCTCAGCCGAGCGACCGCTCGGCGATGCTGGCGACCGGCTCCTCGACCCGGCGCTGGTCGCGCAGCGCCTCGATCTGGGTAGCGACGTCGTAGCCCTTGTCGGTGACGATCCGTTCGAGCACCCGCACGCGGTCCTCCAGTTCCTCGATCCGCGCGGCGTCGCGCACGCCGACCGGGGCGGCGTCGCGCGCCGCGGCGGCGGCGATGCGCTTCTCTTCGATCTGCGCCTTGCTCCTCACCCAGACGATCCCGACGACCATCAGGAACGGCCCGAGCACGGCGGCGGAGCCCACTACGGTTGCGACGACGTCGAACATCTCTCGCTCCCCCTTTCCGCTGTCAGCTCAGCCGCTCGGCTTCGGCGCGCGCCTCGATCCCGGCCGGCAGCGACCGTTCGTCGCGCAGTGCCTCGATCCGGGTCGCGAGGTCGTAGCCGCCGTCGGTGACGATCCGTTCGAGCACCTGGACCCGCTCGCGCAGCTCTTCGACCTCGCGCGCTTGCTCCGCGGCCAGCCCGTTGCCGCCCCTGAGGGCGCCGGCTTCCTGGATCCTCAGCTTGATCATCTTCTGCTGGTGTTGGGTCCACACGCCGAAGAAGCCGAGCGAAATCCCCAGGATCGGGATCATCAGGGCGAAGTAACCTTCCATCGTAGTCCCCCTTGCGGTGGCTTCAGCGCAGCCGTTCGATCTCGGCCGAGAGGCGCGGGTTGCTGGTCACGTAGTACGTCTCGACTTCGGCCAGCCGGCGGTCGATGTCGCGGAACCGGGCGCGAACCTCGCGCGCGGTCCGCGCCGGGCTCTGGCGCACCCGCTGCCAGTACTTCTGCTCGTCGCGGTCGGCGTAGAGGTGCTCCGGCTTGGCCGAGGCCAGCAGGCCGAGGCCGAAGTAGACCGGGATGCCGAAACCGGTGGCGCAGGTCATGATGATGAACGCCAGGCGCCACCAGATCGCGTTGATGCCGGTGTAGTCCTCGAGCCCCGAGCAGACACCCATCAGCTTGGCGTTGGCCTTGTCGCGGTAGAGCGTGGTGCGCGGGCTGTTCATGGACGGGCTCCCTTCTTCTCGGCGAGCAGGCGGTCGAGCTCGCGCAGCGGTTCGTTGTCGACGTCCCGGTCGTGGATCAGGCGCGCCGGCTTGAATTCGGGGTTGTCGGAGGCGACCAGCCGCTCGACCGTGTCCATCCGTTCGTCGAGCCGCTTGGCGAGCTGGTACAGCTCGTCGAGCAGGTGCTCGTCATCGGTGGTGATCGTGGCGGCGGTCTTCCACTTGGTGATGTAGTGCATGATGATCCACGGCAGGCCGAGGAAGATCACTCCGACGATGACGATCTCGTCCATCCCTCAACCCTCCTTCTTGTCGCTGTCGCCCAGTCCGAGCGCGCGCTTCATCTCTTCGAGTTCGGCGTCGATCTTGTCGGCGCCCTCGAGCGCGGCGATCTCGTCGGCCAGGCTCGGCTTGCTGGTGCCGTCGGCGATCGACAGCGCGTCGGCCCGGCCTTCGGCATAGTCGACCCGGCGCTCGAGCTGGTCGAACCGCGTCAGCGCCTCGTCGACCCGCTCGTTGGTCATCAACGTGCGCAGCTTGACCCGGTTCTCGGCGCTCTCGAGCCGCGCGGCGATCTGCGTCTGCCGGCTGCGCGCCTCGCGCAGGCGGTTCTGCAGCTTCTGGATGTCCTGCTCGTAAGCGCGCAGCGCGTCGTCGAGCACCGCGATCTCCTGCTTGAGCTGGTCGGCCATGTCGGCCGCGCGCTTCTTCTCGACCAGCGCCGCGCGGGCGAGGTCCTCGCGGTCCTTGCTCAGCGCCAGCTGGGCCTTCTCGCCCCAGTCGGCCTGCAGCTTCTCGAGCTTGACCGTGTGGCGGTGCATCTCCTTCTGGTCCGCGATCGTGCGCGCCGCGCTGGCCCTGACCTCGACCAGCGTCTCCTCCATCTCGAGGATGATCATGCGGATCATCTTGGCCGGGTCGTCGGCCTGATCGAGCAGCTCGTTGAAGTTGGCGGCGATGATGTCGCGGGTACGGGAAAAAATGCCCATCCAGGGTACTCCGGAAACGAACGAGTTGACGGAATCGAGAGGGGAGCTGCCGCTCGTCGGGGTCGGACTGGTCCGCAGCCGCTCGATCTCGCGATCGAGGCGCGAAGCCTTGCGGCCCTGACCGCCCCCGAGCGGGCTCAGCGGATTGTCGTCATGCGTCATGCCAGTTCCACGACAGGCCCGGCGACGACCACCGCTTCGACGGGGGTGCTGCCGAGCTGCTGGGTCAGCGCCAAGACATTGAACGTGACCATGGCGGCGATGCTCACCAACGCGGCCACGCCGAGCTTGCTGGTGAAAAACTCCCGGTCATACATGGTGGTGGTACTCCTGGTCCAAACGGCTGTGTTCCAATGAAGGCCTCCTGAGCAAAGAGCGTGCCAATTCCGAAAAATGCCGGAAATGCCACGCCGGCGGCGCGATCTCCGCGGGGGCACGTGGTGAATATTGCCAGCACTTGGGGGATTTCGCTATAACTTGGGCGTGGACAGGGAATCCCATCAATTCATCGGCCAGTCGGGCGCGTTTCTCGACGCGGTCGAGCGCGCCAGCCGCGCGGCGCCGATGCGCCGGCCCGTGCTCGTCATCGGCGAGCGCGGAACCGGCAAGGAACTGATCGCCGAGCGCCTGCACCGCCTGTCGAACCGGTGGGAGTTCCCGCTGGTCATCATGAACTGCGCAGCGCTGCCCGAGACCCTGATCGAGGCCGAGCTGTTCGGGCACGAGGCCGGCGCGTTCACCGGCGCGACTCGCGCCCGCGCCGGGCGGTTCGAGGAGGCCGACCGCGGCACGCTGTTCCTCGACGAGATCGGCACGCTGTCGATGGCCGCGCAGGAACGGCTGCTGCGCGCGGTCGAATACGGCGAAGTCACCCGCATCGGCTCGTCGCGGCCGATCCGCGTCGACGTGCGCATCGTCGCCGCGACCAACGAGGACCTGCCGACGCTCGCCGAGCGGGGCGAGTTCCGCTCGGACCTGCTCGACCGGCTCAGCTTCGAGGTCATCACGCTCCCGCCGCTGCGGGTGCGCGAGGGCGACATCGACGTGCTGGCGGACTTCTTCGGCCGGCGCATGGCGGCCGAGATCGGCTGGGAGCGCTGGCCGGGCTTCGCCCCGCACGTCCGCCAGCAGCTCGACGAGTACCCCTGGCCGGGCAACGTGCGCGACCTGCGCAACGTGGTCGAGCGCGCGGTCTATCGGTGGGACGACTGGGACGAGCCGATCGGCCATGTCCAGTTCGATCCGTTCGACAGCCCGTGGAAGCCCGCGCCGATGCCCCGCGCCGACGGAGACGGCGCCTCGCCGTCGTCGCCCGTGCGCGCGCCTCGCCCGGCGGCGCAGGATTACGACTCGGTCGCCGACCTGCGCGCGGCGGTCGAAGCGCACGAGCGCGCGATCCTCGAGCATCATCTTGGCCGCAATCGCTGGAACCAGCGGCAGACCGCGAAGGCGCTCGGCTTGACGTATGACCAGCTCAGGCATTGCATCAGGAAGCACGGACTGAGCGAATAGCGGGGAGGGCCCGGATGCCCAGGATTGCTGTCGCGTTGATCGCCTGGGCTGCCGCCGGCCTTGTCGCACCTCCGCCGGCCGTCGCGCAGGATGCGATCGCAGTCACCGATCCCGCGCTGCGGGCCGAAGTCGAGCGGTCCGAAGCGCGCGGACGGCTGTTGTGGCTCTTCGACCAGGCCGCCTGGCACGCCACCGATGCGCTGCTCGAGGACCTCGACCCGGCAGCGATCGAGAACCCGCGCGGTTACGTGGTGATCCCCGGCGCCGAGCCAGGGACGCTCGAGACGCTGTTCGTCGCCGAGCGGGACGGCAGGCTGGTGGCGTTCGCGCGCTATGTGGTCCGCGGGAGCGAGGTGAGCGGCGGCGGGCCGGTCGAAGGTCCGTTGCCGGCGCTCGATCCGCTGGCCGAACGGCTGTTCCGTGCGCGCGAACCGGCCCTGGCGGCGATGGCCGAGCAGGGCTTCGGCCTGTGCAGCCGCGAATCCCCGAACACCCTGACCCTGCCGCCCGATGCCGACGACGCCGTGGCCTTCTACCTGCTCACCGCGACGCGCGCGACCGACAGCTATCCGATCGGCGGGCATTACCGCGCCGACGTCGCGGCGGACGGCAGCGTGACCTCGACCCGGCGCTACATGAACACCTGCTTCGACCTGCCGACCGCGCCGCAGCGCGGGCCCGACGGCCAGCCCGCGCATGCCGGGGTCAGTTACCTGTTGGGCGACGCGCCGAGCGAGATCCACGTTTTCGCCAGCTTCCAGTTCGCCGATGGCTTCATGGTGATCGCCCAGCCGAGTCGAAAGCTGTGGCTGGTCAAGGACGGCGAGATCACCCTGATACAGGAGGATTTCGGGCCTCCCGAAGAATAGGCCGGCAGGGTCTTACAAGCCGTATTGCTTTCTGCCCGGCGTACGCCTATCTGCGCCTGCATCCCGACATTGTCGCGACAAGGTGGGGGCTGGCGCCGCGAGGGGCCGGCACCGAACGCCTTTGCCGTAACATGTCAGCAAGCGGAGACCCGATTGGCCGATATCGCGCGCCTGACTGCCGTGATCGAACCCGAGGCGGAAGCCCTCGGTTTCGAACTCGTGCGCGTCAAGCTCAGCGGTTCGGGAGACGAGCGCACGCTGCAGGTCATGGCCGAGGATCCGGCGACCGGGCAGCTGGTGGTCGACCAGTGCATGGCGCTGTCGCGGCGCGTGTCGGACCGGCTCGACGCGATCGAGGACGCCGGCGAGGAGCTGGTCGAAGGCGCCTACCACCTCGAGGTCAGCTCGCCCGGGATCGACCGGCCGCTGACCCGGGCCAAGGACTTCGCCAACTGGGCCGGGCACGAAGTCAACCTCGCGCTCAACGCGCCGCTCGGCGAGCACCGCAAGCTGCGCGGCGAGTTGCTCGGTATCGACGGCGACGTCGTCGGCGTGGCGGACCGCAAGGCCGGCCGCGTCGAAGTGCCGCTGGCGCAGATTCACTCGGCGAAGCTCGTCCTGACCGACAAGCTGATCGCCGCCACCCGCCCGCTCGACACGAGCGGGATCGAAGAATTCGAAGAAACACCCGAGGAAGAGAAGGCAGACGACTGATGGCCAGTCCGATTTCCGCCAACAAGGCCGAATTGCTTGCGATCGCGACGTCGGTCGCGACCGAGAAGATGATCGACAAGGCGATCGTCATCGAGGCGATGGAAGAGGCGATCCAGAAGGCGGCGCGCGCGCGCTACGGTGCCGAGAACGACATTCGCGCCAAGCTCGACCCGGTCACCGGCGACCTGCGCCTGTGGCGCGTGGTCGAGGTCGTCGAGGAGGTCGAGGACTACTTCAAGCAGGTCGATCTCAAGCAGGCGGAGAAGCTTCAGCCGGGCGCCAAGATCGGCGACTTCATCGTCGATCCGCTGCCGCCGGTCGACCTCGGCCGGATCGACGCGCAGAGCGCCAAGCAGGTGATCTTCCAGAAGGTCCGCGATGCCGAGCGCGAGCGCCAGTACGAGGAGTTCAAGGACCGCGCCGGCGAGATCATCACCGGGGTGATCAAGTCGGTCGAGTTCGGCCACGTGATCGTCAACCTCGGCCGCGCCGAGGGCGTCATCCGCCGCGATCAGCAGATCCCGCGCGAGGCCGCCCGCGTCGGCGAGCGCGTGCGCGCGCTGATCCTCAAGGTCGAGCGCAACAACCGCGGCCCGCAGATCTTCCTCAGCCGCGCGCATCCCGAGTTCATGAAGAAGCTGTTCGCCCAGGAAGTGCCCGAGATCTATGACGGCGTGATCGAGATCAAGGCCGCCGCCCGCGACCCGGGCAGCCGGGCCAAGATCGGCGTGATTAGCCGCGACAGCTCGATCGACCCGGTCGGCGCCTGCGTCGGCATGAAGGGCAGCCGCGTCCAGGCGGTGGTCCAGGAGCTGCAGGGCGAGAAGATCGACATCATCCCGTGGAGCGAGGACACTGCCACGTTCGTCGTCAACGCGCTGCAGCCGGCGACCGTCAGCCGCGTGGTGCTCGACGAGGAAGAGAGCCGCATCGAGGTGGTCGTGCCCGACGACCAGCTGAGCCTGGCGATCGGCCGCCGCGGCCAGAACGTGCGCCTCGCCAGCCAGCTGACCGAGAGCCAGATCGACATCATGACCGAGGAGGAAGCCTCGGAGAAGCGCCAGCGCGAGTTCGCCGAGCGCTCGAAGATGTTCGAGGAAGAGCTCGACGTCGACGAGACCCTGTCTCAGTTGCTCGTCGCCGAGGGCTTCGCCGAACTCGAGGAAGTGGCCTACGTCGAACTCGACGAGCTGGCCTCGATCGAGGGCTTCGACGAGGAGCTGGCGCAGGAGCTCCAGAGCCGCGCGGTCGAGGCGATCGAGCGCAAGGAAGAAGCCTATCGCGCCGAGCGCCGCGAGCTCGGGGTCGAGGATGCCCTGGCCGAGATTCCGCACCTGACCGAGCAGATGCTGGTCGTGCTCGGCAAGGCCGGGATCAAGACGCTCGACGACCTGGCCGATCTCGCGACCGACGAGCTGATCGCCAAGAAGCGCGAGGCCCCGCGCCGCCGCAACCCCGAGGCCGGCCCGCCGCTGCGCCGCGAGCAGCGCCGGCCGGAGGACAAGGGCGGCGTGCTCGGCGAGTTCGGGCTCAGCGAAGAGCAGGGCAACGAGATCATCATGGCCGCCCGCGCGCACTGGTTCGAGGACGAGGAAGCCCCGGCTCCCGCGCCCGCAGCAGAGGAGGCCGCCGATGCGGAATCCTCGCAATGAGCCGCTAGCCGACCACGCCATTGTCGAGGCGGGCGGGCCCGGAGACGGACCCGAGCGCCGCTGCGTGCTCACCGGCGGGACCGCCGGACGGGATGCGCTGTTGCGCCTCGCGGTTTCGCCGGACGGCGAAGTCCTGCCCGACGCGCTGGCCAAGGCCCCCGGCCGCGGCGCCTGGATCGGCGTCGACCGCGCGGCGCTGGCCGAGGCGCTCGCCAGCGGCAAGCTCCGGGGAGCGCTCGCCCGCGCCTTCAAGGGGCGGCGGCTGACGATCCCCGACGACCTGCCCGAGCGCGCCGAAAAGGCGCTGGTTCGCGCGGTGCTCGACCGGCTGGGGCTCGAATTGCGCACGGGCAAGCTTATCTTGGGCTCGGACCGCATCGCCAACGAGGCCCGCATGGGCAAGGTCGCCGCGCTCTATCACGCGGCCGATGCCAGCGAGGACGGCAGTCGCAAGCTCGACCAGGCCTTCCGCGTCGGCTGTGACGCCGAAGGCACTGGATTGGCCGGCGTAAGGCTGCCACTGGACCGCGTGGCTTTGTCTGTGGCATTGGGCCGCGACAATGTCGTCCACCTGGCGCTAGCCGATCGCGCATCGGCCGAGCGGGTTGCCATTCCCTTGCGGCGCCTGCTGCATTTCCTGGGCGGCCAGCCGGCCGCGGTGACTGACGGCACGCCGGATTCGCGGCACGCCGCGACGGCGAATTGAATTTGAAGGACGAAACGAGTCTTATGAGCGACACCACCGACACCCCGCGCGAACGCAAGCCGCTTGGCCTCAAGCGCTCGATCGATGCGGGCGAGGTCAAGCAGACCTTCAGCCACGGCCGCACGAACAAGGTGGTCGTCGAGGTCAAGCGCCGCCGCGTGATCGGCAAGCCCGGCGAGGCCGCGCCCGCTCCGGCTCCCGCGCCCGCGCCGGCGCCCGCTGCGGCTC
>JAEZES010000131.1 GCA_023432995.1 Pseudomonadota bacterium
GTCAGCGTGATCGCGTTGCCGTTGAGCCCGAGCACGAACGGCGCCGCCAGCGGCTGCGCCGGCCGCCCGCGCCCGAGCGTGGTGGCGATCGCCAGCGGCGCGATCAGGTGCGCCGCGTCGCTGTGCCCGTAGAGCAGCCGGTCGAGCACCGTCGCCCAGCTCACGTCGCGCTGGAAGAAGAGGGACAGTCCCTCCTCCTCGGCGAAGCCGTGCTCGTGCGCCAGGATCGGCAGGCACGCGTCGACCAGCGGCAGGAAGCCGATCGTCAGCGGCTCGGTCATTGTCCACCCCCCATCAGCTCGTGCGCCGTGACCACCGCGTCGGCGATCTCGGCGATCCGCCGGTTCGAGCTCATCGCCTTGCGCCGAAGCTCGGCGTAGGCCTCCGGCTCGCTCACCCCCTTACTGTGCATCAGGATCCGCTTGGCCCGGTCGATCGTCTCGCGTTCGGCGAGCTTGCCCTTGGCCTCGGCGAGATCGGCCTGCAGCCGCGCGAACGCGTGGAACCGCTTGACCGCGAGGTCGAGCAGGGGACGGATGCGGTGCGCGGCGAGCCCGTCGACGACATAGGCCGAGACCCCGGCATCGATCGACGCGGCGATCGCGTCGTCATCGGATTCGTCGACGAACATCGCGATCGGCCGCGCCAGCACGCGGCTCACGGCGAAGTATTCCTCGAGCACGTCGCGCGACGGGTTGCCGAGGTCGATCAGGACGATCTCGGGGCCGATCTCCTCGATCCGCGACAGCAGTCCGTGGCGCTCGGTGACGACGAAAATCTCGCAATCGGGGACTTGCGCGAGGCCTTCCTCGATGATCGTCGCCCGGGTGGCGCTTTCATCGACGATGGCGATCCGCATGGCGCGCGTATTGCACTGCACAATAGCGCGTTGGCAAGCGCCCGCGTGCGGCGGCGCCGTGCCGGATCAGAAGTCGTACTGGACCGTCAGCCCGACCTCGCGCGGCCGCCCGCGCACTTCGCCGAGCGCCGAGCGCGGCGGCGCTGCGAGGCCGAGACCGTTGCCCGCATCCCAGAACCCGCCGCCGAAGCGCTGCGCGTAGGTCGCGTAGGTTTCGTCGAGCAGGTTGTTGGCGAACAGGGTCAGCGCCAGTGCGCCGTCGTTCGGCACGAAGCGGATGCGCGCGTTGACCAGGCCGTAGTCGTCCATGCGGAAGGCCGAATCGCCGACCGCGGTCGGGTGCGTCTCCTGCTCGCCGACGTAGGCGTAGTTGATGTTGAAGGTCGTGGGCCCGGGCCCGAAGTCGGTGCTCCAGGTGGCGCCGACGTTGAAGCTCGGCGACGGCGCGTCGGGGAACAGGTTGGGTCCGCTGTTGGCCACCGGGTCCTTGACCTCGTAGTCGAGGATCGCGCCCGACGCGTCGATCGTCAGCTCGTCGGTCAGCGCGATCTGCATGTCGAGCTCGCCGCCCCAGATGTCGACGTCGCCGGAATCGACCACATTGATGCTGAACCCGACCGGCGGGCAGCTGCCGACGCCCGGGGTCGCACAGGCGACCTGCCGCGCGGCCTGGCGGTTGGTATACTTCATGTAGAACCCGGTCGGGTTGAAGCGCACGCGGCCGTCGAACAGCTCCATGCGCGCGCCGATCTCGAAGTTCTGCACTTCCTCGGGCGGGATCGGCGCGATCACCGCGCTCTGGTTCTCGCCGGTGGCGTTGTTGGCCACGGTCCAGCTCTGGATGGTGTAGCTGTAGGTGCCCGCCTTGTAGGCTTTCGACACCGTCGCGTAGAGCATGATTTCGCGGGCGATGTCGTAATCGATGGTCGCACGATAATCGACCTGCTCGAAGCTCGCGTCGTCCTGCACCGTGGTCGAGTTGGTGCCCGGCGCAGTGCGGAACGCGCCGAGCGCGCCGCTCGGGAGGAACTCGGCGAAGCGCCGCTGCGTGTAGTCCTTCTTGTCGTGCGAGTAGCGCAGGCCGCCGGTCAGATCGAGCCGATCGGTCACATGCCAGGTGGCGTTGGCGAACACGCCGAACGAGTTCGATTCCTGCCGGGTGAAAGTGTCCGCCGTGCGGAACAGCCCGGCGTCGGCGTTGGCCGGCGTGCCGGGGTTGGCCGGAAACGCGCTCGTCCCGCGCCGGTTGATGACGTAGTTCGGCGCCTCGGACCGCTCGAAGAAGTAGTTGCCGCCGGTGACGAAGTCGATCGCGCCGCCGAACAGCACGGTGTTGAGCTGAAGCTCGGTGTAGAGCACCTCGGACTCGATGTCGTCGCGGCGGTACTCCATGCCGAGCAGCTGGTAGTCGCTGACCCCTTCGTGATCGAGCTTGGCCACGCCGGTGACCGTGCTGATGGTGACGTTGTCGCCGAGCGGGAACTCGGTGGTGAGGTCGGCCTGCCAGTACTTGTTGTTGTTGAACTGGCGGCAGGCGACCGGATCGTAGTCGGGGTTGAAGTCGTCGAGCAGGCACAGGCTCGGCGCGGTGAACGGATCGCCGGTGACGATCCGCGGATCGTTGTACGGCTCCAGCGGCGCCTGGCCGGCGAGCTTGAACGCGTCGTTGAGCCAGTCGGCGACGTTGCCCTGGATCACGCCTTCGATGCCCGGGCGCATGTCGAACTCGCGAAACACGAGCGGCGTCCCGTCGGCCTTCGACTCGCTGTAGAGGAACGCGAAGGTCGCGTGCGAATCGTCGGTTGGCGCCCACCGCGCGGTCACGCGGCCGATCAGGTCTTCGGTCGCACCTAGCTCCTGCGTGCCGCGGGTGACGTAGCCGTCCTGGTTGAGCCAGGCGCCCTGCATGCGGACCGCGAAGGTGTCGGTGACCGGCAGGTTGAGCATGCCGACGATGTCGTGGCGGTCGAAATTGCCGACCGTGCCGCGGACGTAGCCGGCGAGTTCGTCGTCGGGCTGGCGCGAGAACACGCGGATCGCGCCGCCGGTCGAATTGCGCCCGAACAGCGTACCCTGCGGGCCGCGCAGCACCTCGACCCGCTCGATGTCGAGCACCCGCAGCACCGAGCCGCTGGTGCGCGGCACGTAGACGCCGTCGATGTACAGGCCGACGCCGCGCTCGCCGGTGGCCCCGCCGCCGCCCGAGATCCCGCGGATGGTGAAGTTGGGGATGTTGTTGCCGTTGCCGCGTGAGGCCGAGATCGACAGGTTCGGCGTGAACACCGCGAGGTCCTGCAGATCCTCGATGCCCTTCGCGGCGACTGTCTCCTCGGTCATCGCGACGACCGACAGCGGGGTATCCTGCAGGTTGGTCGCGCGCCGCTCGGCGGTGACGATGATCTCCGACAGGCCGCCTGATGAGTCGTCCTCGGCGGGCTCGGCGGCTGACTGCGCGTGAACGGATTGCGCGGTCAGCGCGACCGCGGCCGAACCGGCCAGTGCGGCCCAGCGCACACGCGAAACGGCGGAACATGCCCTCATGTCGGCCTCCCCTGGTTGTATCGCCGCCCGTTCTGATGCGGGCCTGGCGGCGGACGCTTATCAGGGAGGATTTGATCAATCAACTTGTTTGGCAGGCCGCGCCGGCCTAAGCATCGCGTGCGCTGGGCGGGCGCTCGGCGCGGCCCGTCTTGCGAACTGGTGCCGTCCGTGGAACGGTAGGCGAAACAGGCGCCGGCGCGGCCGGCGAAGCGGGGCCCTGGTCTATGAGTTTGTCCACCACCTGGTTCATGGCGAACCAGTATTTCATCCCTCACCGGATGATGCTGCTGGCCCGGATGATCGACCGCGAGACCGCGCGCGACCTGCACCGCGATTTCGGCATGAGCGCCGCCGAGTGGCGCGCGCTCGGCTTCATCTGCACCACCGGCTCTTCCAGCGCGGCCGAAATTTGCGTGGCTTTCGAAGTGGATCGGGCCGAGGTCAGCCGGGCGGTGTCGCGCCTGGTCGACTCCGGGCTGGTCGAGCGCGACTGCGCGCGCGATCATGGCAATCGGCTGACGCTGACGCCGACCGCGCGCGGCCTCGAGCTGCACGATCGCATCAAGGCCAAGCGGCGCGACTACTTCGAATGGATCCTGCAGGATCTCGATTCGGACGGTCGCGATACGCTCGACCGGATGCTGGCGAGGATCGCCAAGCGGGTCGACCAGCGCCGCAGCGGCCGCGCCGGCGACCGGCAGCCACGCGAGACGAGGATCGACAAGGTGCCGGCCGGCTGAGAGGAAAGATCAACCGCGACCCGGGCTTGACTTCGAGTCGGACGCGGTTGATCTATCAACTAAGGGTGAGAGGAATGGTGTTGAAGCTTATCGGGTTCTCCCTCGCGGCCCTGGCCGCCGCCAGCGGCGTCGCTGCCGCGGCCCAGCCCGCCGGCGACGCCGCCGCGCCGGAGCAGCCCGAAGTCGTCCGCCCGCTGGTCCCGATCCCGCCCGAGCGGCTCGAACAGATGGTGCCCAAGCATCCGGGCTACCTCGGCGCGCTGGCCCCCGAAAACCTCCGCAAGCCGCGGCCGGCGGCGCCGTTCGACGTCACCGGCACCTGGTTCGTCGACCTGTCGAAGGGTTTTGCCGACTACATGTTCGGCCCGCCCTACCCGCGCTTCGGCCCCGAGGGGATCGAGGCGCTGATCGAGCAGCCCAAGGCACAGGCGCGCGGCGAGACCTACCGCGACGCGATCGGCCAGTGCTACCCGCCGGGCATGCCGATGCTGATGACGCGCGTCTGGCCGCACGCCTTCATCCAGCTGCCGACGGCGATCTACGTGATCTCGGGCTTCAACAACTCGGTCCGCACGATCTTCCTCGACGGCCGGCAGCACTCCGACCCCGACCTCGTCGTGCCGAGCTACAACGGCGAGTCGGTCGGCCGCTGGGAGGGCGACACGCTGGTCGTTCACACCAAGTACTTCGAGGTCGACAACCACTACATCGATCTCGGCATCCCGATCTCCGACCAGTTCGAGCTGATCGAGCGGATCCGCCTGGTCAACGACGGCAGGACGATGGAAGTCGAGTACGAACTGATCGATCCGCAGATGTGGCAGGGCGAGTGGAAGTCGGTGAAGCGCTACAACCGGCAGGACTACACCGACATCAACGAGGCCAACTGCATCCTGCAGTACAACGCCAACCTGCCCGGCACCAACCTCGGCAGCGCGACGGCCGAGGAGCGCGGGCAGACCGCGCTCGAGGGAGACTCCGACAATGACTAGGCTCGTCCTGGGCGCCGCCGCCGCGCTGCTCGCCGCGGTCCCGGCGCTCGCGCACCACAGCTTCGCGATGTTCGACCAGCGGCGCATCGTCACGCTCGAAGGCACGGTGACCGAGTTCCAGTGGACCAACCCGCACGCTTTCATCGAGATGGACGTGCCGGGCGCGAACGGCCGCGTGACGCACTGGTCGATCGAGCTCAACAGCCCGAACAACCTCAAGCGCCAGGGCTGGAGCCGCACCTCGGTCCGCCAGGGCGACCGGGTCACGCTGCGGATGAATCCGCTGCGCGACGGCAACCCGGGCGGGCTGTTTCTCGATCTGCGGCTGCCGAACGGGCGAGTGCTCGATTCGGGGTTGCCCAAGAACGGCACGCCTGTGAACGTGCCCAACCTATGACGGAGGTTCTCGTGAAGCGGTTTCGCAAACCCCTCGCCGCGGCCGTGCTCGCCGCGCTGACGATCCCCGCCGCGGCGCATCACAGCTACTCGATGTTCGACATGAACAAGACGATCGTGCTCGACGCCCAGGTCGTCCGCTTCAAGTGGCAGAACCCGCACGCGTTCATCGAGGCCGACGTGACCGCGCCGAGCGGCACCGAACGCTGGGCGATCGAGATGACCAGCCCCAACAACCTCGCCCAGGAAGGCTGGAAGCGCACCTCGCTCAAGCCGGGCGACCGGGTGCGCATCTGGGTCCACCCGCTGCGCAGCGGCGCGCGCGGTGGCAGCTACGCCGGCGTGCGCCTGCCCGACGGCTCGACGCTGGGCGACGTCAGCTGATCTTGCCCGGCGGCTGACCTTGCCCGGCGATTGAAATCGGGTCGCGCTCGTGGTGAGCTGGCCCTTCGGCGGGCCGCGACGGGCGATGCAGGAATGGACATGGGACGTGGGAATGCGGCAGGGGGAGCGATGAATCGGGTTGTCTGTCTGGGCCTTGCCGCCCTGGTCCTCGCCGCTCCCGCCGCCGCCCAGTTGGGCGCCGCGACCCGCTCGCCGCCGCCGCCGGGAGTCGAGGAGGGCAAGGGTGCCGCCAACCCCAAGGGGCAATACGCCGCGCTCGACGCGCTGCCCGACTGGGGCGGGATCTGGTTCGTCATGGCCGGCCCTCCGGGCAGCGGCGCCGCCGCGCCCCAGCCCCGGCTCAAGGGCGAATACCTCGCCCGCCGCGAGGCCTGGGTCGCCGAGGTCCGCGCGCGCGACGGCGTCGCCCGGCGCAACCGCTCGAACTGCTCGCCGCCCGGCATGCCGCGCATCATGCGCCTCGGCCAGTACCCCTACGAGTTCATCTTCGCCCCCGGCCGCGTGACCATCAACCAGGAAGCCTGGATGCAGACGCGCACGATCTGGACCGACGGCCGCCTGCACGAGGAAGACCCCGATCCCAGCTTCATGGGCGATTCGGTCGGCCACTGGGAGGGCGACACGCTGGTGGTCGTCACCCGCGGCATCTCCGACGAGCTCGAGATCGACACCGGCTGGCCGCATTCCGACCAGTTCGTCCTCACCGAACGAATGCATCTCGACCCGAACGACCCCGATGTGCTGATAAACGAGATGCACATGGAGGATCCCGAGGCGCTGGCCGAGCCATTCGAGGTGACCACCCGGTACCGCCGCGACCGCTACGGCAAGCTGCTCGAGTTCCAGTGCTCCGAGAACGACCGCAACCCGGTCAACGAGGAGGGAGACACTGAGTACCACTGACGCGCCGAGGGATCTCGCCGCCGGGCAGCAGCGCTACAGCACCGTCGCGGTCGTCCTCCACTGGCTGATCGCGCTCGCGCTCGGCTTCCAGCTCGCGCTCGGCTTCTCGATGCCCGACGACGAGCGCGGCTTCGCGCTGTTCCAGCTGCACAAGTCGATCGGCGTCACCATCCTGCTGCTGACCCTCGCCCGGCTCGCCTGGCGCCTGACTCACCGCCCGCCGCCGGCGGTCGAGGGCGGTTTCCAGGGCTTCCTCGCCAGGGCCGTGCACACGCTGCTCTACGCCTTCATGATCCTCGCCCCGCTGACCGGGTGGATTGTCGTGTCGACCTCGCGCATCCAGGTGCCGACGCTGCTGTTCGGCGTGGTGCCGTGGCCGCACCTGCCGGTCTCGCGCGCGCTGCACGAGGTCGCCGAGCAGGGACACGAGTTGCTCGCGTGGACCGGCCTCGCGCTGGTCCTGCTCCACGTCGCCGGCGCGCTGCGCCACCAGTGGCTGCTCAAGGACGGGCTGCTGCGGCGGATGGCGCCGGGCGGCAAGGCGTGGGCCGCCTACGCGCTGCTCGCCGCAGTCGTCGCGGGGTATTTCGCCACCGGCATGAAGATCGCCGGCGACGTCGTCGCCAGCGGCGGCTACGACCGGCCAGCGGCCGCCGAGGCCGCGCGCGTCCCGCTCGCC
>JAEZES010000261.1 GCA_023432995.1 Pseudomonadota bacterium
ACGTCGGCCTGCGAAATGGCCAGCTTCTCCCCGGCCGCGACGCGGATCATCTGCTCGACCAGGTCGAGCCCGGTGATCGCCTCGGTCACCGGGTGCTCGACCTGCAGCCGGGTGTTCATCTCGAGGAAGTAGAAGCTCTCGCCGCTGGGATCGGCGCCCGAGACGATCAGCTCGACGGTCCCCGCCGAGTGGTAGCCGACCGCGCGCGCCAGCGCGACCGCCTGCTCGCCCATCGCCAGGCGCATCGCCGGGGTGACGAACGGCGAGGGCGCCTCCTCGACCACCTTCTGGTGCCGCCGCTGGATCGAGCACTCGCGCTCGCCGAGGTGCACGAGGTTGCCGTGCTTGTCCCCCAGCACCTGGATCTCGATGTGCCGCGGGCTCTCGACGAACTTCTCGATCAGGATGCGGTCGTCGCCGAAAGAGCTCAGCCCCTCGCGCCGGACTGCGTCGAACCCCTCGCGCACGTCCGCCTCGGACCACGCCAGCCGCATGCCCTTGCCGCCGCCGCCGGCCGAGGCCTTCATCATCACCGGGTAGCCGATCTCGCCGGCGATGGTCACCGCGTGCCCGGTGTCCGCGATCTCGCCGACGAACCCCGGCACCACGTTGACCCCGGCCGCGAGCGCCAGCTTCTTGCTCTCGATCTTGTCGCCCATCGCCGCGATCGCGCTGGCCGGCGGCCCGATGAACGCGATCCCAGCGGCCTCGAGCGCCTCGACGAAGCTCGCCCGCTCGCTGAGGAAGCCGTACCCCGGATGCACCGCCTCGGCCCCGGTCGCCTTGCAGGCTTCGATGATCCCGTCCGCGCGCAGGTAGCTCTCTGCGGCGGGCGATGGCCCGATATGCACCGCCTCGTCCGCCATCCGCACATGGGGGCTGCGCGCATCGGCGTCCGAATAGACCGCCACCGTCGCAATCCCCATCCGCCGCGCGGTGCGGATCACCCGGCAGGCGATTTCCCCGCGGTTGGCGATGAGGATCTTGGAGAACATCCTACTTGCTACCGCACGCTCGACGCGAGCTCTCGCAGGTGCCCCGTGCGCGCGCGGGTCAAGCGGGCCCTGCACTTGTTTTGGCGAACTGCGCTCCGTTTGCTGCTCCGGCACTGAGCCTCGAGCAACTCGGTCCAGGCTGCCTGGTCTTCGATCAGCGCCTCTATCCGCTCCGCGGCATCGTCGTCGCGAGCGGCGGCCATCCGTGCGAGGGTTTGGTCCCACTGCTCGGCCAGATCCGTCGTCGCAGTCTCGAGATCGAGCTCGGCGCAACGGGCGACGTGGTCGTCTCCCCGCGGATCGGCGCAGAACAGCCGGACGGCTTCGCGCACCGTGGCCCGCGCGCGTTGCCGCGCGAGTTCCGCCGACATGGGGACCGATGGGTCGTCCAGTCCGAGTTGGCTGTCGACCGCGGCTTCAGCGGCCGCCTGGGCGAGGGCGCAGGCGCGCAGTTCTTCGGCATCGCGCGTCGTATCGCAATCGACCGGCTGCACGACTGGGGCCGGTTGCAGGAGGAGCAGGAGCGCTGCGGCGATCACTCGGCGGGCTCCCGCAGCGCCCGCAGCGGCTCCTTGCCCGCCAGCGGCGCCAGCCCCAGCTTTGCGAACAGCGCCCCGTCGGCATCGTCGCCCGCATTCGGCGCGGTTAGCAGCCTGTCGCCGGTGAAGATCGAGTTCGCCCCGGCGAGGAAGCACAGCGCCTGCGTCGCCTCGCTCATGGACTCACGCCCGGCGGAGAGACGGACCATCGAGCGCGGCATCGTGATCCGCGCGACGGCCACCGTGCGCACGAACTCGATGTCGTCGATCCTGGCCAGCGGCGTGTCGGCCAGCATGTCGCCGAGCACGGTGCCCCTGACCGGCACCAGCGCGTTGACGGGCACGCTCTCGGGATGGTGCGGCAGCGTGGCGAGCGTGTGGATGAAGCCGACGCGATCCTCGCGCGTCTCGCCCATGCCGACGATCCCGCCCGAGCACACGCTGATCCCCGCCGCGCGCACGTTCGCCAGCGTGTCGAGCCGATCCGCGAACGTGCGCGTGGTGATCACCCGCTCGTAGTATTCGGGACTGCTGTCGATGTTGTGGTTGTAGTAGTCGAGCCCCGCCTCGGCGAGCATCCCCGCCTGCTTCGGCGTCAGCATCCCGAGCGTCATGCAGGTCTCGAGCCCCATCGCCCGCACGCTTTTCACGATCTCGACGATCTTGGGCATGTCGCGGTCCTTGGGATTGCGCCACGCGGCGCCCATGCAGAACCGCTGGCTCCCCGCATCCTTGGCCAGCGCCGCGCGCTGCAGCACCTGCTGCACGTCCATCAGCCTGGTCGCCTCGACCCCGCTGTCGGCCTTCACACTCTGCGAGCAGTAGCCGCAATCCTCCGGACACCCGCCGGTCTTGATCGAGAGCACCGTGCACAACTGCACCACGCCCGCCCGATGATGCGCCCGCTGCACCTCGGCCGCGCGGAACACGAGCGCGGTGAACGGGAGCTCGAACAGCGCGGCGATCTCCGCGCGGGTCCAGTCGGTGCGGACGGTCATACGATGCTGTCGACGAACATGGACAGGAACATGCCGACTCCGATCGCCAGCAGGATGGGCGCGACCCGCCGGTAGAACTCGACGGATTTGTGACGCGGCGTCCCGGTGTGCCGCCCGCGGACGATCTCGCCGGCGCCACCGAACGCGGCGATCCCTCCCAGGCTTATCGTCACCAGAACCGTTGCAAGCAGCCATGGCTTCACGTCCTCGCGGTCTGCGATCTGCGAAACCGTCAGGATGCCGCCAAGCGCGAGGAGCGCCAGCGTCGTCAGGTGCTTGAAGTAGTCGTAGAGCAGCAGCTCGCCGTCGTGCCCGTGGTCCACGACCGGAACGGTGGTGTCCTCGTCGCTCACTCCGCAGCCTCCCGCACATCCTCGCCCGCCGGCGGCATGTTGTGGCCGAGCAGGCGCAGCAGGTCGGCCGCGCATTCGACCACGTTCGAGCCCGGGCCGTAGATGCCCTGCACCCCGGCGTCACGCAGGAACTGGTAGTCCTGCGGCGGGATCACCCCGCCGGCGACGACCTTGACGTCGGCCCGCCCGGCGGCGCGCAGCGCCTCGACCAGTTCGGGGATCAGCGTCTTATGCCCGCCTGCGAGCGAGCTGGCGC
>JAEZES010000062.1 GCA_023432995.1 Pseudomonadota bacterium
GCCCAGCAGGCGGCCTCGGCGCTGGCCGCGATCCGCCAGCCGCTGATCCGCCTCGGGGTCCGGCTCGAGGCGCTGGTCGAGGACGGGCCCGACTGGCTCGACGCCGCCGGCCGCGCGCGGATCGAGGGTGCGCGGCACTCGCTCGCCTGGCGGATCGACACGCTCGCCGCGTGGGAAGCGCTGCTCGACCGGCTCGGCGGCCCGGCCGATCCCGACTTCGTCGACTGGCTGGCGGTCGAGCGCTCCGACGCGCGCGAGTACGACGTCGGGCTGCACCGGCGCTTCCTCGACCCGATGAAGCCGTTCGCCAAGGTCGTGCTCGAGCCGGCGCACGGGGTGATGCTGACCAGCGCGACCCTGCGCGACGGCGAGGACTGGAACGCCGCGCTCGCTCGCTCGGGCGCGCTGCACCTCGACGGCGCGCCGCTGCTCGCCAGCGCCGAGAGCCCGTTCGACTACGCCGGCCGCGCCGAAGTGCTGATCGTGACCGACGTGACCAAGGGCGACCTCGCCGCGCTCGCCGGCGCCTATGCGCGGATCATCGAGGCCTGCGGCGGCGGCGTGCTCGGGCTGTTCACCGCGATCCGCCGGCTGCGCGCGGTCCACGGCCGCATCGCCGACCGGCTCGCGCGCGCCGGGCTGCCGCTGTACGCGCAGCACGTCGACCCGATCGACACCGGCACGCTGGTCGACATCTTCCGCGACGACCCCAAGGCCAGCCTGCTCGGCACCGACGCGCTGCGCGACGGGGTCGACGTGCCCGGCCATTCGTTGCGCTGCGTGGTGCTCGAGCAGGTCCCCTGGCCCAAGCCCTCGATCCTCCACCGCGCGCGGCGCGCGGCCAACGGCGGCGGCGCCTACGACGATCGGCTGATCCGCGCGCGGCTCGCGCAGGCGTTCGGCCGGCTGATCCGCTCGGCCGAGGACAGCGGGCACTTCGTGGTCCTCTCGCCGGCCTTCCCCTCCCGCCTGCTGAGCGCCTTCCCGCCGGGCACGCCGGTGCGGCGGCTGACGCTGGAGGAGGCTTTACAACGCGTGGCCGCGAGTGTTTTCTCGACCGGGGGCGAAAGCGCGGTTCCCGCGCGCGAAGAGGAGCGGGATTGGTGAAGCGGCTCGGCCTCCTGCGGCACGCGAAGTCCGACTGGGACGACATGGCGCTGCGCGACTACGACCGTGGGCTCAACGACCGCGGGCGGCGCGGGGCCGCGGTGATGGGCGGTCACATCCGCGAGCACGGCGTGAACTGGGACCTGCTGCTCGCGAGCCCCGCCGAGCGCGTCAGGCGCACGCTCGACGCGACCCGCCTCAGGATCCCGACCCGCTGGGACGAACGCCTCTATCTCGCCGAAAGCGACGCCCTGATCGAGCTGTTGCGAACGCTCGACGGCGAGCCGGACGCCGTGCTCGTGGCCGGGCACAACCCCGGACTGCAGCGGCTGGTGTTCGACCTCGTCGCGCCCGAGAACGAGAACGCGCTGTTTGACGAGCTGGCCGAGAAATACCCGACCGCGACGTTTGCCGTGCTCGAGCTGGCGATCGACCGCTGGGCCGACTGCGCGCCGGGTTGCGGCAAGCTGGTCCACCTCACCCGCCCGCGCGACCTCGATCCCGAGCTGGGGCCGGAACAGGTCCGCTAGCGCAGCGGCCCGCAACAGGACTGGGCGGCCGAGGAAGGCCCTCGTTAACATCGGGCGGTTTACAAGCCTCGTTGGCGACACTAAGAGCCCGCCCGATGTTTACCGCCGGCAAGATTATTACCACCCCGAAACCGACCCGCATCCGCGGGGCGGTCAGGGTCGTGCCGGCTTAACGGACACCCCGACCAGGCCCCTGCGGAGAACGCGGGGCAGGTCTCTCTCACGAAACCCGGTCCCGCGCCTCCGCCCAGCAGGAGACGTAGTGCCATGACCGATTCCCGTTCCCTTCCCGCCCGGCCGCTGGCCAGTCGACCGAATGTCGGCATCGTCGGCGCGACCGGCCTTGTCGGCGGGATGATGCGCGAACTGCTCGCCGAGCGGAAGTTCCCGCTCACCTCGCTGCGGCTGTTCGCCTCGGCACGCTCGGCGGGGAAGACCATCGAGTTCGAGGGGCACGCGATCACGGTCGAGGACGCCGAGACCGCGGATTTCGCCGGACTCGACATGGTGTTCTTCTCGGCCGGCGGGTCGACCTCGAAGGCGCTCGCCCCACGCGCGGCGGCGGCCGGCGCGGTGGTGATCGACAACAGCTCGGCCTGGCGCGCCGAGGCGCAAGTGCCGCTGGTGGTGTCCGAGGTGAACCCCGAGGCGCTCGACGCGCTGCCGAAGGGGATCATCGCCAATCCCAACTGCACGACGATGGCGGCGATGCCGGTCTTGAAGCCGCTGCACGATGCGGCCGGGCTCAGGCGGATCGTCGCCAGCACCTACCAGGCGGTCTCGGGCGGCGGCATGGAGGGCGTGCAGGTGCTGCACGAGCAGGTCGTGGCCGGCGCCGCGGACAGCGACAAGCTCGCGCGCAAGGGCGATGCGGTCGATCTCGGCGAGCCGCGCAAGTGGGCGGTGCCGATCGCCTTCAATGTCGTCCCGCTCAACTACGTGCTCGGCGAGGACGACTACACCGAGGAGGAGCTCAAGCTGCGCGACGAGAGCCGCAAAATCCTCGGCCTGCCCGAGCTGGCGGTGTCGGGCACCTGCGTGCGCGTGCCGGTGTTCACCGGCCACGCGCTGTCGCTCAACCTCGAGTTCGAGCGGTCGCTCGAGCCCGAACAGGCGCTGGCGCTGCTCCGGCAGGCGCCGGGCGTAGTCGTAACCGACGTCCCCAACCCGCTCGAAGCGACCGGCGCCGACCCGGTGTTCGTCGGCCGCGTGCGCAAGGACCGCACCGTGGCGCACGGCCTCGCGCTGTTCGTGGTCGGCGACAACTTGCGCAAGGGCGCCGCGCTCAACGCGATCCAGATCGCCGAGGTGCTGCTCGAGCGGCACGCGCAGAGGGCGGCGGCGTAAAAAGAGGGACAGTCCCCATTTTCTGACGGGCGCGTGCGTACGCCAGCGAAAATGGGGACTGTCCCTCGTTCCGGCCCGCCGGAGCGAAAATGGGGACTGTCCCTCTTTTCGCCGGCCTACGGCTCCGCCCGCGTCCCGCTCAGCGCGAGCGCGCCCTGCTTGAACGTCGCGCCGGTGACCTTGCCGCTGTCGTCGGCGGTGAAGGTCACCTGCGCGTCGACCGCCTTCCAGAAGAAGCTCAGCGGCGTCTCGGGATAGATCGGCAGCGCCGGCCCGGTGACCGCCCCCTCGCGCTGGGCGCGCAGCTGGCTTCCCTCGCGCGTGATCGTGAACACCACTCCGCCGC
>JAEZES010000155.1 GCA_023432995.1 Pseudomonadota bacterium
ACAGAACGCCTGCCGCGCGGCGGCGACCGCGCGGTCCATGTCCGCGGGACCGGCGGCTGCGGTGCGGGCGACGACGTCCTCCGAGTTCGGGTTGACGATCTCGAGCTGCTCGCCGCTGGTGGGAGCGACCCATTCGCCGCCGATGAACAGCTTGTCGGGGTGCTTGATGTTGACGCCTTCGGGGGTCATCGCGGGTCTCCTCGTTCGGGGCGAAGGCAGGGGCCCTCATCCAACTCCGACTAGGCCCCTGCGGGGCCAAGTCTCCGTATCCTTCTCCCGCCAGCGGGAGAAGATGGGCAGGGCGCTTGCGGCCAGGCTTCTTCTCCCACTGGGGGAGAAGGATAGCGAAGCTTGCTCGCGAAGCGAGCCAGCGCAGCTTGGATGAGGGCTCCTTCCTTCTCCTAGTAGCTGGACAATATCGTCAGACTGCGGCTGTCGAGCGGCTTGCCTTCGCGCTGGAGCTGCAGCTCGCGGGCGCGGAGCTTGCGCTGCTCGTCGATCAGGAAGGCGTGGATCGCCCGGGCCTGCTCGGGCGAAAGCAGGTCGTCGAAGCGCGGCATGCCGTTCGGCAGCAGCAGGCCTTCGCGCACGATCCGGTCGAACACGTCGTGCGTGCCCGGCTGCATCCGGCGCAAGTCGGGCAGCGGGGCGCGCGGCTGGTTCGAGTGGCAGATCGCGCAGGTCTCGGTGAACAGCGCCGATCCCAAGGCGATCGTCGCCGGCGTCACCCCGGGAAGCTGCGCGGGCGGCTCGGGGGCCGGCTGCAGCGGCGGCAGGTCGGGCGGGATCGGCACTTCGCCGCCGCCGAGCCTGAACACCAGCAGCCGGTTGGCGTTGCCCTTCGCATAGGCCGCCGCATAGGGCGGGACGAAGCCCCAGCCGCCGCCGCCCCAGCCGGTCTGCACGGCGACGTACTGCACCCCGTCGACCTTGTAGGTCATCGGCGCGGCGAGGATCGAGCTGCCGGTGTCGATCGACTTGAGCACCTCGCCCGTCTCGGCGTCGCGGACGATCAGCTTGCCGGCGAGCGTGCCGTGGATGACCAGCCCGCTGGCGGTCGCGAGCACCCCGCCGCGGTCCTGCCAGCCGTCGAACGGCGCGGCCCACTTCGTCTCGCCGGTCAGCGGGTCGATCGCGCGGATTTCGGAGCTGAATGGCTTGTCGAGCACCTGCTGCCACTGCGGCAGCGCCTTGAGGGCCGCTTGCATCGGCGGCGGCAGGGTGGCTGACGCCGCCTCGAGGTCGGCGGTGAAGATCAGCGCCGCGGCCGGGTTCATCGCGTTCTTGCGGTGCGGCGGACGCTCCTGCCCCGGCGGGATGAACATCAGGTTGCCCATGTCGACCACCGCCGCGAAGTAGAGGTTGCGCGACGGGTCGTAGGCCGCCGGGTGCCAGTTGCGCGCACCCGAGCTCGCCGGGAAGACGATCTTGGGACCGGTCGAATAGTCGGAGAACTCGGGCGTCAGGATCGGCTTGCCGCTGTCGAGGTCCCAGCCGCTGGCCCAGCTCGTGCGCACGAGCGCGTTGGCCGCGAGCGGCTTGCCGGTCTGGCGGTCGACGACGAAGAAGTACCCGTTCTTCGGCGTGTGCAGGATCACCGGGCGCTTGGCCCCGCCCACCTCGAGCTCGGCGAAGACCATCGGCTGGGTCGCGGTCAGGTCCCACGAATCCTGCGGTGTCTCCTGGAAGTGCCACTTGATCTCGCCGGTCGCGCGGTCGAGCGCGACGAGCGAGTTCAGGTAGAGGTTGTCGCCGCCCGCAGGCGAGCGGGTCTTGAGCGGATAGGGGCCGCCGTTGCCGGTGCCGATGATCACCTGGTCGAACAGCGGATCGTACTGGATCGCGTCCCACACGGTGCCGCCGCCGCCGATGTCCCAGCGGCTCTGCGGATCCCAGGTCGCGAGCGCCTTCTCCAGTGCCTCGCTTTCCTGCGGGCCCTCCTCGGGATCGTGCGGGACGGTCCAGAAGCGCCACTTCTGGTCGCCGCTGCGCACGTCGTAAGCCGTGACGTAGCCGCGCGCGTCGTACTCGGCGCCGGCGTTGCCGATGATCACCAGGCTGCCGGCGATTTCGGGCGCGCCGGTGATCGTGTAGGCGCGCTTGCGGTCGGCGATCGTGTCGACCCGCCACATCACCTTCCCGCTGACCCGGTCGAGCGCGTAGAGCCAGCCGTCGAGCGAAGCGACGAAGACCTTGCCGTCGGCCAGCGCGACGCCGCGGTTGGCCTGGTCGCAGCAGGCCGCGCGGTTGGCCTGCATGTCGACCTCGGGCTCGAAGCGCCACAGCTCCTCGCCGGTCGCAGCGTCGAGCGCGTAGACGCGGCCGAGGTTGCCCGAGGTGTACATGACGCCGTCGACCACCACCGGGGTCGCCTCCTGCACGCGGGCGGTGCCGAGGTCGTATTCCCAGGCGAGGCCGAGCTGGCCGACGTTTTCGCGGGTGATGTCTTCGAGGCGCGAGAAGTGGCTCCCGGCCCAGTCGCCGCCGGGGTTGTCCCAATCGTCGCCCGCGCCGATCACCGAAGTGTCGACCTCGGGGGCGTCGGTGCCCTGGGTGCAGGCGGCGAGGGCCAGCAGCGCCGCGACGACGAGCTTCTTCATTGTGGCCACAGGTGCCGGTACTGCTCGAGCACCGAGCGCAGCGTGCGCGGCTTGCGGCCGGTGATCCGCTCGACGTCGTCGGACTCGATATCCATGAAGCCTTCGCGGATCGACTGGCCGAAGGTGACCATGCCCTCACTGGCCCACGGGATCGGGCCGTCGGGGACCACGTCCGACGCCTTGCGCGGGACGCCGAGCGAATCGAAGTAGGCGAACATGCCCTCGTCGTCGACGAGTTCGACCTCGATCGGCTTGCCCGCCATCCCGGCGATCAGCGCCATCGCATCGGGCAGGGTCCACAGCTCGGGCCCGGTGACGTCGTAGGCATTGTTGGCGTGGCCGTCCTGCGTCAGCACGCCGACCGCGATCGCCACGCAGTCGTCGCGGCTGACGATCGGCACGCGGCCCTGCCCGGCGTTCTCGGGCTTATGCCCGGCCTGCAGCGCGGGGATCGCCATCGCGGTCGCCACCGCCTCGGCGTAGAGGCTGTCGCGCAAGTGCGTCCAGGCGAGGCCCGAGGCCTCGATCATGCGCTCGGTGGCGAGGTGGTCGAACCCTTCGACCGAGGGGTTGTTCGGAGTCCGGACGCCGAGCAGCGAAGTGTAGACCACGTGCCGCACGCCCTGCGCCCTGGCCGCCTCGACCGCCGCGGTGTGCTGTTCGACGCGGCTGCCGACGCGCACCGTCGAGATCAGCAGCATCTTCTCGCCGCCTGCCATCGCCGGCCCGAGCGAGGCCGGGTCGTCGAAGTCGGCGAAGCGCACGCTGGCGCCGGCCTCGGCGAGGTCGGCGAGCTTGTCCGGCGTGCGGCTCAGCAGCACGAGGTCTTCCGCCGGCACGCGTTCGAGAAGCTGCCGGGCCGCGGCGTTGCCGAACTGGCCCGAGGCGCCGGTGACGATGATCTTGCCCAAGGGGTCTCTCCCGTTCTTGGCGGCAATCATAACGAGTGTTACGGTTGTGGCAACACGACGGGAGAGACCATGACCGCGCTTTCGATCGAAGACCGCCTCGGCCTGCAGGACCTGATCGCCGACTACTCGTGGGCGCTCGACACCGGCGATGCCGAGGCCCTCGTCGCCTGCTTCACCGAGGACTGCGTGATGAGCGAGGAGGTGTTCGAGGAGCCCGACGTGTGGGAGGGCCACGCGGGCATCCGCGGGCTGATGGCGCACTACGCCAACGCCCCCGGCTTCCCCGGCCGCCAGCACCACGTCACCCAAACCCAGTACCGCCCGCAGGATGACGGCACGGTCAAGCTGCGCAGTTTCGCCTTCGTCACCGAGTGCGAGGGCGAGCCGCCCTACCTGCTGCGCTTCACCGGCTGGTACGACGACCACGCGGTCAGGGGCGCCGACGGCAAGTGGCGCTTCCGCCGCCGCACGGTGCGGCTGTGGGACGGCGAGGTGCTGAAGGGCTTCCCCGGCCGCGGCCAGTGGGTCGCCCGCAAGCGCCCGGACTCGCTCAAGATCAAGCGCTGAGCGGCGGCGCCGGGGCTCGGCCCGTCTGACACTTGCGACAGACCCCAGGAGCGGAAAAGCGCTTTTCCGTAACTTTGGGCCGGGAACGTGTCACCCTGGCGCCCGATGTGTCATCATTGGCGCGGTCTCCCCTGCAATTGGCCGAATCACCAGATCGCGCATGATGGAACAAAACGGGATCGGTAGGACAGCGGAATTCGACGGACGACATCGATGACCTTGCCGATCCGCTTCCGCGCCGAGCTCCGCCGAAAGCATCCGGTCCTGCCGGTGTTCATCCGCATCGCCGGGGCAACCGTCGCGCCGTGGAAGCTGAGCGAGTGGCGGACGGTCGAGGGCACGCTCGGCGGCCGTGATTTCGGGCGCCGGACGATCAAGGATTGGGGCCACGGCAGCCCCGACTGGTTCGTCGAGTTCCTCAAGCCGTTTCTCGACGCATCCGGCCTGCAGCCGGGCGACGAGGTCGCGGTCGAGCTGCGACTGGCCGACATGACGATGCCGGCGGAGATGGCCGCGCGGATGGCAAGCGACGCGGAGTTCGCGCGCGCTTACGCCGCGCTGATCCCCAACCACAAGCGCAAGGCGATCGAGCACTACCTCGAGGCGAAGACCCCGGCCGGGCGGGCCGCGCGGCTGGAGAAGATCAGCCGCTCGATCAAGGCGCGGCTGGCGAAGAAGAAGGAGCCCTCATCCAGGCTGCGGTAAGGCCCTGCGGGCCTAACCTTCGCTATTCTTCTCCCGTCAGCGGGAGAAGGATCCGGAATGGATCTGGCTCCGCTTTGACGAGAGCTGGTCCGGCGTTAGCCGGGGCCATGCCGATCGGGTCGACCAGTCGCTTCGCACGGACGCTGCGCCGGAATGCCCCTGATGCCGAAGGCAAGCTTTGGCAGTGCTTGCGCAGTCGCCAACTCGGCGGATTCAAGGTTCGGCGGCAGGCCACCGTGGGCTATCATGTGGTCGATTTCCTTTGCCCCGAGAAACGCCTCGTCGTCGAACTCGACGGGGGCCAGCACACTCCGGAGCGTGATGCGGCGCGAACGGCTCGGCTCGAAGCCGCGGGCTATCGAGTGATCCGCTTCTGGAACGACGATGCGCAGGGGAACACCGACGCAGTGCTGGAGGCGATCCTGCGAGAGGCG
>JAEZES010000199.1 GCA_023432995.1 Pseudomonadota bacterium
GCCCGCACCCGCGCGATCCGCGCGATCTGGCCTTCGCGCACGCGGTGGTTGTCGACTTCGAGCGTCTCGATCGGGGCATGCTCGTCGAGCGGGTACTTGTTGACCCCGATGACGACGTCCTCGCCGCGATCGATCCGCGCCTGCCGCGCCGCTGCCGCCTCCTCGATCAGCCGCTTGGGCATCCCGCTCGCCACCGCCGCGGTCATCCCGCCAAGCGCGTCGACCTCGGCGATCAGCGCCTCGGCCTCCTCGACCAGCTTCGCCGTCAGCGCCTCGACGTAGTACGAGCCGCCGAGCGGATCGATCACCCGCGTGACCCCGGTCTCCTCGGCCAGCACCAGCTGCGTGTTGCGCGCAATCCGCGCCGAGAAGTCGGTCGGCAGCGCGAGCGCCTCGTCGAGCGCGTTGGTGTGCAGGCTCTGCGTCCCGCCGAGCACCGCCGCCAGCGCCTCGACGGTGGTGCGGATGACGTTGTTGTACGGGTCCTGCTCCTGCAGCGACACCCCGCTGGTCTGGCAATGCGTGCGCAGCATCTTGCTGCGCTCGTCCTGCGCCCCGAAGCCTTCCATCACCTCACACCACAACACCCGCGCCGCGCGCAGCTTGGCGACTTCCATGAAGAAGTTCATGCCGATGCCGAAGAAGAACGACAGCCGCGGCGCGAAGGCGTCGATGTCGAGCCCCGCCGCCATCGCCCGCCGTGCATATTCCTTGCCGTCGGCGATGGTGAACGCGAGTTCCTGCACCGCCGTCGCGCCGGCCTCGTGCATGTGGTAGCCCGAGATCGAGATGCTGTTGAATTTCGGCATCTTTTGCGAGCAATAGGCGATGATGTCCGAGACGATCCGCATGCTCGGCTCGGGCGGGTAGATGTAGGTGTTGCGGACCATGAACTCCTTGAGGATGTCGTTCTGGATGGTCCCCTGGAGCTGCGCCTGCGCCACCCCCTGGCGCTCGGCGGCGACGATGTAGAACGCCATCACCGGGATCACCGCGCCGTTCATGGTCATCGAGACCGACATCCGGTCGAGCGGGATGCCGTCGAACAGGATCTCCATGTCGCGCACGGTGTCGATCGCCACCCCCGCCTTGCCGACGTCGCCGATCACCCGCGGGTGGTCGGAATCGTAACCCCGGTGCGTCGCGAGGTCGAACGCCACCGACAGCCCCTTCTGCCCGGCGGCGAGGTTGCGCCGGTAGAACGCGTTCGAGTCCTCGGCGGTCGAGAACCCCGCGTATTGCCGGATCGTCCACGGCCGCCCGGTGTACATCGAAGCGTAGGGCCCGCGCGTGAACGGCGCGAAGCCGGGCAGGCCGGGATCGGGGATCAGGTCGCCCGAAGTGTACAGCGGCCGGATCGCGAACCCCTCGGGCACGTGCCAGGTGGCATCGCGGCCCTTGAGCTCGTCGGCGGCCTTGTCCTGCCAGTCTTTACGCGTCGGCATCCGCACTCCCTACATCCCTTCTCCCGCTGGCGGGAGAAGGGTACGCAGACTTAGGGTCCGCGAAGCGGGCCTTAGTCGAAGTTGGATGAGGGCTCCTCCCTTGGCGGCGAGGAAAGGAGCCCTCATCCAAGCTACGCTAACCGCCTTGCGGCGGTAAGCTTCGCTATCCTTCTCCCGCCAGCGGGAGAAGGGTTCAGTGGCCGCTGCCCGGCGCCTCCATGATCTCGGTCAGCACCCCGGCCATGTCCTTGGGATGCACGAAGAACACCGGCGTCCCGTGCGCTCCGATGCGCGTGGGGCCGAGGATGCGCTTGCCAATGGCCTCGAACTCCGCGCGGGCCGCCGCGATGTCCGGCACCTCGAACGCCAGATGATGCTGCCCCCCGAGCGGGTTGCGCTGCAGGAAGGCTGCGACAGGCGAGGTCTCGCTGAGCGGCGCCAGCAGCTCGATCTGCGTTCCCCGGTCCGGCGTATCGACGAAGCACACCCGCACGCCCTGCTCGGGCATGTCGAACGGCGCGCACACCTGCGTCGCGCCCATCGTGTCGCGCCAGAAGGCGATCGCCGCCTCGATGTCCGGCACCGCGACGCCGACGTGGTTGAGACGGCCGAGTTTCATCCGCGCTCCCCTAGTGGTTTCAGGGGCAACTAGTCCAGCAGTCCATTGGACAGCAAATCCGCGACGCTGTCGATCACCACGTGCGGCGCGCGTTCGTGCGGCTGGGCCGCCCATTGCGCGCGGGTGGTCGAGCCGCTGGCGACGGCGATGCCGAGGGCGCCGCCGGCGCGGGCCATCTGCATTTCGGCCACCGCGTCGTCGCCGACCACGCCGACGTCCTCCTCGGCCACCCCCAGCTGCTCGGCGATCATCGCCAGCGCCAGCGGGCTCGGCTTGCCGCAGGCCTCGGGCTCGCGGCCGGTGACGCGCGCGACCGCGCCGTTGATCGCGCACGAATAGCCGAACGAGCGGCCGTCCCTGGTGGCGAAGAACGGCACGTCGGAGGCGGTCAGGAAGGCCGCACCGTCGAGCACCCGCTCGCAGGCCAGGTGGATGTGCGGCATCGTGCAGTCGGGGTGCCAGGCGACGTAGACCGCGTCGGTCTCGTGCGCGGCCTCGTCCTCGGGCAGCACGCACGGCACGCCCGCTTCGGCCAGCGCCTCGGCCACGCCCGGGGTGCCGAGCACCAGCACGCTGCGGTATTCGCGCTCGATGATCGCCCGCGCCGCGACGCTGTTGGGCGTGAACAGCCGTTCGTCGGGCACCGGCAGGCCGACCTCGCGCAGCCGCGGCGCCTGCACCCGCGCGGCGTAGGCGCTGCCGTTGGTCATCGCGATCCACGGGATGCCGCGGTCGTCGAGCGCCGCCAGCGCCTCGGCCGCGCCGGGGATCGCGGTGTAGCCGCCGAGCTTGCGGTCGCTCAGGATCAGCGTCCCGTCGAGGTCGAACATCAGGCCCTTGGGGCGGCGGGGGAGGACGGACGTCATGTCTTCAGAACCCTCTCTTGGTCATTGCGAGCGAAGCGAAGCAATCCAGAGCGTCACACTCTGCCGCCCCTGGATCGCTTCGTCGCTCCGCTCCTCGCAATGACGAGGGGGGGTTGGCGATCACGCCGCCACCTCCAGCTTGAATCCCGCTTTCTCGACGGTGATCTGCGTCACGTCGGTGCGCTTCAGCACTTCGCGCAGCAGGTTCATCACCGGCACCTTGGCCGGATCGTATTCCCGCTCGGCCGGCCCGGCCGCCTGCATCGCGTCGACGAGGTTCGCCGGCATCGTCGCGCGCAGCAGGAATTCCTCGTCGGACAGGCTGGCGCCGATCCGCTTCCTGAGGTCGGACAGCTCGGCCATCCCCGGCTCGGCCTGCAGTTCGTTCGTCCGCGGGTTGGCCATGATCCGGTCCATCACTCGCGGATCGATCGGCACGTTGGGCCGTCCGAAGCGGCCGATCGCGTAGCGGATCATCTCGTCGGGCATCACAGCGTAGCGTTCCTTGCCGGTCACGTTGAGCACCGCCTGCGTCTGCAGCATCTGCGCGAACGGGGTCATCACGATCGGCCAGCCGAGCTCCTCGCGCACGCGGCCCATCTCCTCGATCACCGCGCCCTCGAGCTGCGGCACGCCGTGGTCGGCCAGGTGGCGACGCATCGTCCCGACCATCCCGCCGGGCAGCTGGTGCTGCAGGTAGGCCGCGTCGAACGCCATCGGGTGCCCGGTCGGCAGCCCCTCGGCCTCGGCCAGCGCGGTGAAGTAGCGCGCCACCTCGGCGACCGCCCCGTCGTCGATCTCGACCGTGTGCCCGAGCGCTCGCAAGTTGGCGATCATCCGCTGGATCGGCGGGTTCGAGGTCCCGTCGGCCACGCCGCCGCTGGCGCACTGCACGGCGGCAACCCCGAGCTCGGCCGCCTCGAGGCACGCCGGCTCTGCGAGCCCGATCGTGCAGTGGTTGTGCAGCTCGAGCGGCTTGTCGCCGATCTCGGCGAGGATCGCGGGGATCAGCGTGCGTGCGCGCCGCGCGGTCAGGAGGCCGCCCGGGTCCTTGATGTAAAGCGCGTCGATGTCGCCGCTTGCGGCCATCGTCCGCGCCGCCGCGGCATAATGCGCGTCGTCGTGGATCGGACTGATCGTGTAGACCAGCGCTCCGACCACCTGCTCGCCGCCGCTGCGCTTGACCAGCCGCGCGACCTCGACGTTCGAGGCCGCGTCGTTCATCGGGTCGGCCAGCGCGAACCGGCGGATCCCGTTGCGCGCGAGCGTGCGGAAGGCGAGCTCCATGAACTCGGGGCTCGCAGTCTCCCAGGCGATGAAGCGGAAGCCGGTCGAGAGGAACTGCAGCGGCGTCTCGCGGCAGATCTCGGCCATCGACCGGATCCGCTCCCACGGATCCTCCTGCTTGTAGCGAACCGCGACGCCCATGTGGGTCGAGGTGGTGAAGTCGATCGCGCGATACCCGGCGCGCTCCATGACCGGAGCGATCGTCAGCGTCTTCGCGGTGTCGATCCCGAGCGCGCCCCACAGGCACTGGTTGCCGTCGCGCAAGCTGGTCTCGACGATCTGGATCTCGGCCATGCTACTCGGGCCCCCCCCGGCCGCTTCGCAGCCACCTCCCCCGTGAACGGGGGAGGACTTGCAGCGCGTTCCATCCTCCCCCGTTTACGCGGGAGGTGCCGAGCGGAGCGAGGCGGAGGGGGCCTGTCACGGCTTCACCCGCACCCGCACCAGCGGCTGTCCTTCCTCGACCGCGCTGCCGTTGGCGGCGAGTATCGCCACCACCGTGCCGGCGACTCCGGCGCGGATCGGGTTCATCAGCTTCATCACTTCGATGATGCCGATGGTCGTCTCCTCGCCGACGGTGTCGCCCGGCTTGACGAACGGCGCGTCACCGGGACGCGGCGCCTCGTAGAAATTGCCGAGCAGCGGGGCGGGCACGTCGACTTCGCCCGCGCGCGGCGCTCCGGCCTGCTGGCCGATCGGCGCCTCGGCCGCCGCGGGCGGGGCGGGAGCCGGAGCGGGTTCCTCGTCCGCCGCATCCGGGGCGCCCCCGGCCCAGCCGCCGTCGCGGCGGATGCGCAGGCGGAACTCGCCCATCTGCAGGTCGAGCGAGGCGAAACGGGAGGAATCGAGCAGCTGAGCGATCTCGGCGATGTCGCGCGCCGTCAGGCTCACTTGCGGCCCCCGAAGATGTTCATCACGTGGGCGAGCGCGTTGTCCTTCTTCTCCGCCACCGGGGCCGCGTCCCTCGCCGACCAGACGGTCTCGGGCCGGCTCTGCAGCAGGAACAGCGCGCCCGCCTCGTCGATCGCCCACTCGATGTCCTGCGGCCGGCCATAGTGCCGCTCGATCTTACGCCCGACCTCGCGCAGCGCCATCAGCTGCGCATCGGTCAGGCACGGCTGGGTGGCGATCGCCGCCTCGTTCTCGACTTCGTGGATGCCGCCCCCCGGCGCCGGCACCTGGCGCGCGTGCTTGTCGGAGATGTCGCGCACGCTGATCTCGCCCGTGATCTTGCCGATCACCCACCGGTCGGGGGTGACCTCGCCCGAGACCACCGCGCTGCCGAGGCCCCAGGCGCCCTCGACCACGATCACCGACTTGTCGCCCGTGGTCGGGCTGCGGGTGAACATGACCCCGGCGCACATCGCGTCGACCATCCGCTGCACGACCACGGCCATCGCCACCCCGTCTTCGGGCAGGCCATGCTTGAGGCGATAGGTCATCGATTCGACCGAGTAGAGGCTGCCCCAGCATTCGCGCACCCGCTCGACCATCCGGTGCTCGGTGGTGACCCACAGGAACGTGTCCTGCAGCCCGGCGAAGCTCGCGTCCTCGGCGTCCTCGGTCGTCGCCGACGAGCGCACGGCGACCGGTTCGTGGCCCGGGCACAGCTCGGCATAGGCCGCGCGGATCGCCTGCTCGACCGCCTCGGGCATCGGCTCCTCGATCACGCGCCGGCGCAGCTCTTCCGAGAGCCTCGTGACCGCTTCGAGGTCGTCGGGCGCGAGCGCCGTGACGCGGGCCCGCACCGGCTCGCGCGCTTCGAGCGTTTCGAGGAACTGCTCGAACGCGCTTGTGGTCACGACGTAGCCGGGTGGCACCGCGATCCCGGCCCGGGTCAGCTCGCCGAGTGAGCCGCCCTTGCCGCCGACGGTGGGCCGGTCGGCGATGCCGACGTCCTTGAACCAGGCGACGGGGTTCACAAGATCCTCCCTGTCGGCGAAGCCGATGGGGT
>JAEZES010000228.1 GCA_023432995.1 Pseudomonadota bacterium
CCGTCGCGCCGTAGATCCGCGCCACGCCGCGCGCGTTGCCGTGGCCCGAGCCGGAGGCGATCTCGCAGGTCCGCCACACCGGCGAATTCATCGTCGTGTGCCACGGCTCGTGCGGGTTCTGCAGGAAGGCGAAGCTGCGCAGCACCGCGCCGTCCTGCCAGCCTTCGGGCGTGGTCGGCTTGTCGGGCACCGCCTGGTCCTTGGCCGCGAACAGCCGCGCGCCGGTGTTGGGCAGCACTTCGGCGACATGGGCCTGCTGCTGCTCGTCCATCCCGCCGATGTAATACTCCGCGCCGAGCGGCCGGGTGACGTTTTCCTTCAGGAACGGCCCGACCGTCGTCCCCGTCACCCGGCGCAGGATCTCGCCGAGCAGGAAGCCCTGGTTGTGGACGTGGTACGCCGCGCGGGTGCCCGGCTGCCACAGCGGGTGCTGCACCTCGAGCGCCTTGATGTATGCGTCGAAATCGAAGAACCCGCCCGGATACATGACGTCGTCGGTCAGCACCGGGATCGCCGCGGTGTGATCGAGCACCATCCGGACGGTGATCGCCTCTTTCCCGTTCTGCGCGAACTCGGGCCAGTAGGTGGCGACGCGCTCGTCCGGATCGACCAGCCCGCGGTCGATCGCCATGTTGAAGCAGATGCCGGTCACGCCCTTGGCGACGCTCATCATGCACACGGTCGAATGCGCGTCCCACTCCTGCGAGCGGTCGGCGCGCGCCCAGCCGCCCCACAGGTCGACCACCGTCTCACCGTCGAGCACCACCGAGCAGGCGGCGCCAAGCTCCTCCTCGACGCGGAAGTTCTCGGCGAACGCTTCGAAGACCGACGCGAAGCGCTCATCGCAGCTGCCGCGCAGGCGATACTCGCCCCCGCGCGCCTCGATCGTCTCATCGAAATCGCAATGCCCCAAAGCGCTCTCCATCCCGCCGAGCCGTTGCGACTCTAACGTTCGTTACTGCTAGGGGAGCGGCCCGCGCGGCGAAAGGCCCTTTGCACGCCAACCGCCGATCCGCCATGCTCCGCCACCGGGAGAGCGCGAATGCATGACGTGATCGTGGTCGGCGGCGGGCCCACCGGGTTCGTGACGGCGCTCGGGCTGGCGCAGGCCGGGGTGAGCGTGTGCCTGCTCGAGGCCGAGGCCGGGATCAACGATTCGCCGCGCTCGTGCGTCTACCACTGGTCGATGCTCGACGGCCTCGAGCGGCTCGGCATTCGCGACGAGGCCGAGCGGATCGGCTACACCAAGGACGACTACCTGTGGCTGGTCAAGAAGACCGGCGAGCGGCTGCCTTACGACCTCAAGGTGCTCGCGAGCGTGACGCCGTTTCCGTACAACATCCAGCTCGGGCAGGACCGGCTGGCGGCGATCTGCCAGGCGCGGCTCGAGGCGCTGCCGAACGCCGAGGTGCACTGGAACACGCCGTTCACCGGACTGCGGCAGGACGTCGACGGCGTCACCGTCGCCGCCGACTCGCCGGATGGCCCGATCGAGCTGCGCGCCCGCTGGGTGCTCGGCGCCGACGGCGCGGGCAGCGCGGTGCGCAAGGCGCTCGGGCTGAGCTTCGACGGCATGACCTGGCCCGAGCGCTTCGTCGCCACCAACGTGCGGCACGACTTCGAGAGCGGCGGCTACTGGCAGTCGACGATGGTCGTGGACGAGGAATGGGGCGCGGTCATCGTCAAGATCACGCGGGACGGGCTGTGGCGCTGCACGTTCATGGAAGACGCGGCGCTGCCGGTCGAAAGCTACCTGGAGCGCATCCCCGAAGCCTACCGTCACCTGCTGCCCGGAGCGGGCGGCTACGAGCTGGTCCAGTCCTCCCCCTACAAGATGCACCAGCGCTGCGCCGACAGCTTCCGCCGCGGCCGGGTGCTGCTGGCGGGCGACGCGGCGCACGTGACCAACCCGACCGGCGGGTTCGGCCTCACGACGGGACTGTTCGACGCTTTCGCGCTGTGGCCGACGCTGGCGGCGGTGGTGCTCGAGGGGGCCGATCCGGCGCTGCTCGACGTGTGGGCCGGGGAACGCCGCGCGATCTTCCTCGACAAGACCAGCCCGCAGGCCTGCGCCTACAAGGACTTCGTGTTCCACGCCTGCGGCGGCGGCGAACGGCTCGAGGCGGCGCTCGAAGGGATGCGAAGGATGGTCCGCGATCCCGATTACCGGCTCGAGCGGCTGATGTTCACCAAAGGGCTGGAGACGGCGAGCCCGGCGGAACGGTGACTGGAGTCGAAGGGCCCGTTGGCAGACAATGCACATATGCTAGAAGTCTGGCGGTGCCACGACAGAAACGACCTCTTCGCTGTATCTTGAAGCCGGCGTTCTTGGCTATGTGCGGCATTGCGTTGGTCTCAGCAGATCGGCCAAAGGAGCCGCCCGGGCAAGGGGTTCTTTGCCTCGGCACGTTTGTCTATTTCGTTGAAAAAACGGGGGCACAATGCCGGTCTGGTCAAGACCCTGAATTTCAGGCCCGGATCGCAAGCTACGCCCGAAAGTTCGACGACTATATCATTCGCAACACGGGTGGTGACCCGGCGGTCCTAGCACAATTCAAAGAGGGTCAGGGTCTGAATAGCATTGACCAAACCTACATCTGCGGTGGCGACGTTGCCGCTAGCTACGACCACTTCAAAGCCATGAACGCTGAGGAGTTGGACGAAGCCGTCGAGCAACTCTTGGCGAGCGATGGTACGCCAACCTTTGGCGACTGCGTCTAGCCACATTCTTCGCGCGGTCTAGAGATACGCAATCGTCCGCACCTCGACGCTCTGCCTCGGCGCGGCATCGGGAGGCGTGTTCGGGTCCTCGAAGGCGCTGTGGGCGGTGAACTGCACGGCGTCCTCATCGCTGTCGAACAGCTTGAAGACGAGCGCTTCCCACGGCTGCATATGC
>JAEZES010000233.1 GCA_023432995.1 Pseudomonadota bacterium
CCCTTCTTCTCCTCGTGCTCGGCGAACTCGATCATCAGGATCGCGTTCTTCGAGGCGAGGCCCATCGTCGTCAGCAGGCCGATCTGCAGAAACACGTCGTTCTCGAGCCCGCGCAGGTTGGCGAAGAAGATCGCCCCGACCAGCCCGAGCGGAACCACCAGCAGCACCGCCACCGGGATCGACCAGCTCTCGTACAGCGCGGCGAGGCACAGGAACACGACCAGGAGCGAGACCGCATAGAGCAACGGCGCCTGACCGGCCGCCTGCCGCTCCTCATAGGAAGAACCCGACCAGCCGACCCCGGTGCCGGGAATCTCCGCGGCGATGCGCTCGATCTCGGCCATTGCCTCGCCCGAGCTCACCCCGGGCGCCGCCTGGCCCGAAATGCCGGACGCGGGCACCCCCTGGAAACGGCCGACGCTCGCCGGGGTGGTCGCCCAGCTGATGTCGGAGAACGCGGAGAACGGCGCCATGCCTCCGTTCGCCGAGCGCACGTACCACTGCGACAGGTCCTCCGGCTTGGCGCGGTACGGCGCATCGCCCTGCACGTAGACCCGCTTGACCCGGCCGCGCTCGATGAAGTCGTTGACGTAGCGCCCGCCCCAGGCAGTCGCCAGCGTGGTGTTCACGTCGGCGCTGCGCAACCCGTAGGCGCTGAGGCGCTGGGTATCGAGGTCGACCTTGAGCGTCGCCACGTCGGGCAGGTCGCTCAGCCGGACCTGGGCGAGCAGCGGGCTCGCCTCGGCGCGCTCGAGCAGCAGGTCGCGGGCCGCGACGAACTCGTCGCGGCTGAGCCCGCTGACATTCTGGAACTGCATGCTGAAGCCCGAGGTGTCGCCGAGCCCCTGCACCGATCCCGGGACGAGCACGAAGACCTGGGCGTCGCGCAGGTTGCGCAGCGCGGCCGCCGTGCGCTGCGCGATCGCATCGGCGGTGTTCTCGGCACCGGGGCGGTCGTCCCAGTGCTCGAGGTTGACGAAGCCTTGCCCGGTGTTCTGCCCGGCGGCGCCACCGCCGCCCCCGCCGCCGCCGGCGACGAGGAAGTAGAAGTCGACATTGGCCGCCTCGAACGTGTCGAGGTATTTCTCGATCTCGTCGCGCACCTCGATCGAGCGGGCCTGGGTCGCGCCGGCGGGCAGGCGCCACTGGATCTGCACGCGCCCCTGGTCCTCGCCGGGGATGAACCCGCCGGGCAGACGCCAGAACAGCACGGCGAGCAGCACGAGGATCAGCGCGTAAAGGCCGAGGAAGCGCCACTTGCGGTCGACCACTGTCCCCACCGCCGAGACGTAGCGGACCACGCCACGGTCGAACGTGCGGTTGAACCAGACCTTGCCGCGCTCGATCACGTTGAGGATCGGCGCGAGGCGGCCGTGGTGCGGGTGGAACTCGGTCCGCTCGCCGTGCGAGCGCGGCCTGAGCACGTTGGCGGTGATCGCCGGGCTCAGGATCAGCGCGACGAGCACGGAGAGAACCATGCAGGAGATGATCGTCAGCGAGAACTGGCGGTAGATCACGCCGGTCGAGCCGCCGAAAAAGGCCATCGGCATGAACACCGCCGAGAGCACCAGCGCGATCGCGATCAGCGCGGTCTGCAGTTCCTTCATCGACCGGATGGTCGCCTCGCGCGCGGTCATGCCCGGATTCTCTTCCATCAGCCGCTCGACGTTCTCGACCACCACGATCGCGTCGTCGACGAGCAGGCCGATCGCCAGCACGAGCCCGAACAGCGTCAGCGTGTTGATGCTGAAGCCGGCCAGGTAGAACACCGCCAGCGTGCCGAGCAGCACCACCGGCACCGCGACCGTCGGCACCAGCAGCGCACGCCAGTTCTGCAAGAACACGAACATCACCAGCACGACCAGCACCACCGCCTCGAGCAGCGCCTTCTGCACCTCGGTTACCGACAGGCGGATGAAGCTGGTCGTATCGTTGGCGTAGGCGTAGGCGATCCCCTCGGGCAGGTCGGCCGCGAGTTCCTCCATCTTGGCCTTGACCAGGTCGCCGGTGCGCAAGGCGTCGGCTCCGGGCGAAAGCGAGATCTGCATCCCGGCGCCGGGGTAGCCGCTCATCCGCAGGATCACGTTGTACTGCTCGGCGCCGATCTCGACCCGCGCGACGTCCTTGATCCTGACGCTCGAGCCGCTCGGCAGCGTCTTGAGCACGATGCTCTCGAACTGCTCGGGGGTCTGCAGCTTGGACTGCGCCGTGACGGTCGCCTGCAGCATCTGCCCGTCCGGCGCGGGCAGGCCGCCGACGTCGCCCGCGGCGACCTCGGTGTTCTGGCTGCGGATCGCGTCGATCACGTCGCCCGGCATCAGCGAGTAGGCGGCGAGCCGCTGCGGGTTGAGCCAGATCCGCATCGCATGGGGCGAGCCGAACACGTTGACGTCCCCGACGCCCGGCACGCGCGACAGCGGGTCCTGGATGTTCGAGGCGAGGTAGTCGGCGATGTCGACGTAGTTGCGCGTCTTGGTGGTGTCGTAGACCGCCACCATCAGCAGAGTATCCGAGTTGGACTTGGTGACCCGCACGCCCTGCTGCTGCACTTCGGCCGGCAGGCGCGAGATCGCGGTCTGGATCTTGTTCTGCACCTGGACCTGCGCGATGTCGGGATCGACGCGGTTGTCGAAGGTCACGGTAATCCGGGTCTGCCCGCGCGAATTGGCGCTCGAGCTGAAGTACAGCAGCCCGTCGAGCCCGGTGAGCTGCTGCTCGACGATCTGGGTGACGCTGTTCTCGACCGTTTCGGCCGACGCGCCCGGATAGTTGGCCTGGATGTTGACGTTGGTCGGGGCGATGTCGGGATACTGCTCGATCGGCAGCGTGAAGAATGCGCCGATGCCGCCGAGCATGACGATGATCGCCAGCACCCAGGCGAAGATCGGCCGGTCGATGAAGATGCGCGACATGGCGAGGCTATCCGCCCGTGCCCGGGCCGGCCTTCCCAGCGCCGCCCCGGCCCGGCGGGGCGACGTTCTGCGGCGCGCTCGCCGGCACCGGGCGGACCTCCATCTCGTGCCGGATGTTGTTGCCCAGCCCTTGCGTGATCACCCGATCGCCCGGCCGGAGCCCGTCGGTCACCACCCAGCTGGCGCCGCTGGTGCGCGTCGCGGTGACCTTGCGGCGCATCGCCTTGTTGTCCGCGCCGACGACATAGACGAAGGCCGAGCCGTCGAAGTCGCGCTGCAGCGCCGGCTGCGGAACGAGGAACGCGCGCGGCTCGACCGCCTGGTCGAACACCGCCTTCACGAACATGCCCGGCAGCAGCAGGCCTTGCGGGTTGGGGAAGCTCGCCCGCAGCGTCACGGTGCCGGTGCTCTCGTCGACCGCGATGTCGGAAAACTGCAGGCGTCCTTCGGGCGCGTAGGCGCTGCCGTCCTCGAGCGCCAGGCGCACGCTCGTGCTGCCCGAGGCCACCTCGCCGCGCTGCAGCGACTGGCGCAGCGCGGTCAGCTCCGCGCTCGACTGCTGCATGTCGACATAGATCGGATCGAGCCGCTGGATCACCGCCAGCGGGTCCTGCTGGTTGGCGCTGACCAGCGCGCCGACCGTCGACAGCGAGCGGCCGATGCGGCCGCTGATCGGTGCGGTGACCGTGGTGTAGCGCAAGTTGATCCGCGCGGTCTCGAGCGCGGCAGCGTTCTGCGCCACCGCAGCTCGCGCGACTCGCGCCTGCGCAGCGGCGTCAGTGTAATCCTGCTGGGCGATCGCCTCCATCTCGGCCAGCGGCTTGTAGCGATCGGCCCGCGCGGTCGCCGCCTCGGCGCTCGCGCGGGCGCTGGCGAGATTGGCCTCGGCCTGGTTGACCGCGGCCCGGTAGAGGCTGGCGTCGATCTGGTAGAGCGGCTGGCCGGCGCGAACCACGCTGCCTTCGGTAAACAGCCGGCGGCGGATCAGGCCGGTGATCTGCGGACGTACCTCGCTGGTCTCGTAAGCCACGGTACGCCCGCCAAGGGTGACCGAAACCGGCACCGCTGCCGGCTGCACCACCACGTAGCCGACCTGCGGCGGGCCGCGCTCGCCTCCGCCCTCACCGCCCGAGCACGCCGCGACCATCGCCAGGACGAGCACCAGCAAGCCATTACGCATGAGGGCTGGTCTCGCATCGATCATACGGGGCCGTACCCTCGCCGCCAGTTCAGGGTCGCACCGGACTTTCCGCGATACCCGCCGGGATCACAAGGGGAGCAGGGCCTCGGCTGACAATTTGCGACAAAGTTCTGCGCTTTTGCAGCGAAGCGAGGAGTCGCCGCAAATGCGGCCATGCGGTCTCCGAGTAGCGGTACCCGTCGGGCGAGAAGAAACCGTCCGCGCTGACGCCGTAGTCTAGCGTCCGAGCACCGCGC
>JAEZES010000285.1 GCA_023432995.1 Pseudomonadota bacterium
GCGGCGCTGCGCCGCGCGCGCCCCTCCCCCAACCCCTCTCCCGCCGGGGGAGGGGGGATATGCGTTGAGTGACATCGCAGAAATCCCGCTCATTGGCTCGAGAACCGCCCCGAGAGGATCTTCACGATCTTGTCGCCCGCGGTCTTGTACATGTTGATGCTCTCCACGACCCGCACGTCGCCCCTCATCGTCGGCCACAGCTCGAAGTCGGGCCAGTCCTTGATCGTCGTGAACGTGGTCCGGCTGTGCAGCGCGGCGCCGTTGGGGGCGACGATCAGGTCGAGGATTTCGAGCTCCTCGGCGATGTGCTCGAACACGCCGGTGTAGAACTCGACGATGCCCCGCGCGCCGACGATCCGCTTGCGGTCGCCGAGATTGAACTCGACGTCGTCGGCATAGAACCTCGAGAAGCCGGCGAAATCGCGCGCGTTGAAGGCGGCGATGTAGGTGCGGAAATCATCTTCGGTCATGGCAGCGGTCCCTCGAATGGTCCCAATGTTCGCACTCGTGACGACCTTTTGTCGCAGCCAGCCTTCCGGAACGATGGGAATCGCGATTGGTTCAAATAATACATCAAAATAACCAAATTGGCAATATCCTCACGCCGCGTCCTTCTCGACCGGCGACAGCGAGCGGCCGCGGATCAGGTCGCTGGACTTCTCGGCGATCATGATCGTCGGGCCGTTGGTGTTGCCGCCGGGGACGTCGGGCATGACCGAGGCGTCGACCACGCGCAGGCCGTCGAGCCCGTGCACGCGCAGGCTCGAGTCGACCACGGACTGGGGGCCGGCGCCCATCGCGCAAGTGCCGACCGGGTGCTGGGTGGTGCCGGCGGCGGCGCGGACGTGCTCGTCGATCTCGGCGTCGGACTGGACCTGCGCGCCGGGGATCGCCTCGCGCGCGATCAGGCCAGCCATCGGCTCGGTGCCGTAGATCTTGCGCGCCAGCCGAAGCCCGGCGCGGGCGGTGGCGAAGTCGGCTTCGTTGTCGAACAGGTTGAGCCGGATCGCCGGCAGCTCGTGCGGATCGGGGGACTTGAGCCGGACCCAGCCGCGCGCCTGCGGGTGGAGCAGGATGATGTCGGCGCTGAAGGCATGATCGGGGCTCTTGACGAAGCCCGGAAACCACAGGTGCGCGCTGAGCTTCACCGGGTTCGAGAACAGCTGGATGTCGGGCTGCGCCAGCCGCGGATCGGTGCGCAGCATCGGGTTGGCGCTGTTGAGCTGGCGCGCGAACGGCCCGGTGCCGAACAGGTACCACTGGATCACCGCGCGCGCGGCGCGGTCGAAGCGCAGCTGGTTGACGAACGTGACCGGGCCCCTGGCCGCGAACTCGAGCGGGACCCGCGGGTGTTCCTGCAGGTTGCGGCCGACGCCGGGGAGGTCGTGAACCACGGGCAGGCCCATCTCGCGCAAATGCTCGCCCGGGCCGATGCCGGACAGCATCAGCAGCTGCGGCGAGTTGTAGCTGCCGCCGGACAGGATCACCTCGCCCGCGCGCGCCATGCGGACCTCGCCGCCGACTTCGTACTCGACCCCGGTGGCGCGGCCGTCCTCGACCACGACCCGGCGGGTCAGGGCCTGGGTGACGACCGCAAGGTTGGGGCGCCGCATGGCCGGCTTGAGATAGGCCTCGTAGGTCGACGCGCGCCGCCCCTTCTCGTCGATCGTCAGCTCGACGAAGCTCGCGCCTTCCTCTTCGCCCGCGTGGATGTCCTGCGTCACCGGCAGGCCGGCGTTGGCGATCGCCTGCATCAGCTCGTCGTGGAGCAGGTAGCGGGTGTTGTTCTTGGTGATCGGCAGCGGGCCTTGCGAACCGTAGTTGCCCGTGCCGCGCCAGCTGCGTTCCATCCGCCGGAAGTAGGGCAGCACCTCGGCGTGGCTCCAGCCGCGCGCGCCCTTCTGCGCCCAGCGGTCGTAGTCGGCCGAGTGGCCGCGCATGTAGACCATGCCGTTGATCGAACTCGACCCGCCGAGCAGGCGTCCGCGCGGCAGGAACAGCCGGCGCCCGTTCAGCGTCGGCTCGGGCTCGGTCATCATGCGCCAGGTCAGCTCCGGCTTGAGCATCGCCTTCATCATCCCGAGCGGCATCTTGATCAGGAACTTGTCGGCCCCGCCGCCGGCCTCGAGCAGCAGCACGCGCGTGCCCGGGTCCTCGGTCAGCCGCGCGGCAAGCACGCAGCCGGCCGACCCGGCGCCGACGATCACATAGTCGAACTGGCCCTCCAGGGCGCCTCTCCTCGCCTAAGAACTGGTATGTGTCGCTTACAATCTCTATGCGCTGGCAACGCATAACCGACAAGCCGTGGAGAGCATGCCGTGACCGTCCAGACCCCGATCGAGAACCGCATGGAGGCCTTCCGCCAGCGCTGGAGCGGCAAGGTCGGCAAGATGCTGATCGGCGGCGAGTGGCGCGAGGCGGCGAGCGGCGAGACGTTCAGTACCGAGGATCCGAGCACCGGTGAGAAGCTGGCCGACGTGGCGAGCGCGGGCGAGGCCGACGTCGATGCCGCGGTCGCCGCGGCGCGGGCCGCGTTCGAAGGACCGTGGTCGAAGGTCAAGCCCGACGAGCGGGCCAAGCTGATCAACAAGCTCGCCGACCTGATCGAGGCGCGCGGCGAGGAGCTGGCGCTGACCGAGACGCTCGACGTCGGGCGGCCGATCCAGTTCAGCCGCATGGTCGACGTCGGCGGCGCGGTCGGCCAGCTGCGATACCAGGCCGGGTGGGCGACCAAGATCCAGGGCGAGACCAACGAGATCTCGGCCCCCGGCGAGTGGCTCAGCTACGTGCTGCGCGAGCCGGTCGGCGTGGTCGGTCAGATCGTGCCGTGGAACTTCCCGCTGGCGATGGCGGCGGCCAAGCTCGGCCCGGCGCTCGCGGCGGGCTGTACGGTGGTGCTCAAGCCCGCCGAGCAGACCCCGCTGTCGACGATCATCCTCGGCGAGCTGGCGCTGGAAGCCGGGTTCCCCGAAGGCGTGATCAACGTCGTCACCGGTTACGGCCGCACCGCGGGCGCGGCGCTGGCGAGCCACCTGGATGTCGACAAGATCGCCTTCACCGGTTCGACCGCGACCGGCCGCGCGATCATCGAGGCCAGCAAGAGCAACTTCAAGCGCATCAGCCTCGAGCTCGGCGGCAAGTCGCCGACCTTCATCTTCGCCGACGCCGACCTCAAACGGGCGATCCCGGCGGCGGCGATGGGCATCTTCTTCAACGCCGGACAGGTCTGCGCGGCGGGCTCGCGGCTGTTCGTGCAGGAGGAGGTGGCCGACCAGGTGCTCGAGGGCATCGCCGGGATGGCGAAAGTGCTGCGCGTCGGCCACACGCTCGATCCCGAGACGATGATCGGCCCGCTGGTCAGCGAGGTGCAGCTCGACCGGGTGACCGGGTACATCGAGAGCGGGCGGCAGGAGGGCGCGACGGTGCTGGTCGGCGGCGGGCGCAAGGGCGGCCCGGGATGGTTCGTCGAGCCGACCGTGCTGGTCGGTACCGAGGCGAGCATGAAGGTCCGCCGCGAGGAGATCTTCGGCCCGGTGCTGTGCGCGCACCGGTTCTCGTCCGAGGACGACGCCGACCGGCTGGCGCGGCTCGGCAACGAGACCGAGTACGGTCTCGCGGCATCGATCTGGACCCGCGACATCGGCATGGCCCACCGTCTCGCCCGCCGGCTCAGGGCCGGCACGATCCGCATCAACGGCTCGGGCGGCGTCGACCCGGCGCTGCCGCTCGGCGGCTACAAGGCGAGCGGCTGGGGCCGCGAGAACGGC
>JAEZES010000301.1 GCA_023432995.1 Pseudomonadota bacterium
CCCCTCCGTCAGCGCTTCGCGCTGCCACCTCCCCTTGCAGGGGAGGATCATCGTTGGCATCGGGCCGACATTCTTCGGGAGATAAACATGAGCGAGCGCCGTTTCACCAACCAGCAGATCGACCGGCTGCTGCGGCCGAAATCGGTCGCGGTGATCGGCGCCTCGGACCGCACCGGCGCGCTCGGAGCGACGCTGCTCAACAACCTCGTGCAGTACGAGTTCGCCGGCGAGATCTACCCGGTCAACCCGAAGCGCGACGAGCTGCTCGGGCTCAAGGTCTATCACTCGGTCGACGAGTTGCCCGAGGGCATCGACTGCGCGGTGCTGGCGATTCCGCGGCCGTTCGTGCTCGACACCGTGCGCCAGCTCGCGGCGCGCAAGTGCGGCGCGGTGGTGATCTATTCGGCCGGCTTCTCCGAGGCCGGCGAGGAGGGCCTGCGCGACCAGCTCGAGCTGGCCGCGATCGCCGCCGAGCACGGCATGGTCATCGAGGGGCCCAACTGCCTCGGCTGCACCAACTACGTCGCGCGCGTGCCGCTGACGTTCGTCGAGACCAACATGCGCACGCCGCCCAAGGGGACGCGTGCGGTCGGCATCGCCAGCCAGTCGGGCGCGCTCGCCGCGGTGCTGGCGACCGCGCTGCACCCGCGCGGCCTCTACGTCTCGACCTCGGTCTCGACCGGCAACGAGGCCGCCTCGGGCGTCGAGGACTACGTCGAATGGCTGGTCGACGATCCGGATACCCACGTGATCGCGATGTACGTCGAGAGCCTGCGCCGGCCGAAGGCGTTCATCGAGGCCGCCCGCCGCGCCCGCGCCGCCGGCAAGCCGATCGTCATGCTGCACCCGGGCAAGTCGAACAAGGCGCAGGAGAGCGCGGCGACCCACACCGGGGCGATGGCCGGCGACTACGCGCTGATGAAGACCAAGCTGGCGCGCGAGGGGGTGATCTTCGCCGACACGCTCGAGGAGCTCGGCGACATCACCGAGATCGCGCTCAGGTGCAAGGCGCTGCCCGGCGCGGCGATGGCGGTGCTCGGCGAGAGCGGCGCGCTGCGCGGGCTTGCATTCGACATCGCTGAGGACATCGGCCTCGACCTGATCGACCTCAACGACGATAACAGCCCGGCGCTGCGCGCGGTGCTGCCCGACTTCGTGCCGGTGTCGAACCCGACCGACATCACCGCGCTCGGGCTCAGCGAGCCCGAGATCTATACCAAGGTGCTGACCTGCCTGCTCGAGGACGAGCGGATCGGATCGGTGGTCGCCTCGATCATCCAGTCGGACCCGATCACCAGCGGGATCAAGTTTCCGCACATCATCAAGGTGCTCGAAGACGGCACCTTTCCCAAGCCGCTGGTGTTCGCCGGCGTCGACGAGGGGGCGCGGGTACCCGAGGAGTACATCGAGGGGCTGCGCAAGGTCGGCATCCCGTGGTTCCCCTCGACCGAGCGCGCCTACCGCGCGATCGCCCGCCTGGCCGACCTCGCCAAGCGTGATCTGGCGGACCGCTCGGCCGAGCCGGTCGCGGTGCCGGGGCTCGAGGCGGTTTCGGGCGTCGTTCCTGAGTACAAGGCGAAGGAATTGCTGCGGCCGCTCGGCATCGCGTTCCCCGAGAGCGGGTTCGCGGCCGATGCCGACGCGGCCGTCGCGGCGGCCGAGGCGATCGGCTTCCCGGTGGTGATGAAGGCGCAGGCCGCCGCGCTCGGGCACAAGAGCGATGCCGGCGGGGTGATCCTCAACCTCAAGAGCGCCGACGACGTGCGCGAGGCGTTCGCGAGAATGTACGGGAACGTCGAGCGATTCGACGCCTCGATCAAGCTCGACGGCGTGCTGGTCGAGAAGATGGGCCGGATGGGCACCGAGATGATCGTCGGCGCCAAGAACGACCCCGAGTGGGGCCCGGTGGTGCTCGCCGGGTTCGGCGGGGTGACCGCCGAGATCCTCAAGGACGTCAGGCTGTTCACGCCCGAGATGGACCAGGCCGCGGTCCACGCCGGCTTGCTCGCACTCAAGCAGGCCGCGCTGCTCAAGGGCTACCGCGGCTCGCCCGCGCTCGACGTCGCCGCGCTCGCGGGTCTGATCGTCGAGGTCGGCCGGATCATGGCCGGCAACCCGCGCATCCGCGAGATCGACTTGAACCCGGTGATCGTCCACCCCGAGGGCGAAGGGGTCGTTGCGCTCGACGCGCTGATGCTGGTCGAAGGTTAGCCGAGCGAACGGACGAAAGCCTGGCCGAAGTCGGTTGCTGCCACGATGTTAGAGCCGAGCGCCGCCGCCAACACGAGCATCGTCCCTGCCATCGTCGCCGGGTGCAGCCTGCGGCGCTTCACCAGATCGTAGCCGGCCACGCTGAGCAGCAATGCGAGGCCTGCAAGCGGAAGAAGCAGGCTGTCCTCACCGCCGAACACCGGCCAGCGGGAGATGCGCGCGAGTGCCGGCGGGATGAGCCCGATCGAGGCCACCAGCATCAGCCGCTTGTGGTACTCGGCTCTCCTGCGCAGCGCCACCGCGGCAGCGACCAGCACGGCGAACACGGCGACGCTCATCAGGTTGCCCCAGACGATCGGTCCGGCAAATTCCATCATCGTCACGCCCTCAACGCCGAGGAACGGCAGCACGCTCATGTCGGTGTCGAAACCGACACCCTGGGCCTTGAGGCGATCGATCACACCGACGGTCGCCATCGGGCCGGCGACGCAGACTCCGGCGGCGATGGCCGCGCCCATCCAGCCGAGCCGCCGATGCAGAGCGGTACTGCCCGAGCGAACGAGCCAGGTCTGGCTCGCCAGCCAGACGTACCACGCCGTCAGCACTGCGCCGTGCAGGTAGAGATAGAGCGGCATGGCCGGCTCGGCCTGAGGAAAGAAGGCCCGCAGGTAGAGCGTGGGCGCGAAGCCGATCGACACCAGCGCCAGGAGGAGGATCGAAACCCAGAAGTAGTAGGAAGCGCGAACCCGGGGCCGGCTGCGGCGCTCGGGTCCTCGATCGATCGACTGCGTGGCCATGCGCCATTCCCCCCATGACGACCCACCGCCGGTCTAGCGCCGCCGCGACGGGCGTGCAATTCGCTCAGCCGGCCTTGGCACCTAGGCGAACGCGTCGGCCAACTCGGCGGCTGGCGAGAGCACGTCGCCCGGCGCCATCATCACGTTGCTGGCCAGCGCGATCGACAGGCCGAGATCGGGATAGAGCACCAGCACGGCGCGCCCACCGGGCGTCGAGCCGGCGTGGTGCCAGCGGAGGCGGCCTTGCACGTCGTGGTCGACGCGCCAGCCGAGCCCGAGCGGAGGGCTCTTCGCGCTCGCCTCGGTCATCGGGGTGAACAGCCGCGCGCGCTCGTCGGCCGAGATGCGCGAGTGCGGGCCGTCGAGGTGCGCGGCGCCGAAGCGGGCAAGGTCGGGCATCGCCATCAGCAGCCCCGCGCCGGCCCAGCAGAACGCCGGGTTGCTCAGCGTCAGGTTGGCGAAGTCGCCGGACAGCCGCGGCCGCTCGGCCTCGAGTCCTAGCTTGGCGACTATCTCGAACTCGTGCGCCGCGAAGTAGCCGCGCACGCGCAGTGGCACGATGTCGAGCACGTCGTCGGCCGCCAGCGTCGGCAGGCCGAAGGGCAGGGCGATCTCGTCCTTGACCAGCCGCAGGAAATCGGTGCCCCCCGCGGCTTCCATCACGAACGAGGCCAGTGTGTAGCCGAACGAGGAGTAGCTGACCTCGGTGCCCGGCGGCGCGACCAGCGGATCGTTGATGAACAGCGCGAGGATCTCGTCGCGGCTCGCGTAGGCGCGCTTGGTGATCCGCCCGCCGGGCGCTCGGGGATCGAGGTCCTTGGCCACGTAGTGCCGCACGCCACCGCGGTGGGTGAGCAGCTGGCGCATCGTCGTGGAGCGGTGGTGCGCGGGCAGGTCGGGGAGCCAGTAGGCGATCGGCACGTCGAGATCGAGCAGGCCGCGCGTCACCAGCCTCGCCGCGATCGTCCCGGTGACCGGCTTGCTGACCGATCCGAGACGGAACACGTGGTCGGGCGTCGCGGTGATGTCGAACTCGAGGTCGGCCTTGCCGAGCGCCTCGCACCAGATCACGCCCGAGCGGTCGGCGACCGCGACCGACAGCGCCGGCATCGGCGCGCTGTCGAACAGGCGCCGGGCGCGGCGCGATGCGCCTGCCCGCTCCACTTGGTCCCCCATCACCAGTGTCATGCTGTAGCAATACACTATTTCGGCGCCGTGTCAGGCCCCGTTTTGCTCGTCCGGGGATGCAGTTCGTCCAACTTCGGGCACCTCTTGCCGCGCGGGCGGTGCGGAGCGGGCGAGGTTAATATGCCAGACAGGAAACGCCGCCGATCGCGAGCTTCGCTCCCGCCCGGGAGCCCTGGGCGGGACGCAAAGCGTGTTCATTTCAAACTTCCTCCGGTTCGCTTCGGCGGACCTGGCGATCGATCTCGGAACGGCCAACACGGTCGTCTACCTGCGCGATCGGGGCGTGGTGCTGGCCGAACCCTCGGTCGTGGCGCTCGAAACGGTCAACGGCATCACTTCGGTGCGCGCGGTCGGCGACGACGCCAAGCTGATGCTCGGCAAGACGCCAGAGAACCTGCGAACCGTGCGCCCGCTGCGCAACGGGGTGATCGCCGACCTCGAAGTGGCCGAGCACATGATCAAGCACTTCGTCACCAAGGCCCGCGCCAAGCTCGGAACGCGGCGGATGAAGAGCCCCGAGATCGCCATCTGTGTCCCGTCGGGCTCGACCCCGGTCGAGCGCCGCGCGATCCGCGACGCCGCCTCGAACGCCGGCGCGCGCAAGGTCTGGCTGATCGACGAGCCGATGGCCGCGGCGATCGGCGCCGACCTGCCGGTGACCGACCCGATGGGCTCGATGGTGGTCGACATCGGCGGCGGCTCGACCGAGATCGGCGTGCTCTCGGTCGGCGGCATGAGCACGAGCCTGTCCGAACGCGTCGGCGGCGACCAGATGGACGAGGCGATCATGTCCTACGTCCGCCGGCACCATAACCTGCACATCGGCGAGGCCACGGCCGAGCGCGTCAAGAAGGACGCCGGCTCGGCGATTCCCGACGAGGATGGCCTCACCGTGACCATTCGCGGGCGCGACGCGGTGCGCGGCGTTCCGCGCGAGGTCTCGATCACCCGCTCCGACATCGCCGAGGCGCTCGGCGGGCCGGTCGCGCAGATCATCGACGTGGTCCGCCGGGCGCTCGAGGAAACCGCGCCGGAAATCGCCGCGGACATCCTCGACCAGGGCATCGTGATGACCGGCGGCGGCTCGCTGCTGCACGGCATCGACGTCATGCTTGCGCGCGTCACCGGGCTGCCGGTGCGGGTCGCCGAGGATCCGCTCAACTGCGTCGCGGTGGGCGCGGGACGGGCGCTCGAGCAGACCGACTACCGCGGCGTGCTGCACGCCGCCTGACGGCTCCGCCGCGCAGCGCGGAACGGGCCGTCGCGCCACCTAGAACGCGGCGATTCCGGTGATCGCCCGTCCGAGGATCAGCGCGTGGACGTCGTGCGTGCCCTCGTAGGTGTTGACCGTCTCGAGGTTCAGCATGTGGCGGATCACCTGGTACTCCTCGGAGATGCCGTTGCCGCCGTGCATGTCGCGCGCCCAGCGGGCGATCTCGAGCGCCTTGCCGGCATTGTTGCGCTTGACCAGGCTGATCATCTCGGGCGCGAAGCGGCCTTCGTCCATCAGCCGCCCGACGCGCAAGCTGGCCTGCAGGCCGAGCGCGATTTCGGTCTCCATGTCGGCCAGCTTCTTCTGGAACAGCTGGTTGGCGGCGAGCGGCTTGCCGAACTGCCTGCGGTCGAGCCCGTACTGGCGCGCGGCCGCGAGGCAGAACTCGGCCGCGCCCATCGTGCCCCACGAGATGCCGTAGCGCGCGCGGTTGAGGCAGCCGAACGGGCCGCTCATGCCTTCGGCGCCGGGCAGCAGCGCGTCGGCGCCGACGTGCACGTCGTCCATCATGATCATGCCGGTGGTCGAGGCGCGCAGGCTGAGCTTACCCTCGATCTTCGGGGCGGTGAGGCCTGCCATGCCCTTCTCGAGCAGGAACCCCTTGATCCGCCCGCCGTGCGCCTCGCTCTTCGCCCAGACCACGAACAGATCGGCGAAGGGCGAGTTGCTGATCCAGGTCTTGCTGCCCGACAGGCGGAACCCGTCGCCGTCGGCCTTGGCCACGGTGCGCATCGAGGCCGGGTCGGAACCCGCGTCGGGCTCGGTCAGGCCGAAGCAGCCGATGAGCTCGCCGCGGGCGAGCGCTGGCAGGTACTTCGTCTTCTGCGCGTCCGAGCCGTAGGCGTGGATCGGGTACATGACGAGGCTCGACTGGACCGAGGCCATCGAGCGGTAGCCCGAATCGACGCGCTCGATCTCGCGCGCCACGAGGCCGTACGCGACGTAGCTGGCCCCTGCGCCGCCGAAGGCTTCCGGCACGGTCACGCCGAGCAGGCCGGCCTGGCCCATCAGCGGGAACAGCTCGGGCGCATCGCGCTCCTCGCGGTAGGCTTCGATGACCCGCGGCTGCAGGACGTCCTGCGCGAAGCCGCGCGCGGCGTCGCGGATCATCCGTTCTTCTTCGCTGAGCTGGTTTTCGAAATCGAGCGGGTCGGTCCAGTCGAACGGCGCCAATTCGGCCATGCATGCACTCCTTCGCCGGCAGCCTTAGCCGCCGCGCCAAGTCACGCCAATGTCGCTGACGTCAGGGCCCTACGCGGGTGTGTTCGACGGCCGCGCGAATGACGTCGATCAGCTTGTCGGGCGAGCAGGGTTTGGCGCAGGCCCAGGCTTCGGGATAGCGCTCGCGCACCTCGCTGGGGGAAACGTGGCCGGAATGGAAGATGATCGGCACCCCGGCTTCGGTCAGGGCGTCGGCCAGCGGGTAGACCTCGCCGTCACCGGTGAACACGTCGAGGATGGCGCAGTCGGGCAGTTCGTCCTCGATCGCCAGGAAGGCCCGTTGCTTGTCCTCGTACGGGCCTTCTAGCGCATAGCCGAGATCGCGCACCGTTTCCGATACGTCGAGGGCAATGATGAATTCGTCCTCGACGACGAGGACCTTGGGCCTATCAGGCTCGGCGTAGTCCATCGCGGTGACCTCCTGGGTGACTGCAATCCGGCTGCACAGTCCAAAGCCGGGGTTCGGCAATTGTTCCCGACAATCGTCAGAGTTTGCCGAACTTTGCCTCGTATCCCGCGGTGTCTCCGGCGGCGAGGAATCGCGCCTGCCCCGGCCAGTCGTCGCGCCGGATCCGGCCCTGGAAGCGGCCCAACTGGGCATCGATGCGATCGATCTCGGCGTCGTCCCACGCGGCGATCTGGGCGAAGCGCGTGACGCCGAGGCCGCGGAGCTGCTCGGCCAGCTTGGGACCGAGCCCCTTGATCAGCGTGAGGTCGTCCGCATCGTCGGGCAGGTCGACCGGGACCGGCGCCGCGGCCGCCGCGACCGCTTCGCCGACTCCGGCGAGGGCCTGCGGGGTCGGCGGCGGGATTTCGGCATCGACCGTTGCCGCCGGGGCGGCATCGATCAGCGCCTGGTTGCGCCGCGCGGGGACCTCCCCTTCGTCCTTGCGCTCCAGTTCCACGCGCGTCCGCCGCGACGCGACTATGAGCCACCACGCAACCAAGGCCAGCGCCAGCACGGCGGCGATCACCAGGAGCCAGTTCTCCTGAAGCTGTTCAACCATCAGCAGTCTCCCGTCGAGGTGTTGCGCTGTTAACCGGCAGCGGCCGAAATGGCGACCCCGCTCGATCGTCCGAGGGTCCGCCCGGTCGCGCCACGGACCGGGTCTAGGGGCGGATCTGGCCCAGCGGGATCTCGCTGCCGTTTGCCGCCGGCACCGGTTCCTCCTGCGTCACCTTGCGCGTGAACAGCACGCGGTCCTCGGGGCCGAAACCGCGAGTCCAGATCAGCCAGCCGTAGGCCCCGAGCAGCACCGGAATGCCGAACACGAGCTGCGCCCATTCGGGCAGCAGGATGACGGCCTGGCCGACGACGACCGCGGCCGCCGCGGCCCAGATCAGTGGCCAGCGCCAGTTGTTGATCGACTGCCCGAGGATCCGGCCGAGCATCAGCGCCTTGATCAGCGAGGCCGTGCCGAGGGCCAGCATCAGCGCCGCCGCGGCCGACGCGGCGCGCCAGCCGTCGTTGAACTCGAACCGGTCAGCAAGCATCATCGCGCCCACGGTCAGCGCCGCCTGCAACGCGATCGTGGCGGCCGAGACCCACAGGTTGCGGATCCGCGCGACGTAGATCAGCGCCGCCTCGGCCACGACCGCGGTAGCCGCGACCACCTCGGCCGCGAGCAGGAACGCGAGCGCGCCCGTGCCGCCGACGAAATTCGGACCGACCAGCCCCATGATCGCCTCGCCCGGAATGCCGAGCGCGAGGCCGACCCCGGCCTGCGCAGCGGTGATCCAGAACCCGACCTGGCAGACCTGCTTGGCGATCGCCGCATAGTCCTTCTCGCGCAGCTTGCGCGTGAGCACCGGGCCGAGGATCGGCTCGAAGCTGGTCTTGAGCTTCTGCGGCAGGCTCGCGACCTGCTGGGCGACGTAGTAGACGCCGACCGCAGCCGGCGCCGCGAACAGGCCGAGGATGAAGATGTCGAGCCGGCGCGTGCCCCATTCGATCGCGTCGGCCGCCGCCAGCGGCAGCCCGCGCCCGGTCAGGCCGGTCATGCGGCGCAGCGATGGCCGCCAGCCGCGCGGCAGGCCATAGCTGCGCAGGAAAGGCCAGGCCGCGGTCACGAGGGCCGCGTAGATCGAGAGGAGGTAGGCGATCGACAGCCCGCTCTGCGGCGCGACCAGGATCATCACGCCGGCCATGATCGAGATCGTCCACGGCTCGACGATCGCCCGGGCCCTCACCGTGGCGCCGATGTCGAACCGGTAGGCCTGGGCGGCGAGCAGGATCTCGGTCAGCGCCAGCGCCGGGATCGCCAACACGATCAGCCGGTCGATCTCGGTGAACCTGCCGCTCGGGAACATCGGCGCGGGCACCAGCCACAGCGCGAGCGCGGCGAGGCTGCCCACGAGCAGCGCGAGCGTCAGGCCGTCGGCCACGAGGATGCCCGGGTCGCCGTCGTCGTTCGACAGGCGCTGGGCGAGGCCGCGCTTCTCGCCCATCGTGCACAGCATCGCGATCAGCTCGACCACGACCAGAGCCGAGGCGAAGCGGCCGAGCGCTTCGGCGCCGTAGTAGCGGCCGCCGATGAACAGGAACGGCAGGCGCGCCGCGAGGCGCAACAGGAAGCCGAGGAAGTTGGTCTGCCCTCCCTTGGCGAGCGCCGCCAGGTCTCCCCCGGGGGCGTCGGTCGGCGAGGGGCTGGTCACGCCGCGCGACCTTCGGAGGTCAGCGGACGCATCAGCAGCTCGGCGGCCGTGGACCGGGCCGGGGCCCCCTCGAGCAAGCGCTGGACCGCGGCGACGATCGGCATGTCGACGCCGTGCCGGCGGGCCAGTTCGACCAGCACCGGCGCGGTGAACGCGCCCTCGGCGACGGTGCGCCGGTCGCTCATCAGCGCGCGCGGGTCTTCACCGCGGCCGAGCGCCTTGCCGAGCGAGAAATTGCGGCTCGAGGTCGACGAGCAGGTCAGCACGAGGTCGCCGAGGCCGCACAGGCCGGCCAGCGTCTCGCTTCGGGCGCCGAGCGCCGCGCCGAAGCGCTGCATCTCGGCATAGCCGCGCGCGATCAGCGCCGCACGGGCGTTCTCGCCGAGCTCGAGTCCCTCGACCACTCCGCAGGCGATGGCGAGCACGTTCTTGACCGCTCCGCCGATCTCGGCCCCGACCACGTCGTCGCTGTAGTAGGGCCGGAACGCGGGCCGGGCGATCTCGGGCGAAATCCGCTCCCACTGTTGCCGGCCGCCGCCGCAGGCGAGCGTGACCGCGGTCGGCAGCCCGGCGGCGACCTCGTGAGCGAACGTCGGCCCCGACAGGACGGCGATCTCGCTGCCGGGCGCGGCATCCTGTGCGACTTCGTGCATCGTCCGGCCGGTGCTCGCCTCGATGCCCTTCGCGCACAGCACGAGGTCGCGCGGAAAGCCGGGCATCTGCGCCATCGTCGAGGCGAGGTGCTGTGCCGGCGTGACGAGCAGCAGCAGATCGCAGCCGGCGGTCTCGGCGAGATCGCTGGTCGCGCGGATCGCCGGCGCCAGCGGCGCGGACGGCAGGAACAGCGAATTGACGTGGCGGGCGTTGATCTCCCCGGCAAGCTCGGGCTCGCGCACCCACAGGAGGACGTCGCGGCCGTCGGACGCCAGCATCTGGGCCAGCGCGGTTCCCCAGGCACCGGCGCCGACGACGCCGACGCGGGTCACGCCTTGACCCCCGCTCCGCGGACGGGCTCGGCCGCGGGATCGAGCGGCCAGCGGGGTCGCGCGGCGATATCGAGCGGGTCCGCGGCGAACCCGGCCGCCAGCCGCTCCAGGCCGGCCCAGGCGATCATCGCCGCGTTGTCGGTGCACAGCGCCTGCGGCGGCGCGACGAAGCGCAGCCCGTACGACCGCGCAAGCCCTTCGAGGGCGGCGCGAACGCCGGCGTTGGCGGCCACGCCGCCCGCGACGACCAGCGCGGTCACCGGGTCCATTGCCTCGAGCGCGCGACCCGTGCGGTCGAGGATGCAATCGATCGCCGCCTGCTGGAAGCTCGCGGCGATGTCCGCCGGCGCATGAGCCCCGCTTTCGTGCGCGCGCAGGACCGCGCTCTTGAGGCCGGCGAACGAGAAATGCGGCTCGCTGCTGCCGAGCAGCGGGCGGGGCAGCGGAACCTTGCGCGGATCGCCGTCGCGCGCCAGCCGCTCGACCGCAGGACCGCCGGGAAAGCCGAGGCCGAGAATCTTGGCGGTCTTGTCGAACGCCTCGCCGAGCGCGTCGTCGATCGTCGTCGCCAGCCGGCGATACCGCCCGACGCCCTCGACCCTGAGGACCTGGCAGTGCCCCCCGGAGACGAGCAGCAGCGCATAGGGGAACTCCAGCGCCGGATCGGCCAGCCGCGGGCTCAGCGCATGGCCTTCGAGGTGGTTGATGGCGAACAGCGGCTTGTCGCCGGCCATTGCCAGCGCCTTGGCCGAGACGAGCCCGACCATGACCCCGCCGATCAGGCCCGGCCCGGCCGTGGCGGCCACCGCATCGCAGCGCGTCAGCGGGACCTCGGCCTCTTCGAGCACCCGGGCGATCAGCGGGGCGAGCCGCTCGGCATGGGCGCGGGCGGCGATCTCGGGAACGACGCCGCCGTAGGGCGCATGCCGGTCGTCCTGCGAGGCGATCGCCTGCGCCAGGATGCGGCGGTCCTCGCCCACCAGCGCAGCAGCGGTTTCGTCGCAGCTGCTTTCGATCCCCAGGACGATCCTCATCGCGCGCTTCCACTGGACGCAAACGCTGGCTAGGGCAAGCAAACCCGATGGCCTCCCCCGCGCCCATACTCAAGCTCGGCACCCGGCGATCCCCGCTGGCGATGGCGCAAGCCGAAGAAGCGCGGGCGCGGCTGTGTGCGGCGCACGGGTGGCCGCCCGAGGCGATCGAGCTGGTTCCCGTGCTCGCCAGTGGCGACCGGGTGCAGGACCGCCCGCTGGCCGAGATCGGCGGCAAGGCGCTGTGGACCCGCGAGCTCGACCAGTGGCTCGCCGACCGGCGGATCGACGCCGCCGTCCATTCGCTGAAGGACGTCGAGACCCTCCGCCCCGAGAGACTGGCGCTGGCCGCGATCCTGCCGCGGGCGGACAAGCGCGACGTGCTGATCGGCGCGACCAGCCTCGCCGGGCTGGCCCAAGGCGCGACGATCGGGACCAGCGCGCCGCGGCGCGCGGCGCAGGCTCTGAATGCGCGGCCCGACTGCCGCGTGGTGGTGTTCCGCGGCAACGTGGCGACCCGGCTGGCCCGGCTCGCCGCGGGCGAGGCCGACGCAACCTTTCTCGCCGCCGCCGGGCTGTCGCGGCT
>JAEZES010000137.1 GCA_023432995.1 Pseudomonadota bacterium
TGTTCCGCCCGGTCGACAGGTCCATGACGGTGTCCGCGCCCCAGCGGATCGCCCAGACCAGCTTCTCGACCTCCTCGGCCGCGCCGGACGTCACGGCGGAGTTGCCGATATTGGCGTTGACCTTGACGAGGAAGTTGCGCCCGATCGCCATCGGCTCGGCCTCGGGGTGGTTGACGTTCGAGGGGATGATCGCGCGGCCGCGGGCGACCTCGTCGCGGACGAATTCGGGGGTGACGAAGTCGGGAATGGCAGCGCCCCAGTCCTCGCCGTCGCGGAAAAAGAGGGACTGTCCCTCTTTTTGGCGCTGGCGGCCGAGGTTTTCGCGCTCGGCGACGTATTCCATCTCGGGGGTGACGATGCCGCGGCGGGCGTAGTGCATTTGCGAGATGTTGCCGCCGGCTTTTGCGCGCAGCGGGCGGCGCAGCGCGGTCGGGAACGGGGGGACGCCGCCGGAGCGGTCCGGACCGAGCTGGCCGTTGTCCTCGGGGCGGACCTCCCGCGGGGCGTATTCCTCGACGTCGCCGCGGGCGAGCTGCCATTCGCGGCGCAGGGCGGGGAGGCCGGCGGCGATGTCGATCGTGGCGGCGGGGTCGGTGTAGGGGCCGGAGGTGTCGTAGACGCGGACCGGCGGCTCGCCGCTCGACGGCTCGAGGTCGATCTCGCGCATCGCCACCCCGAGCGGGCCGACGTGGATCTTGCGGCTGCCGCGGATCGGGCCGGTGGTGACGCCGATTTCGAGGTGGGAATTGATGTCGGCCATCGCTGCTCTCCAAAATGGAGGGAGAGCCCTTCGACTTGCTCAGGACCGTCCCTCCCTACGCCGGTGTCAGCCGGATCAGGTTCGGCGGGTCGAAGGCTGCTGCCTTCCTCTCAACCGCGCAGAGGGCACCCATCAAAGTAATACTTTGATGGGACCCGGTTAGCGGTCCCCCGGGGATGGCGCCATCCTAGGCGCTGGTGGGCAGGAGTCAAAGCCCTCCTCGGCGCCTGGGGCGCGGGCGCCTCCACCGTTCGGCTGGGCCGAATGGTCCCCTCCCCGAGCGGGGCGCGGGGAGGATCAGCGGATCTTGAACTGGACGCGGACGACGCCATGGTCGCCGGTGCCGCGGGCCTTGTGGTCCTCGCGGTTCAGGTGGTCGTTCTCGATCAGCAGCTCGTCGAAGCCCCACACGCGGTCCTTGCTGCCGTCGTAGAACTCCTCGGTCACCAGCACGTGGTCGAGCGACTCGCGCGCCTGCTGGTGGACGTGGGTGTAGTAGACGTCGGTCAGGCTCTGCAGCTGCTGCAGCGCCTGCGCCGAGTACAGCGCGTCGTCGGACCCGGCCGGGCGGCTGAACGGCTTGAGGTAGTTCGGCTGCGCGGTGATGATGTTGAGCGTGTTCGAGTGCTGGCCGTCGTTGAGGTCGCCGACCACCACCACCGGCTCGGGCTGGCCCTTGGTGATCTGGGTCACCATCCAGCGCAGCGCGGCCGCCTCGGCGGTGCGGCGGATGGTCGACATCGCCGCGCCGAGCGCGTTCTGGTGCGGCTTGTAGGTCGCCGGCTCGGCCTTGAACCACGGCTCGTTGAACACCTTGGTCGGGCCCTTCGACTTGAAGTGGCAGACGAACACGTGGATCGCCGGCTTGTTGGCCTTGGGCCTGACCTGGAAGTGCAGCACCGGGCGGCTGAAGCCCTTGAGGCGGACCGCGATCTTCGGCGTCTGCGGGTCGTCGCCCTGGCTCTCGAGGCGGAACTTGTCGGGGAAGTCCTCGATCCAGCGCGCGCTGCCGGGGACCAGCAGGCCCTGGCGCACGGCCGCGGCGCAGACGATCTTCGTGCCGTGGGTGCCGGGCGGGACCAGCAGTTCGTAGGCGCCGGTGAGTCCGGCCCTGGCGAACACCGCGGCCAGCGAGGCCTCGTGCCACAGCTCCTGGAAGCCGAACACGTCGGCGTCGGCACACTCGACCATCTCGGCGGTCCAGGCGATCTTCTTGTCGTACTCGGCCTGGGTCCAGCCGTCGGAGTCGGTGTAGATCGCCTTGCCGGGCTCGTTGAGGTTGTAGAGATTGAACGTCGCGAAGCTGATGTCGCCGGTCGCCATCGATCGTCCCCCCAAATAACAGCCGCGGTGATCATCGCGCGACAATCGGGCATTGTTGTGACGACTTGGCCCGCCGGCGGCGAATTCTGTGCCTTTCTTGCGGCGGGCATTCGGCTACAACCGCGCCCATGTGCAACCTCTACCGGATGGAGAAGGCGCCCGACGCGATGGTCGGGCTCGCGCGCGAGCTCGGGCGGACGATCGCGTTTCCCGAGGGGGTGCCCAATTTCGAGCCGCGCGACGTGCGCATCACCGAGCGGGCGCCGGTGCTGCGCGGCGGCGCCGACGGCGCGACCGAGCTGGTCGAGCGGCGCTGGAGCTGGCCCGGGGCGCGCGGCAAGCCGGTGTTCAACTTCCGCGGCGAGGGCCGCCGCTTCGCCCCGGCCGAGCGCTGCGTGGTGCTGGCCGACGGGTTCTACGAGTTCACCGCCAGCGCCGACCCGAAGGCCAAGAAGAAGGACCGCTGGCTGTTCACCTGGCCGGGGCACGACTGGTTCGGCATCGCCGGGATCGTGCGCACGGACCCGGCGGCCGGCGAGGCGTTCACGCTGCTGCCCTGCCCGCCGGGGCCCGACGTCGCACCGTACCACGACCGGCAGATCGTGCTGCTGAGCCCGCCGGCGTGCTTCGGCTGGCTCGACGGGGCGGGCGCCGAGGCCGAATTCGTGCGGCCGCTGCCGGCCGGGTCGCTGGCGGTCGAGCGGGCCTAG
>JAEZES010000247.1 GCA_023432995.1 Pseudomonadota bacterium
CAAGGACCTCGAGAAAATCCGTTCGGTCGAAGCCTCCGCCGCCGCCGCCTCCGCCGGTCGCGCAGTGCAACCAAGGGCCGTACATCGTGTTCTTCGACTGGGACAGCGACACGCTCACCACCGAAGCGACCGCGATCCTCAACAACGCGGTCACGGCCTACAGCAACTGCGGCACCTCGGCGGTGATGATCGCCGGTCACGCCGACCGGTCGGGCTCGGCGACCTACAACATGGGCTTGGCCCAGCGGCGCGCCGACAACGTCAAGGGCTACATGAGCGGGCGCGGTGTCCCCGCCGCCCGGATCACGACCCAGTCGTTCGGCGAGAGCATGCCGCGCGTGCCGACCGCCGACGGCGTGCGCGAGTTGCAGAACCGCCGCGTCGAGGTCTCCTACGGCCCGGGCTCCGGCCGCTAACCGCCGACCAGGCAAACGAAGGGGCCGGGAGAGCGATCTCCCGGCCCCTTTTCTTTGCCCGCCGCCCGGACGACGCGGGTCAATCCATCATCAAGAAGATGCCGAAGCTGAGCGCGGTGCCGATCACGAACAGGGCCCACGACCAGTAGAACTGATAGCCCTCGAACGACACCGCGCGCACGTTGAGCATCCCGCCCGACGATCCGCCCGAGCCGATGAACAGCGAAACGATGAACGCGAGGAAGATGCCCAGGACGATCGCCTTCAGGAATGCGAACATGTTGCCCTCCTCCCTGGCTGCCTCATGCAACCAGCCTCAGGTGTGACGGACCCGGCCGCGTCGTCAGCGAGACATTGGCCAGCCCGTCGATCTGCGCCAGCCGCTCGGCCAGTTCGCCGTCGAGCTCGAAGCGGCGACCGAGCCTCAGGCGCGGTTCCTGCACCTCGCCGATGCACAGCCTGGCGACGACTTCGCCGCGTTCCTGCTCGCACTCGCGAAGCGCGAGGCGTAGCGCGTCGAGGGCTTCCGGCGTGTGCACGTCGAGGGTTAACAGCATGCGCGCGGCATCGCGCACCTCGGCCAGCGGCCGCGCGCCGCGCACGGTCACGCGCGGCGGTTCGTCGGGACTGGGCGCGTCGAGCTCGACGTTGAGCAGCACGCAGACCCCGTCGCTGGCCCACCGCTGGAACTTGTCGACCAGCGCCTCCTCGAAGCACGCGGCAGTGAACTGGCCCGAGCTGTCGGAGAAGTCGGCGCGCACGAACTCCCCGCCGCGGCGCGTCCGGCCGCGGCTGACGCCTTCGACCAGCGCCGCCATCACCGCCGGCTGGCGCCCGCTCGGAACGCCGGACTCCATCAGGCTGCCATAGCTGCGCGCGCCGTTCGCCGAGGCGATCGCGCGGAACTGCTCGACCGGGTGCGCGGCGAAATAGAACCCGAAAGTCTCGCGCTCGGCGGCCATCTGCTCGGCGCGGGTCCAGCTTTCCGCCTCCGCCAGGCGCAGCGCCGGGGCGGCGTGGTCCTCGCCGCCGAACAGCCCTGCCTGGCCGCTCTCGCGCTCGCGTTCGGCGGCTTCGGCGACCGCCAGCAGCATGTCGGCGTTGGCGAGCACCTTGGCCCGGTTCGGCTCGAGGCTGTCGAACGCTCCGGCCCCGGCGAGGCCCTCGAGCTGGCGCCGGTTCATCGCCCCGGGAGGCATGCGCCGGAACAGGTCCTCGAGGCTCTCGAACGGTCCGTGCGCCTCGCGCTCGGCGACGATCTGCTCCATCGCCTTCTCGCCGACGTTGCGGATGCCGGCCAGCGCATAGCGCACGGCCAGGCCGAGCTCGGTCTGCTCGACCACGAACTCGGCTTCCGAACGGTTCATGTCCGGACCGAGCAGCGTCAGGCCGTTGCGCCGCAGGTCGTCGACGAACACCGCCAGCTTTTCCGACTGGTGCATGTCGAAGCACATCGAGGCGGCGTAGAACTCCTCGGGATAGTGCGTCTTCAGCCAGGCGGTCTGGTACGACAGCAGCGCGTAAGCCGCCGCGTGGCTCTTGTTGAAGCCGTAGCCGGCGAACTTGTCGATCAAGTCGAACAGCTCGTTGGCCTTGGCCTTGTCGATGCCCGAGACGTCCTTGCACCCGTCGACGAAGCGAGCCCGCTGCGCGTCCATCTCGGCCTGGATTTTCTTGCCCATTGCCCGGCGCAGCAGGTCCGCGTCGCCGAGCGAGTAGCCGGCCAGCACCTGGGCGGCCTGCATGACCTGCTCCTGGTAGACGAAGATGCCGTAAGTCTCGGCGAGGATCCCCTCGAGCTTGGGGTGCGGGTACTCGATCGCCTCGAGCCCGTTCTTGCGTCGCCCGAACAGCGGGATGTTGTCCATCGGCCCCGGGCGGTAGAGCGAAACCAGCGCGATGATGTCGCCGAAATTGGTCGGCTTCACCGCCGCCAGCGTGCGGCGCATGCCTTCCGATTCGAGCTGGAACACGCCGACCGTGTCGCCGCGCTTGAGCAGCTCGTAGACCTGCCCGTCGTCCCACGGGAGCGCCCCGAGATCGACCTCGATGCCGCGACGCGCGAGCAGGTCGACCGCCTTGCGCAGGACCGACAGCGTCTTGAGCCCGAGGAAGTCGAACTTCACGAGGCCGGCATCCTCGACGAACTTCATGTCGAACTGGGTGACCGGGATGTCCGACCGCGGATCGCGGTAGAGCGGCACCAGCTCGGCCAGCGGCCGGTCGCCGATCACCACGCCGGCCGCGTGAGTCGAGGAATTGCGCGGGAAGCCCTCGAGCTGCATGGCGAGGTCGATCAGCCGCCGGACCTCGTTGTCGTTGTCGTACTCGCGCTTGAACTCGGCCACCCCGTTGAGCGTGCGTGGCAGCGTCCACGGATCGGTTGGGTGGTTGGGGACCATCTTGCACAGCCGGTCGACGTGGCCGTAGCTCATTTGCAGGATGCGCCCGCAGTCGCGCAGCACCGCGCGGGCCTTGAGCTTGCCGAACGTGATGATCTGAGCCACGCGGTCGTGCCCGTAGCGCTGCTGGACGTAGCGGATCACCTCGCCGCGGCGGGTTTCGCAGAAGTCGATGTCGAAGTCGGGCATCGACACCCGCTCGGGGTTGAGGAACCGCTCGAACAGCAGGCCGAGCCGGATCGGGTCGAGGTCGGTGATGGTCAGCGCCCAGGCGACCAGCGAGCCGGCGCCCGAGCCGCGCCCAGGCCCCACGGGGATGCCCTGCGCCTTAGCCCACTTGATGAAGTCGGCGACGATCAGGAAGTAGCCGGGGAAGCCCATCCGCACGATCACGTCGAGCTCGAAATCGAGCCGGTCGAAGTAGGCCTGGCGGTCCTCGTCCTCGAGCTCCCCGTAGGCGCTCAGGCGCGCGGCCAGGCCGGCCCGGGCGTCGGCGCGCAGCATCTCCGCCTCGCCGTCGAGGTCGCCCGCCAGGCTCGGCAGGATCGGCTTGCGCTTGGGCGGCGCGAAGGCGCAGCGCTGCGCGACGACCAGCGTGTTGGCGGTCGCTTCGGGCAGGTCGGCGAACAGCTCCTCCATCATCGGTGCCGACTTGACGAACGCCTCGGCGTTCGAGCGCGGGCGATCGGCGCTGTCGAGATGCGTCGAATGCGCGATGCACAGCATCGCATCGTGCGCCGCGTGCATGTGCGGGTCGCCGAAATTCGCCGGATTGGTGGCGACCAGCGGCAGATCGCAGGCATAGGCCAGCTCGACCAGGCGGTCCTCGGCGGCTTCCGCAATCGGATCGCCGTTGCGCGCGAGCTCGACGTAGAGGCGTTCCGGGAACAGCCCCGCCAGCGCTTCGAGCGCAGCTTCGGCGCGATCGCGACGCCCCTCGGCCAGCAGCCGCGTGACCGTGCCCTCGCCCGCCCCGGTCAGCGCGATCAGCCCCTCGGTCCGCCCCGCGAGATCGCCAAGCGTGACATGCGGCTCGAGCTCGAACGGACGCCCGAGGTGGGCCCGGCTGACCAGGTGGCACAGGTTCTGCCAGCCCGCCTCGTCCTGCGCGTAAAGCGGCAGGTAGTCGATCGGCCCCTCGCCGCCCTCACGGGCCACCCCGAGCAGCGTGCCGACGATCGGCTGCACCCCCTCGTTGCGGCACGCGGCGGCGAACGCGATCGTCCCGTAGAGCCCGTTGCGGTCGCAGATGGCGATCGCCGGGAAGCCGCGCTCCCGGGCCAGCTTGGCGATCGCTTTCGGTTCGATCGCCCCTTCGAGCATCGAATAGCTGGAGAGCACGCGGAGCGGGACGAACGGGGCGTAGGCCATGCCTGTACAGTAGTGCGCTGGCGCCGAATCGAAAGGCTCGGCCGCTCCGTTTTCCCGATCAATCGCGGTTCGAATTGCGTGAGCGGTAGATGAAGTCGAAGCTGGTCACCCAGGTCAGCCCGTGGTCGGCCGAGAACTCGCCGAGCTGGCGGACGGCCCCGTCGGGTTCGCGCGAATAAGTCATGCGGGTGAGGCCGTCCTCGCCGTTCGGGCCAGAGCCGGCCCACCAGCCGGTCAGCACCAGCCTGTCGCCCACCGGCCCGCCCTCGAAGCGCACCACGCCGGGACTCGAGCCGATCCAGGTCTGGTGCCAGCGCCCGGTGGCCGGGTCGTAGCCGGACAGGCTGCCGCCGGGCTTGCCGCGCAGCGGCATCCAGTTCTCGCGAATGGCGCAGCCCTCGTAGAGCTTTTCGATCGTGCTGCGCGCGATGGGGGCGTCGCTGCCGTTGCGGTAGACGTCCCACTCGCCGACCCAGAAATCGATCGCCGCGTAGTTGGCGTCGGTGCAGGTGGCGGGCGCTGGCACCGCCTGTGCGGGCGAAGCCTGAAGCACGAGAAGCGAAGCGGCCAACAGCATAGAGGTCCCCGCGCCGACCTGAGCGCGACTCCGCGGCAGAGGCAAGCGAGGCCTCGACCGAAGCCGCCACCGGGCCGACGAACGACGAATTGCCTTCCCTTGACCGGCCGGTTGTGTTTCCTTCGCCGCTCCAACGGCTGAGGGGAGGCCATCATGGAAGACAGACCGTCACTGCAATCCGCCGGCACGGGAATTGCCGAGCGGGCCAAGTCCATACTGCTGCAACCGAAAACCGAATGGCCGCGAGTCGCGGGGGAGACGACTCCGCCGACCCAGGTGCTGCTCGGCTACGCGCTGCCGCTGATCGCGATCGGCCCGATCGCCACGCTCATCGGGGGCCAGCTGTTTCCGACCAGCTTCCTCGGCGTGACCTACCAGATCGGCTTCGGGGCCGCGCTCTCGATCGCCGTCACCAGCTTCGTGCTGGCGATCCTCAGCCTGTTCGTCGTCACTTTCGTGGCCAACTTCCTCAGCCCGAAGTTCGGCGGCCGCGACGATTGGCCGGCCGCGTTCCGCCTGGTGGCCTATTCGATGACCGCCGCCTGGGTGGTCGGCATCGTCGGCCTGATCCCGGCGCTCGGCATCCTCGGGCTGCTGGCGCTGTACAGCCTGTACCTGTTCTATCTCGGCGCGACGCCGGTGCTCGGCGTGCCGCAGGACAAGTCGCTCGGCTACACGGTTCTCACGGTGATTGCGGCGATCGTCGTCAACATCGTTGTCGGCGTGCTCGCCGGGGCGATCACCGGGGCCTTCTACACCCCCAGCGCAGCGTCCGGCGTGGACACGGCGACGATCGACATGGGTGAGCTCGGCAAGGTCGAGATCGACGGCAACACCGCCACGCTGACGGTCGACGGGGAAGAAGTGGAAGTCACGCTTCCCGAGGAGTAGGCGCTACTCCAGCACGCCCTCGTGCAGCCGCACGATGCGGTCCATTCGCGCGGCCAGCCGCTCGTTGTGCGTCGCCACCAGCGCGGCGCTGCCCTGACCGCGGACGAGCTCGAGGAACTGCGCCAGCACTTTGTCGGCGGTAACCTCGTCGAGGTTTCCGGTCGGCTCGTCGGCGAGCACCAGCTTCGGGCGGTTGGCCAGCGCGCGCGCGACCGCGACGCGCTGCTGCTCGCCGCCCGAGAGCTGGCTCGGCCGGTGCGTCAGGCGATGGTCGAGGCCGAGCGACGCGAGCAGCTCGCGGGCCCGCACCTGGGCCGTCTCGCGCGGGGTCCCGGCGACGAGTTGCGGCAGCATCACGTTCTCCTCGGCGCTGAAGTCGGGGAGCAGGTGATGGAACTGATAGACGAAGCCGAGGTGGTTGCGGCGCAGCGCCGTGCGTTCGCCCGAGGGCAGCTCGGTGGCGTCGATGCCGGCGATCTCGATCCGGCCGCCGAAGCCGCCCTCGAGCAGGCCGACGGCCTGGAGCATGGTCGACTTGCCGGTCCCCGAAGGGCCGAGCAGCGCGACGATTTCGCCGGGCCTGATCTCCAGGTCGACCCCGCGCAGCACGTCGATCCTCTCCCCGCCCTGCTCGAAACTGCGGGTCAGGCGGGTCAGGCGTACGACCGGCTCACTCATAGCGCAGCACCTGCACCGGATCGGTCCCCGCCGCGCGGTAGGCGGGATAGAGCGTCGCGAGGAAGCTGAGGCCCATCGCCATCACGCAGATCAGCAGCACCTCGAGGGGATTGGTCTTGGCGGGCAACTCGGTCAGGAAGCGGATCGACGGGTCCCACAGGTTCTGGCCGGTGAGGAACTCGATCCCGCGCACGATCGGCTGTCGGAAGAACAGCACCAGAAAGCCGAGCAGCAGCCCTGCAAGCGTGCCGATCATGCCGATCACCGACCCAGTGGTGACGAAGATCTTGAGCAGGCTCTTGCGGGTCGCGCCCATCGTCCGCAGGATCGCGATGTCGCGGGTCTTCGAGCGGACCAGCATGACCAGCGACGAGAGGATGTTGAACGCCGCGACCAGCACGATGATCGACAGCGCGAAGAACATCGCCACGCGCTCGACCTGGAGCGCTTCGAACAGCGACAGGTTGATCGTCTTCCAGTCGCTGACCACCGCCTGCCCTTGCAGCTTGCGCGCCACCGGAGCGAGGATTTCCCCGACCCGATCGGCGTCCTCGGTGGTGACCTCGATCATCTCGATCGAGTCCCCCATCAGCAGCAGGGTCTGCGCGTTGGGGATCGGCATGACCACGAAGGTCTCGTCGTAGTCGTAGACGCCGACCTCGAAGATCGCGGTGATCGTGTAGCCGACCTGGCGCGGGACGGTCCCGAACGGAGTCGAACGGCCGAGCGGATTGATCACCGTGATCACGTCGCCGAGCCGCGCGCCGAGGTTGGCGGCAAGCCGCGAGCCGATGGCGACGTTGCTCTCACCCGGGCGCAGGGTGGACAGGTCGCCGACCACGACGCTCGGCACCAGCGCGCGGATGTCCTCCGGGGTGTTGCCGCGCACCACGACGGCTTCGGCGCGGCCGTTGAAGGTCACCAGCAGCGGCTTGTCGATCAGCGGGGTGGCGTCGACCACGCCCTCGGTCTGCCGGACGTCTTCGAGCACCCGCTCCCAGTTCTCGAGCCGACCGCCGTAAGCCTGGATGATCGCGTGTCCGTTGAGCCCGGTGATCTTGTCGATCAGCTCGGCACGAAAGCCGTTCATGACGCTCATCACGATCACCAGCATCGCCACGCTGAGCATGACCACGCCGATCGAGATCGACGCCACGAGCGCGATCACCGCCTCGCCGCGCCCGGGAAGCATGTAGCGCTTGGCGATGGTCCATTCGAACGGGGAGAGGATCAAGGGAGCCGTTTCGCTGTTTCAATCGTTGGCGCGGTGTAAGGGGCCGTTGCGTGGAGGGCAACGGCTGTTGCAGGGTTCGGAATCCCCGCATCGCGAAAGGGGGTCTAGGGCACACGCATGTTCGACGGCGCAGACGCCCTGCTGCTCGCCCGGCTGCAGTTCGCCTTCACGGTGAGCTTCCACTTCCTGTTCCCCGCGTTCACCATCGGCCTCGCCAGCTACCTCGCGGCGCTCGAGGCGCTGTGGCTCAGGACGGGCAAAGCGCACTACCTCGACTTGTTCCGCTACTGGCTGAAGATCTTCGCCGTGAACTTCGCCATGGGCGTCGTTTCCGGCATCGTCCTCTCCTATCAGTTTGGCACCAACTGGGCGGTGTTCTCCGACCGCGCGGGACCGGTCATCGGGCCGCTGATGGCCTACGAGGTGCTCACGGCGTTCTTCCTCGAAGCCGGGTTTCTCGGGGTCATGCTGTTCGGGATGAACAAGGTCGGCCCGAGGCTGCATTTTGCCGCCACCCTGATGGTCGCTGTGGGCACGCTGCTGTCCTCGTTCTGGATCCTTGCCGCCAACAGCTGGATGCAGACGCCCCAGGGGCACCTGCTGGCCGCCAACGGGCAGTTCCTGCCCGGACCGAGCTGGCTCGAGATCATCTTCAACCCCAGCTTTCCGTGGCGTCTGATGCACACCGTGCTCGCCGCTTACCTGACGACCGCGCTTGTCGTCGGCGGCGTCGCCGCGTGGCACCTGCTGCGCGGCCGGGCCAGCGCGCACGTGCGGACGATGTTCTCGATGGCGATGTGGATGGCGGCGCTGGTGACCCCGTTGCAGGTTGTGATCGGCGACCAGCACGGGCTCAACACGCTCGAGCACCAGCCGGCCAAGGTCATGGCGATGGAAGGGCATTACCAGAGCCACGCCGAGGGCGCGCCGTTGTACCTGTTCGGGCTGCCCAATGATCGCCAGCAGCGGCTCGACTACGCGGTCGGCGTTCCGAAGCTCGGCAGCCTGATCCTGCACCACAGCCTCGACGCGCCGATGGCCGGGCTCGACACCGTGCCCGACGACGAGCAGCCGCCGGTGACGATCGTGTTCTGGTCGTTCCGGATCATGGTCGGGCTCGGCCTGCTGATGCTCACGCTCGGCCTTGCCGGGTTGTGGGCGCGGTGGCGCGGAACGCTGTACGACTGGCGCGCGCTTCACCGCTTCGCCGTCATCATGGCCCCCGCCGGCTTTGTCGCCGTAATCGCCGGCTGGGTGACCACCGAGGTCGGCCGCCAGCCATGGGTGGTCTACGGACTGCTGCGGACCGCCGACGCGGTCAGTCCCCTCGACGCTCCGGCGGTCGCCGCCTCGCTGCTCGCCTTCGTGGTGGTCTACTTCGCGGTCTTCGGCGTCGGCATCTGGTACATGCTGCGCCTGATGCGGCGCCCGCCCCAGTCCGACGAACCGGATCCCGCAAGCACCGAGCGGCAACCGATCCGTTCGGCGGGCATCACCCCGGGACCGGCACAACGAGCCCACCACCCGGGGAGCGAGCGATGACTCTCGACCTGACGACGATCTGGGCCTTCATCATCGCCTTTGCGGTGTTCGCCTACGTCGTGCTCGATGGGTTCGACCTCGGCATCGGCATTCTCTTTCCCGCGCTCCAGGTCGGCACCGGGCGCAACCGAGCGATGAACTCGATCGCGCCGGTGTGGGACGGCAACGAGACCTGGCTGGTCATGGGCGGCGGCGGATTGCTGGCGGCCTTCCCCCTCGCCTACGCGGTGATCCTGCCGGCGACCTACCCGCTGGTCGTCGCGATGCTGCTCGGCCTGGTATTTCGCGGCGTGGCGTTCGAATTCCGCCACCGCGACGCGCGGCATCGCCCGCTATGGGATTTCGGCTTCTTCGCCGGCTCGCTCGTCGCGGCCCTGTCGCAAGGCATGATCCTCGGGGCGATCCTCCAGGGCATCAAGGTCTCCGGCCGCGCCTATGCCGGGAGCTGGTGGGACTGGCTGACGCCGTACACGCTGCTGACGGGGCTCGGCGTCGCCGCCGGCTATGCGCTGCTCGGCGCCTGCTGGCTGATCTGGAAGCTCGAGGGCGAGGTCCAGGCCAAGGCTTACCGCCTAGCTCTCGGCGCGGCGATTGCGACGCTGGCGTTGATGGCGGCGGTCAGCGCCTACAACCTGCTGCTGCTCCCCGAATATCGCGAGCGGTGGCTGGCCATGCCCAATCTGCTGTTCACCAGCCAGGTGCCCGTGCTGACCGCGGTCATCGCCGGCTTCCTTCTCTACGGGCTGCGGAAGCGCTGGGAACTGGCGCCGTTCCTGTTGTCGCTGGCGCTGTTCCTGCTCGGCATGGCCGGGCTCGGGGTGACGATCTGGCCGTTCGTCGTGCCCGACGCGTTGACCATCTGGGATGCGGCGGCACCCGAGCGGAGCCAGGTGTTCATGCTGGTCGGCGTCGCGCTGATCCTGCCGCTGATCCTTGGCTACACGGCCTGGTCGTACTGGGTGTTCCGCGGCAAGGTCGGGTCAGAAGGATACCATTGAGCGAGCCGGGTCCGCTGTGGCTGCGGCTGTTGTGGCTGGCCGGGATCTGGACGGCGAGCGTTGCCGCGCTCGGCCTTGTGGCATGGCTCCTCAGGCTGTGGCTCGTGCCCTGATCAGAACAGCCGGGTCAGCGAATAGAAGATCGCGCCGACCACCGCCGACGCCGGGATCGTGATCACCCAGGCGACGATCACGCTCTGCGCCACGCCCCAGCGCACGGCCGAAGCGCGACGAGCGGTCCCGGCGCCGATGATCGAGCCGGTGATCGTGTGCGTGGTCGAAACCGGGATGCCGAGCACCGAGGCGGTGAAGATCACCATCGAGCCCGCGAGCGAGGCGCTGAAGCCCTGGTGTTGCGACAGCTTGGTGATGCGCGAACCCATCGTCTCGATGATCCGCCAGCCTCCGCTCAGGGTGCCGAGCGCGATCGCCACATAGCAGCTGATCGCCACCCAGTGCGGCACGTAGAACTCTCCGCTCAGGTGTCCGGTCGAGAACAGCAGCACGGTTATGATGCCCATGGTCTTCTGCGCGTCGTTGAGCCCGTGGCTCAGCGAATAGGCGGCCGAGGAGAACAGGTGCAGAGTCCTGAGCCCACCCTCGGCGCGCTTGGCGGTCGCACGGTGCAGCGCCCAGCTGCTCAACATCATGATGAACAGCGCAAGGAACATGCCCGCGGCCGGCGACAGCACGATCGCCGCGAGCGACTTGTTGAGGCCGCTCCACTGCACGCCGGTGAAGCCCGCATGCGCCACGCCCGAGCCGACGATCCCGCCGATCAGCGCGTGGCTGCTCGACGAGGGAATACCCTTGAGCCAGGTCACCACGTTCCAGAACATCGCCCCGACCAGCGCGCCGAACACGACGGCGGGCGTCACAAGTTCCTGCTCGATCAGCCCAGCGCCGATGGTTTCGGCCACGGCGTGGAGGCTCGGGAAGGCGATCGTCAGGAAATAAGCGGCGAAGTTGAACGCCGCGGCGAAGGCCACCGCCATGACCGGCGACAGCAGCCGCGTGGCGACGACCGTGGCGATCGAATTGGCCGCGTCGTGGAGGCCGTTGAGGAAGTCGAACAGCAGCGCAAGGACGATCAGCGCGATCAACAGCGGCAGGGCGAGTTCGTACACGGTGCCGCCGTCAGGAGTGATCGATCACGATGCCGTCGATCTCGTCGGCGACGTCTTCGAACGCGTCGACGATCCGTTCGAGGTGCTTGTAGATCTCGCGCTCGATCACGAAGCGCAGCGTGTCGCTCGCGCCGTGCTCGTCGAGTGCCTGGCGCAGGCCGGCGGCGTGGATGTGGTCGGCGTGGCCTTCGATGCGGACCAGGCGCTCGGTCAGCTCGTGGAGCCGCGCGCCATTGCGGCTGACGTCGCGCAGCAACGGGATCGCCTCTGCGGTCAGCCGCGCCGCATCCACCGCGAGTCCGGCCATGTCCTGCATCTGCGGACTGAAGCTGGTCACCCGGTAGAGATCGATCGCGTGCGCGGCGGACTGCATCTCGTCGACGGTGTCGTCGAGCGCGCTGATCAGGCTGGTGATCGCCCCGCGGTCGAACGGGGTGAGGAAGGTGCGGCGGACCGTCTGCAGCACTTCGCGGGTGATCTCGTCGGCGTCGTGCTCGCGCTCGATGATCTCGCGGATATGCTCGGCCGGGTCCGACGTGCCGGCCAGCATGCGCGCCGTGGCTTCGGCGGCAGCCAGCACCGTGGTGGCGTGGGCTTCGAACAGTTCGAAGAAGTTGCCGGTCTTCGGCAACAGGCGTTGGAACCAGGCGAACATCGAACTCCACCCTCTTGTTGTCTGGCCGATCGCCGAGCCGAGTCGGCTCCGGTTGACCGCGGACTGGAACTCGCGCGAGGCGAACGAATGAATCAGGCTGCCGAGGTCGTCCTCATCGACGGCGCTCGCGGCCTCGTCGAGCGAAAACCACCGTCGTTCGCGCTCGCCCTGTTCCTTCCAGCTGTCGAGCTCGTCGGTGATCGCCAGCGGGAACACGTCGACATCGACCATCAGCGAGGCGCCGCTGCCTTGCCGCTTGCGGTAGCGGAAGCTGCCGAGCGGCACCGGGCAAACCGCGCCCAGCACCCCCGCCTCCTCCTGCGCTTCGCGCGCGGCGGCGACGTGCGGCGCCATGCCGGCAACCGGGTTGCCCTTGGGCAGCACCCAGCGTGCCTTGGCGCCACGCGTGGTGATCAGCATCACCTTGACCCGCGCGTCAGGCGCGTGGCCTTCGATGCGGTACGGGAGGGCGGCGACCTGGCGAATGACTGCGATCCTGACCTCGTCTGCTGGCGCGCCTCATAGAGCGGCGCTCGCGGTTCCGCCAATACGGCAGTTTCCGAGCCAGCCAGGTGTCCCCGATACGCGCCCGAGCCGCCGTCAGGCGGCCTGCTGGTGCATGTAAACGGCCCGCTCGTGCGAGAACGCCTTGAAGCCGAAGTAGCCGTGGTAGCTGCCCATGCCGCTGCCGTTGACGCCGCCGAATGGCAGCCGGTTCTCCAGATAGTGCGAGAACACGCCGTTGACCGTCACGCCCCCCGACGAGGTCCGGTCGAGCACCTTCTGCACGTTCGCCGGGTTGCCGCTGTAGATGTACAGCGCCAGCGGCTTGTCGCGCGCCTCGATGTACTCGATCACCTGGTCGAGGTTGTCGTAGGTCATCACCGGCAGCACCGGGGCGAAGATCTCTTCCTGCAGGATCTTCATCTGCGGATTGACGTCGGTCAGCATCGTCGGGTGGACCGTCAGGTCGTCCTCCTCGAGCTCGCCGCCCGCGGCGACCTTGGCGCCCTGGGCGAGCGCGTCGTCGACCAGGCTCTTGACCCGCGCGAAGTTGCCGCGGTTGACGATCTGCGCGATCGACTCCTTCTTGATCTGGCCCTGCTCGTAGAGGTTTTCGGCGACTTTCGCCTTGAACCCCTCGACCAGCCGGTCCTTCTGCTCCTCGCGGACGAACACGTAGTCGGGGCAGATGCACGCCTGCCCGCCGTTGAACTGCTTGGCCCCGGCGAGGTCGGTGGCGATCTTGTCGATGTCGGCGCCCTCGTCGATGATCACCGGAGACTTGCCGCCGAGCTCGAGCGTGACAGTGGCAAGGTGCTTGGCCGCGGCCGCCATCACGATCTTGCCGACCCGCGTGCTGCCGGTGAAGAAGATGTGGTTGAACGGCAGCTCGAGCAGCGCCTGCGCCACCTCGACGCCGCCCTCGAACAGCGCGACTTCGTTCTCGTCGAACACGTCGCGGACGATCTTGCCGGCGACGCGCGCGGTTGCCGGGCACAGGTCGGTCAGCTTGACCATGCAGCAGTTGCCGGCAGCCACGGCGGCCGCGAGCGGGCCCAGCGTCAGGCCGAGCGGGAAGTTCCACGGGCCGAGGATCAGGCACACGCCGCGCGCCTCGGGCACGATCATCGCCTTGTCGGTCGGGACCCGCGACGGGGTGACCTCGGTCGGCTTCATCCAGTCCTCGACGCTGTCGATGTTGAGCTGGATGTTGCCGAGCACGTTGAGCACCTCGGTGACGCGAATCTCGCCTTCGGGCTTGCGCGTGTCCTCGAGCACCGCGGCGACGATCTCGTCGGCCCGCGCCTCGACCGCGTCCTTGAGCTTCTGCAGCTTGGCCCGGCGCTCGGCCGCGGTGGAGGCCTTGACGTTCCACTGGTTCGCCCGCTGCAGCGCGAAGACGCGCTCGAGCTCGGAAGCGATGTCGGGGGTGGCGGAGGCGGTGGAGGCCATCGGGAGTTCCTGTTTCGAATCGGATGGGCCGGACGAGCCGGATTGTGTGGCCCGATATGGTCGATTTGCGCGCGTTTGCCAGCCCGTTTTGCCCTCACCCGCCGCGCAATAGCTGCACGCCCCAGTCGCGCTCGAACAGGTACAGCAGCACCCGCGCCGCCGCACCGCGCGGCGAGTCGAGCCCGCCGTCGCGCTCGACCAGCAGGTGCGCGTCGTCGCTCGCCATCGGCAGCAGGCGCTGGATCTGCTCGAGGTCGGCCAGGCGGAACGGAGTCTCGCCCGACTGGCGCGTGCCCAGCAGCTCGCCGCCGCCGCGCAGCCGCAGGTCCTCTTCGGCGAGGCGGAACCCGTCCCGGGTCTCGCGGATCAGCGCGAGCCGTTCGCGGCCGGTATCGCTGAGGGTCTCGCTGCGCAGCAACAGGCAGACGGATTTCGCGCCGCCGCGGCCGACCCGGCCGCGCAACTGGTGGAGCTGGGCCAGCCCGAAGCGCTCGGCCTGCTCGATCACCATCAGCGTCGCGTGGGGGACATCGACGCCTACCTCGATGACGGTTGTGGCGACGAGCAGCTTGGCATGGCCGCTGGCGAAGCGCTCCATCGCGGCGTCCTTGGCCTCCGGCTTGAGCTGACCGTGGACCAGCACCGCATCGCCTCCGAAGCGCTGCTGCAGCGCCGCGAACCGCGCTTCGGCGGCGGCAGTGTCGCCCTCCTCGCTGTCGCGCACCATCGGGCAGACCCAATAGGCCTGCTGCCCCCCCTCGAGGTGCCGCGCCACGCCCGCCACAACCTCATCGAGCCGCTCGATACCGACGACCCGCGTATCGATCGGCTGGCGTCCGGGCGGCATTTCGTCGAGCTTGCTGACCTCGAGATCGCCGTATTGCGCGAGCTGGAGCGTGCGCGGGATCGGGG
>JAEZES010000286.1 GCA_023432995.1 Pseudomonadota bacterium
TTTTGGCGCCGCCGCCCTGGCGGGGGGGGGGCCCGCCGGGCGCCTGGGGCTGGACGAACGCCCCAGGCGCAATGACCTCGGCGGCGGTGATCTTGCCGTTCGGCAGTGTCATCCGCGCAAGGTCGCCGCACTCCGCTGCTGCGGCCGGAACGGCCCAGCCGATCGTTGCCGCGGCGACTGCTCCTTTCAGCAGGGCCCCTTTCCAGTTCGCACGCATCGTCGCCACTCTCCCGCCAATCGCTTTGATCCCTTCATGACCGAGGACGGTGGCGAAGGCCAGCGGCTGCGTTGTCGCAAGATGTCCGGCGTCTTGAAGCCGTACATGAGCCCGACGATAGAGAAGGGACAGGAGCCCTCATCCAAGAATGACCGCTGGAGCAGAACCCTCGTTTTCCCGCTGGCGGGAGAAGGATACGAAGACTTGGCCCCGCAGGGGCTTAGTCGGAGTTGGATGAGGGCTCCTGCCCCTTCCCTAGCGCGTCTTCTCCCCCGACCATGACGCCCCGTCGATCGTCAGGTCGAGACGCAGCGGAGACTTCGTCGTGTCGAGCAGGAACACCTCCAGCGGCCCCGTCGCCGTGCCGCTGGCCTGCACGGTGTCCATCACCCGCTCGAGCCGCGTCGACACGGTCGGCAGCCGCCGGTAGCTCGACACGATCTGGACCGTGGCGGGACCGGTCTTGCTGATGGTGATCGTCACGCCCGAACGCGACGAGCCGCGCGAGTCGGAGATCACGTCGCCGCGATAGGTTCCCGCGGCGAGGTCGGCGAGATCGCGCTGCGCAACGTCCGGCTGCGCCGAAAGGCCGGTGGCGCAAGCGACCAGGGTGACGCCCGCGGCGAAGGCCAACGATCTGATCATGCGCCTGCTCCCGTGCTGAGGACGCGCCGTTCTAGCACGTCCTCGGCCGGGCGGCAGCCTCACACGAGCTGGCGCGTGTCGATCGGCAGGTGGCGAATGCGCTTGCCGGTGAGCTTGGCGAGCGCGTTGGTCAGCGCCGGAATCACCGGCGGCAGCGCCGGCTCGCCCATGCCGGTCGGCGGGTTGTCGGACGGCACGAACTCGACCGTGATCTTCGGCGTGACCGGCATGCGCGGCAGCTGGTACTCGTGGAAGTTAGACGGCTTGGCCGCGCCCCCCTCGATCTCCACCGCCAGCGCGACCGCCTGGCCGAGCCCGTCGATGACCGAGCCCTCGACCTGGTTGAGCGCGCCGAACGGGTTGATCACGTGGCTGCCGACGTCGCCCGCAACCCAGACGTTGTGCACCACCACCTGGCCCCGCTCGAGGCTCGCCTCGACCACTTCGGCGAAGTAGCCGAGGTGGCTGTAGTAGAACCCGAAACCCTTGGCCCGGCCCTCACGCGCGGTGCCGCGGAAGTCCGACATGGCGACGGCCTTCTCGATCACTGCCCTGGCTCGCGGCGGGCTGAAGCCGGGCTGCTCGCCGAACGGCCCGCGCGTGCCGGGGAACGGCTCGCGGTCGCCGAGCAGCTCGAGCATCAGCGCGGGCAGGTCGCGGCCCTGCGCCTGCGCGATCTCGTCGAGGAAGCCCTGGTAGACGAACGACAGCGCGTTGGACCGCGGGGCGCGCAGCGCACCGGTCGGCACGCGGGTCTCCATCGTCGACTGGCCGAGGCGGACGTTGTCGAGGAACTTCGCCGGGAATTCGTCGGCGGTCATCGAGTTCTCGAGCGTGACCTGGCCGTTCTTGATGAAAGTCACGAAGTGGTTGTCCATGCCGACGAGCTTGCCGTCGGCATCGAGCGCGGCACGCATCTTGTGCCAGCCGGCAGGCCGGTAGAAGTCACTGCGGATGTCGTCCTCGCGGCTCCAGATCAGCTGGATCGGCACGCCGGGCTTCTTCGCCGCGATCGCGGCGGCCTGGACCATGAAGTCATTGGTCAGGCGCCGGCCGAAGCCGCCGCCCATGCGGGTGATATGGATGGCAATCTTGTCCTGGCCGATGCCGAGCTGCTGGGCGATGCCCTGTGCGCCCGCCGTCGGATTCTGCGTCGGCGCCCACAGCTCGATGCGCCCGTCCTCGTGGGCAAGCGCGGTGCAGTTCATTGGCTCCATCGCCACGTGGGCGAGGAACGGGTACGAATAGTCGGCCTCGATCACCTTGGCGGCCGAGGCGAAGGCGGCCTCGACGTCGCCGGACTCGCCGAGGATCGTGGCCGGCTTGCCCTTGACCAGCTCGGCCGCGCGCGCCGCGTAGCCGGCTGTCGAGTGGCTGGCCCACTGGCCGTTGTCCCACTCGATCGCGAGCTTCTTGCGCGCTTCCTTGGCGATCCACCAGTTGCTGGAGATGACGGCGACGCCGTCGATCAGCAGTTCGGGGTTGTCGCCGCCCTTCATCACGAGGACGTCCTCGACTCCCGGGACGGCCTTGGCCGCATCGACGTCGGCCGAGACCAGCTTCGCGCCGAACACCGGCGCCCGCTCGAACGCGGCGTACTTCATGCCCGGCAGCAGCGTGTCGACGCCGAAGATCGGCTCGCCACGGACGATGCGCGGAGAATCGATGCCGCTGATCGCGCGGCCGATGATGTGAAAGTCCTTCGGGTCCTTCAGCGCGACCGTGTTGAGGTCGGGCACCGGCTGCGACACCGCGTCGGCGGCAATCTCGCCGTAAGTCAGCGAACGGCCCGAGGACGGATCGATGATCTTGCCGCGCTCGGTCCTGAGCGACGAAGCCGGCACGCCCCATTTGGCCGCCGCCGCGCCGAGCAGCATCTGCCGCGTCGCCGCGCCGACCTGGCGCATCGGCAGCCAGTTCATCGGCGTCGCGAAGCTGCCGCCGGCGAACTGGAAGCCGTACTTCTGCGGGTCGAAGTCGGCCTGGGTGATGCGCACCTGGTCCCAGTCGGCATCGAGCTCGTCGGCGATCAGCATCGGCAGCATGGTCTTGATGCCCTGGCCGATCTCGGGGTTCTTGCCGACGATCGTGATCAGGTTGTCCGGGGTGATCGAGACGTAGGCGTTGAGCGTCGCCGGTGAGGCCCCGGTCGCGGTCGCGGCCCGGGCGACCATCGGCAACGAGGCGGTCAGCATCAGCCCGCCGCCGGCGATGGCGCTGGCCTTGAGCAGCGAGCGGCGCGAGAGTGTAGCGGTCTCAAGCATTGGCCGTCCCCTTCTCGGCAACCATCGCGATCGCGTCGTGGATGCGGGTGTAGCAGGCGCAGCGGCAGATGTTGCCGGCCATCGCCTGCTGGATCTGTTCGGAACTCGGCTGCGGGTTGCGCGCGAGCAGCGCGCTCGCGTTCATCAGCTGGCCGGCCTGGCAGTAGCCGCACTGCATCACGTCTTCCTCGATCCACGCCTGCTGCAGCGCGCGGCCGATCTCGCTTTCCGCGAGCGCCTCGATCGTCGTCACCTTCTTGCCCTCGAGCGCGCTGACCGGGGTCGAGCAAGAGCGCGTGGCGACGCCGTCGACGTGCACGGTGCAGGCGCCGCACAGCGCCATGCCGCAGCCGAACTTGGTGCCGACCATGCCGAGCTCGTTCCTCAGCGCCCACAGCAGGGGCATCTCGCCCGGTACGTCGAGCTCGCGAGTCTCGCCGTTGATTTCGACCCGGTAGGCCATGGAATTCTCCCGATTGCGGACCGTCGGCCGGAGTTGCCGGACAAAGTCAAACCACTGTAGCGGCAGACGGCCGCGCTGAAAAGCGCAACGCGCGTCGCGAATAGCGGCTTGCTTGACAAGACGCGCCCGCGCCCGCTTACGCTCGTCGGCGGGACGGGGCCACCCTCGCTCCCGATGTGCGCCGCGAACGACCCCGCGTTGGCGGCACCGGCAAGGGAAAGCGCGAGACGCATGGGCACGGCGACCACGGCAGCGGACGGGCACGAGCTGGCGAGCCCGAAGTCCAACTTCGAGATCTATCGCCAGGGCGGGACGACGCGCGAGATCCGCGTGACCGTCAATCTCGTGCTGGTGGCGCGCCGCTGGCGCTCGCTGCTCGACGAGCGGCTGCGCGCGATCGGCCAGAGCTCGGCGCGGATGGAAGCGCTGGCGGCGATCGTCAATTCGCCGTGGCCGAGCGCGCAGGTGGACATCGCCAAGCGGCTGCGGATCGAGGGTCCGACAATGACCCGGATGCTCGACACGCTCGAGGCCGACGGGCTGGTCGAGCGCCTGCCCGACCCGACCGACCGCCGCAGCAAGCAACTGCGGCTGACCCCGGCCGGGGAGGCGGCGCTGGCCGAAATCTTCGAAGTCGCCGACGCGCTGCGCGAACGCCTGCTGCGCGAGATCCCGCCCGACAAGATGGACGAGCTCAACGAACTCCTCATCAGGCTGACCGAGCGGCTCGATGCGGGGCTGCCGGAGTAAGGCGAGAGGCCCTCATCCGACTCCGGCCAGGCCCCTGCGGGACAAGGTTTCCGTATCCTGCTCCCGCCAGCGGCAGACGGAACCTGTCGTCAGCGCCGCTCGCTTCTTTCTCCCACTGGTGGGAGAAGGATAGCGAAGCTTACCGCCGGGCGGCGGTTAGCGTGGCGTGGATGAGGCCTCCTTACCCTACTCTCCCCGTCCCCAGTCCTCGTTGGCCCGCGCGATCAGGTAGGCGTGGATCGCGTCGGCATCCTCCTTGGCGAGCAGGTCGGCGAAGCTCGCCATGCCCTTCTCGAGGTACAGACCCTCGAGCACGATCTTGTCGAACAGCCCGTGCGTCTCGCGGGTCATGTGCCGGAGGTCCTTGACCCCGCCGATCGCGTTCTGGCCGTGGCACACGGCGCAGGTCTGCGCGAAGAGCTGCGCACCGCGCTGCACTTGCGCTTCGCTCGCCCGCAGCGGCGGCGGCGGCTCGACCGGCTCGCGCGCGGCCAGCGGCGGAAGCTGGGCGGTGCCGCCGAGCTTGAATACCAGTAGGCGGGCCGGCGCGCGCGGCAGCTCGATGCCGGCCGACTGCTCGATCTGCGCCGCGCCGCCGCCCCAGCCGGCGTTGATGGCGATGTATTGCACGCCGTCCAGCATATAGGTGATGCCGCCGGCGACCGGCGCGCTCTGCGTCGGATATTCCCACAGGATCGCGCCGGTGCGGGCGTCGAACGCGGTGAAGGTCTGCTTGGTGGTGCCTTCGAACACCAGGTCGCTGCCGGTCACCAGTACGCCGCCGTTGCCGTGCCGCGGCAGCTCGACCTGCCAGGCGAGCCGCTGGCGGACCGGGTCCCACGCGGTCAGCCATGCCTTCTCGAGCTTGTTGGCTTCGGTCTGCAGCTCGGCGCGCTTGCGCCCGGCCTCGCCGGCGTAGCCGCCCCAGCCGCTGTTCGAACGCCGCGGCTGCGGCGTCCAGCCGGGCTGGACCGCGTAGACGAACGCCGACTGGTAGGACGGGAAGTAGGCCAGCCCGGTGCGCGGGCTGAAAGCCATCGGGAACCAGTTATGGGCCCCGCCGGGCCCCGGCGCGACCAGCGCCGGCTCGGTCGTGTAGCGCACCTTGTCGCTGGTGATCGGGCGGCCGTCGGCCTCGAAGCCCTCGTTCCAGTTCTGGAACACGTGCGCCGCCGCCGAGATGAACTCGCCGGTCTCGCGGTCGAGCACGTAGAAGAACCCGTTCTTCGGCGCCTGCATCAGCACCTTGCGCGGCTTGCCGTCGATCGTGAGGTCGGCGCTGATGATCGACTGGGTGCAGGTCCAGTCCCACTCCTCGCCGGGGTTCATCTGGTAGTGCCAGGCGTACTCGCCGGTCTCGGCGTGGAGCGCGACGATCGAGCAGACGAACAGGTTGTCGCCCTCGTTGTTCGAGCGATAGAAGCGCGTGTGCGGGACCGCGTTGCCGGTGCCGACGTAGACCAGCTTGAGCTCGGGATCGTAGGCGATCGAATCCCACGGGTTGGCCCCGCCGCCGAGCTGCTTCCACAGGCCTTCGGTCGACCAGGTCCGGCGGACCCAGTCCATCACCGCGTCGCTCGCCTCGCCGTCCGGGCCTTGCGCCGGGTCGTTCGGGGTCAGGAAGAACTTCCACAGCTTCTCGCCCGTGTCGGCATCGAACGCGGCGACGAACCCGCGCACGCCGAGATCGCCGCCCGACTGGCCGATCACCACCTTGCCGTCGAACACCCGCGGCGCGCCGGTGATCGAGTAGGCGTACGGCGTCTCCTCGGGATAGACGCGCGTCGTCCACAGCGGCTTGCCGCTCGCCTTGTCGAGCCCGATCAGCCGCCCGTCGAGCGTGGCGATGACGAGCTTGTCGCCCCACATCGCCAGGCCGCGCGCCACCGGCTCGCAGCACGCCAGCCGCGCCACCTCGCGCGGGACTTCGGGATCGTACGTCCACAGCCGCTCGCCGGTCCTCGCGTCGTAGGCGATCGTCACGTTGAACGGCAGGATGTTGTACAGCACCCCGTCGGCGTAGATCGGCGTCGCTTCGACCCCGCGAAATGTCTCGAGGTCGTCGTACCAGGCAAGGCCCAGCCGGCTCACGTTCGACGCGTCGATCTGCGTCAGCGGGCTGTAGCGCTGTGCGCTGTAGTCGCGCCCGTCGCTCGGCTATTCGCCGGCGGCG
>JAEZES010000011.1 GCA_023432995.1 Pseudomonadota bacterium
GCGCCACTCCGGCCGACGCCGGGGTCTCGCGCCGCACGGTTCGCCATGTCGAACGAAGTCCCGGCTTTGGCCGGGACGAGGGGCCGGGAGAGCGATCTCCCGGCCCTTTCTTCTTGCCACCCGGGCCCCGCTTCCGTTGAACTACCGATAGGCGCGCGCGCTCTGTTTTTGCCATCGCACTTCCGGGCAAGGCCCGCCGGCACTCCCCGGCGACTTGCTCGTTGGCATCACAAGAGGACAGAGGAGAGCCGTCGATGAAAGTTCCCCACCAGGCCCTGGTCGCGCTCGCCAACGGCGAGAAGTTCGTCGTCATGCGCAACGTCGGGCAGCCGTTCGAACCGCGGCTTGAGCGGGTCGCCGAGCTCGATCTCGAGCTGACCAACTTCAGCGCCGGCGTGCGGCACCAGGATCCCGCCGGCCAGCGCAACGGCAGCACCGACATCGACGAGCTCGCCCACGGCGCGGCGATCGCCGAGTGGCTCAACGACAAGGCGCTGGCGGGCGACCTCGGCCAGGTGGTCATCGCCGCGGACCCCAAGACCCTCGGGCAGATCCGCCAGCATTGCCACAAGGAACTCGAACGGCGGATCGTCGGTGAGCTCGCCAAGGACCTCGTCAACTCCCCGATCAAGACCGTCGAGCAGGTGCTCGGCGAGGCCTGAAGCGGTGGCCTCGCCCACCGAGAACCGGCTGCAGATGGTCGAGCGCCAGTTGAAGGCGCGCGGCATCCGCAACCCGCACGTGCTCCGGGCCATGGCCGAAGTCCCGCGCGAGCGCTTCGTCCCCGAACGGCTGGCCGAGTTCGCTTACGAGGACGGGCCGCTGCCGATCGGCGAGGCGCAGACGATCAGCCAGCCGTACATCGTGGCGCTGATGATCGAGGCGGCCGACGTCGAACCGGGCGACCGGGTGCTCGAGGTCGGTGCGGGCTCGGGCTACGCCGCGGCGGTGCTCTCGCGCATTGCGGCGAGAGTCTACGCCATCGAGCGGCACGAGACGCTCGCGCGGTCCGCCCAGCGGCGGGTCGGCCAGCTGGGGTACGACAACCTGACGATCCTCGCCGGCGACGGCAGCCTCGGCCTCGCCACTTACGCCCCGTACGACGCAATCCTGGTCGCGGCCGGCGGGGACCGCGTGCCCGAGCCGCTCAAGCAGCAGCTGGCGATCGGCGGGCGGCTGATCGTCCCGGTCGGCGGCGAGGGCGTGCAGGCGCTCCTGCGCGTGACGCGCACCGGCGAAGCCGAGTGGACCGAGGACGAGCTCGGCGGGGTCCGCTTCGTCCCGCTGATCGGCGCCCACGGGCGTTGGGAGGACGGCAATCGGGCGGCCAGCAACCACCGACCGGCGCGCGAGCGGACTCTCCCCGAGTGCATCGCCGAGGCCGCCGAACCGCTGCCCGACCCCGACGGCGACGTCCATTTCGGCGAGTGGTTCGACCGCTTCGCCGACCGCCGGATCGTGCTGCTCGGGGAAGCGAGCCACGGCACCCACGAGTTCTACGCCGCGCGCGCCGCCATCACCCGCCGCTTCGTCGAACGCCACGGGTTCACGATCATAGCGGTCGAGGCCGACTGGCCCGACGCGGCGGCGATCGACCGCTACATCCGCCATCGCCCGCACCGCGAAATGGCCACGCGGCCGTTCGCGCGGTTTCCCACCTGGATGTGGCGCAACACCGTCATCGAGCGCCTGATCCACGACTTGCGCGAGCTCAACGAGGGGCGCGAACCGGATCGCATGGCCGGGTTCTACGGCCTCGACATCTACAACATGTCGGGCTCGATCGAGGCGGTGCTCAACTATCTCGACGAGCACGACCCCGAGGCGGCGGCCGTCGCCCGCGAGCGCTACGGCTGCCTGACCCCGTGGCAGGCCGAGCCCGCCACCTACGGCCGGGCCGCCCTCACGCGCGGCTACGCCGAATGCGAGCAGCAGGTCGTCGACGAGTGCCGCGACCTGCTCCGCCGCGCCTTGCACGAGGGCGGCGAGATGTTCGGCGCCGCGATGAACGCGCGGCTGATCGCTTCGGCCGAGCGCTATTACCGGATCATGTATTACGGCGGCGCCGAGAGCTGGAACCTGCGCGACAGCCACATGGCGGAGACGCTCGATCACCTGCTCGAACGCGGCGGCCCGCAAGCCAAGGCGCTGGTGTGGGCGCACAACAGCCACATCGGCGACGCGCGCGCGACCGAAATGGGCCGCGTGCGCGGCGAGCACAACATCGGCCAGCTGGTCCGCCAGCGCTGGGGCGAGCAAGCCGCGCTGATCGGCTTCGGCACCCACGCCGGCACGGTCACAGCGGCCGACGACTGGGACTCGCCGCGCACGGAAAAGCGCGTGCTGCCGAGCCGCAGCGACAGCTACGAGCGGCAGTGCCACGACAGCGGCCTGCCGCGCTTCCTGCTCGACCTCGCCCCCGGCCGGCACGAGGCGTTGCGCCGCCGGCTGGCCGAACCGCGGCTCGAGCGCTTCATCGGCGTGATCTACCGGCCCGAGACCGAGCGCTGGAGTCATTACAGCGAGGCCGTGCTGCCGGACCAGTTCGATGCCTGGGTCTGGTTCGACGAGACCACCGCGCTCGAGGCGCTCGGGCCGCAGGAGCCCGCGGTCGGGTTGCCCGAGACTTATCCGTTCGGGCTGTGACTGCCCCTTTGCCGCCCGGCGCCGCGCTGATAGCATGGGCCGAGAACAGAACGGCGGAGGGGATCACATGCGTGCCACCTTGAGTCTGGGCCTGGCGCTGGCGCTGGCCGCGTGCGCCCCGTCGGCCGGGAGCGATTCCGCCACGCACACGCCCGATCTTTATGCCGCGGCCCTGGCCGACGCGCAGCGGCCGCAGGCCGATCGCGAGCGCGATAGGGCGCGCCTGCCGGCCGAGGTGCTCGCCTTCGCCCAGATCGATCCGGGCGAGAAGGTCGGCGACTTCATCATGGGCGGCGGGTACTGGACGCGGCTGCTGTCGACCGCGGTCGGGCCCGAGGGCAAGGTCTATGCGTTCCAGCCCGAGGAGTTCATTGCCTTCCGCCCGGCCTACGGTGAGGAGCAGGACGCCGCGGTGGCCGGCCGGCCGAACGTCGTCGCGCTGCGCGGCCCGGTCGCCGCGCCGCCGTTCCCCGAGCCGCTCGACACGATCATCACCGTGCAGAACCTGCACGACCTCTATCTCGGCGCGATGCCCGAGGGGACGGCCGGCAAGGCGATCGCCGCGCTCCATGCGGCGCTCAAGCCCGGCGGGACGCTGCTGGTCGTCGACCACAGCGCCGTGCCCGGCGCCGGCGTCGCTGCGGCCAACTCGGTCCACCGCATGGACCTGCAGGTCGCCATCGCCGCGCTGACGGCCGCCGGGTTCACGGTCGAAGCGGAAAGCGAGCTCTACCGCCGGCCGGCGGATCCGCGCACGGCGAACGTCTTCGATCCGGCGATTCGCGGGCAGACCGACCAATTCATCCTCAGGCTGCGCAAGCCGGGTTGATGCGACGAACCGAGGCTGGCGCACGACTGGCCGTCCGGAGGAGTCCGTTCGTCGCGGAATCAATTGCCCCGCGACCGCGCGTGGTTAAGATTTCCACAACATTCATGAGGGTACGCTTCACGGCATGAAGCTCGGGACACTTGGACGGATCGTCGCCGGCATCGCGCTGGCCGTCACCACCATCGCGCCGGCGCAGGCGCAATCGACCTTCGAAGCCGCGTTCGACAGCGCGCTGGGCACGCAGCTCCGCACGCCGCGCGACTTCACGCCCGATTACAGTAACCCGCTGGTGGCGCAGATCGCGCAGCTCGCCGACGGCTCCAACGGCCGCATCGGGGTGGCGGCGATCGACCTCACGACCGGCCAGGAAGTGGCAATTCTCGGCGACCAGCCGTTCCCGATGGCCAGCACCAGCAAGATAGCCATCGCCGCGACCTATCTCGAAGGGGTCGACCGGGGGCGCTGGAGCCTGACCAGCGAGTTTCCGCTGATGATCCCGGTCGCCTCGCGGCCGTTTTCGTCGGCCGTGGCGCCCGTCCGCCCGGGCCAGTACATGACCGCGCTCGAGCTGATCGAGCTGATGATCACCCGCTCGAGCAATCCGGCGACCGCCGCACTGCTCGCTGCCGTCGGCGGCCCGGCGGTTGTCAACGACTGGGCCCGGCGGGCCGGTATCCAGAACTTCAACCTGAGCCGCGACATCGCCACGCTCGTGCGCGACGATGGCGAGATCAATCCGGCGGTGTCGATCGACATCCGCGACAGCGCCACCCCGCGCGACATGGTCAAGCTGCTCGCCGGCCTCTACCAGGGCAAGTGGCTCAGCTCGTCGAGCCGCCAGGTGGTGATCGGCGCGATGGAACGCTGCCGCACCGGCACGGCGCGCATCCGCGGCCAGATGCCGGGCGATGTCCGCGTCGCGCACAAGACCGGCACGCTCAGCAACACCTCGAGCGACGTCGGCATCATCACCGGCCCCGACGGGCGCTCGATCGCCGTGGCGATCTACGTCACCGGCCAGGGCG
>JAEZES010000022.1 GCA_023432995.1 Pseudomonadota bacterium
ACCTACGGCAGCGAGCTTGAGCGCCTGCTCGGCCAGCTGGCCGCCGGCGACCGTGGGCGGATCGGCGTCGCCGCGATCGACCTGTCGACAGGGCACGAGGTCGCCATCCTCGGCGACCAGCGCTTCCCCATGGCCAGCACCAGCAAGATCGCCATCGCCGCGACCTACCTCGAAGGCGTCGACCAGGGCCGCTGGAGCCTGACCAGCGAGTTCCCGCTCATGATCCCGGTCGCCTCGCGGCCGTTCTCCTCGGCGATCGCCCCGGTGCGCCCGGGCCAGTACATGACGGCGCGCAAGCTGATCGAGCTGATGATCACCCGCTCGAGCAATCCGGCGACCGACGCCCTGCTGGCCGCGGTCGGCGGACCGGCGGCGGTCAACGACTGGGCGCGCCGGGCGGGCATCCAGAACTTCAACCTGACGCGCGACATCGCCACGCTGGTGCGCGACGACGGCGAGATCAACCCGGCGGTGCAGATCGACATCCGCGACAGCGCCACGCCGCGCGACATGGTCAAACTGCTGGCCGGGCTCTACCAGGGCAAGTGGCTGAGCGCCTCGAGCCGCCAGGTCATCATCGGCGCGATGGAGCGGTGCCGCACCGGTGTCCGCCGAATCCCAGGCCAGATGCCGGGCGACGTGCGCGTGGCGCACAAGACCGGCACGCTGAGCAACACCGCCAGCGACATCGGCATCATCACCGGGCCCGACGGGCGCTCGATCGCGGTCGCGATCTACGTCACCGGCCAAGGCGGCAAAGCCAACCGCGATGCCAAGATCGCCTCGCTCGCCCGCGCGCTGTACGACGGATACGGCGAATCGGCGCGGCAGTGGGCCAACGCCCGCTACGGTTCGACTGGCTCGGCGGTCGCGGCCAACTGACCTCTCGGCAAAAGAAAAGGGCGCAGCCTCGCGGCCGCGCCCTTCGCATTTCCACCTGACGGCAGCGGATCAGTCGGCGGCCGCTTCGGCCTCGCTCTCATCCTGCACGTCGGCTTCGGCTTCGGCAGCGGCGTCGCTGGCGCCGTCAACGGCGTCGCTGGCGGCATCGCCGACTTCGGCGGCAGCGCCCTCGACGGATTCACCGACCGCTTCCGCATTGGCTTCGGCATCGGCCATCGCGTTGTCGACGGTCTCTTCGGCGGCGGTTTCGGTGCTCTCCGAGCACGCAGCGAGCGACAGGGCGGCACCGGCAATCGCGGCGGCGAGAACGATCTTGCGCATGTTCTTGTATCCTTAAACAGCGGGAACGGGACGCGCGCCTCACAGGATTGTCCGGCGAGAGCAGGCGTGAAACCCACCAAGCGGTGAACTCCACGTGCTGGAATAATGGCAACTTTGTGGCGAAGCAAGGCCAAGGCCATTGTATCTTTGCACTCCGCTCGGCCGGTCAGCTGGCGCCGGCCCGCCGGAATGCCACCACCGCCGCATGTGGCAAGGCGGCCTGGCCCCCATCCTGCTGGGCTTACCGGCTCTGACCTTGGCCGCCGGCAGCGGCGAACAGCCACGCCCGTTCGCGTCATGCCTGCGCGCGGAGGCGCTGGCGCTCGAGCGCCAGGGGTTTTCGACATCGACGCGGTCATGGCGCAAGCCGCGCACGCGTGTCGCGCCGCCGAAGGCGGCCTTTCGGCCCAGGCGATCGAAGAGACGACCAGCGCGGTGCGCCTCGCGGTCATGGAGCAGCGGCTGAACTCCCGAAATGCGCGTCGCCGGCTGTAGTTCGAGTCGGTCGATTTTCAGCCCCGACAGTCCGCGCGTGCCTCGCCGGTGGGATGACGCCGCGCCACCGCGCTGCTAGCAAACGGCGATGGCCGACAAGCAGCATCTCTACCTGGTCGACGGCTCGGCCTACATCTTCCGCGCCTACCACCGCCTGCCGCCGCTGACGAACCCGCACGGCGTGCCCGTCGGCGCGGTCTACGGCTACACCACGATGCTGTGGAAGCTGGCCGACGAGCTGGACAAGGCCGACGGGCCGACGCACCTCGCGGTGATCCTCGACAAGGGCTCGACCAGCTTCCGCAACGCGCTCTACGACCAGTACAAGGCCAACCGTCCGCCGCCGCCCGAGGACCTGGTGCCGCAGTTCCCGCTGATTCGCGACGCCACGCGGGCGTTCAGCCTGCCATGCATCGAGGAGGACGACCTCGAAGCCGACGACCTGATCGCGTCCTACGCCAAGGAAGCAACGCGGCGCGGCTGGGACGTGACGATCGTGTCGAGCGACAAGGACCTGATGCAGCTCGTCGGCCGCTGCGCCGAGCCGCACGACGGCATCGAGGGCGGCTGCATCGACATGCTCGACACGATGAAGAACCAGCGGATCGACATCCCCGAGGTGGTCGAGAAGTTCGGCGTGCCGCCCGAGCTGGTCGGCGACGTGCTCGCGCTGATGGGCGATTCGGTCGACAACATCCCCGGTATCTTCGGCATCGGCCCGAAGACCGCGAGCAAGCTCATCCAGGACCACGGCTCGCTGCAGGGCGCGCTCGACGCCGCGCCGTCGATGAAGCCGGGCAAGCTGCGCGACCGGCTGATCGAGGGTCGGGCCATGGCCGAGCTCAGCCGGGTGCTGGTCCAGCTCAAGGACGACTGCCCGCTGCCGATCCCGCTCGACGATTTCAAGCTCGGACCGATCCCCGAAGGGCCGCTGGCCGAGTTCCTGACCGCGCACGGCTTCACCAGCCTGCTCAAGCGCCTCGGCGACGGCAAGGGCAGCCCCGACCGTCCGGTCCAGCTCAATCCGGCCAAGGCGGACACCGCGGGCGCGGCCGCGAGCGCCACCGGTAATCGCCAGCCACTGCCCGAGTGGCCGGCCGTCGACCGCTCGACTTACGAAACCGTGCAGTCGCTCGAACGGCTCGAGCACTGGATCGCGCGCGCGTTTCAGGCCCGGCTGGTGGCGATCGATACCGAGACGACCAACATCGACGCGATGCGCGCCGAGCTGACCGGTGTCAGCCTGGCGCTGGGGCCCAACGACGCCTGCTACGTTCCGCTGGGCCACGGCGGGAGCGACATGTTCGCCGAGCGGCCGGTGCAGATCGACAAGGCCGCCGCGCTGTCGGCGCTGAAGCCGCTGCTCGAGAGCGACGCCGTGCTCAAGGTCGGGCAGAACATCAAGTACGACATCAACGTGTTCGCCCGGAACGGTCTCGCGGTCGCACCGGTCGACGACACGATGATCATCAGCTTCGATCTCGACGCCGGCCGTTCGGAAGACGGCATCGGCGGGGGGCACGGGATGGACGAGCTGAGCGAGCGCCACCTCGGCCATCAGACGCTGACCTACAAGGACATCTGCGGCAGCGGGAAAAAGCAGATCCCGTTCGGCGAAGTGCCGCTCGACCGGGCGACCGAGTACGCCGCCGAGGACGCGGACGTGACCTGGCGGCTGCACAAGGTGCTCAAGCCGCGCCTGCCGGACGAGGGCGGCACGCGGGTCTACGAGCGGGTCGACCGGCCGCTGATCCCGGTGGTGGCGCAGATGGAGCGTCACGGGATCAAGGTCGACCGCCAGGCGCTCGCCCGCCTGTCCGAGGAATTCGCCAGCGAGACCGCGCGGATCGAGCGCGAGATCTGGGACTGCTGCGGGACCGAGTTCACCATCGGCAGTCCGGCGCAGCTCGGCGACGTGCTGTTCAACAAGATGGGCTACAAGGGCGGGCGCAAGGGCAAGAGCGGGCAGTACTCGACCGACCAGGCGATCCTCGAAGGCCTCGCCAACCAGGGCGCGGCGGTGGCCAAGCTGGTGCTCGAGTGGCGCCAGCTGACCAAGCTCCGCAGCACTTACACCGAAGCGCTGCAGGCGGCGATCAACCCCGAGACCGGGCGCGTCCACACCTGCTATTCGCTGGTCGGCGCGCAGACCGGACGGCTCAGCTCGACCGACCCCAACCTGCAGAACATCCCCATCCGCACCGCGATCGGCCGCCGCATCCGCGAGGCGTTCGTGCCCGAGGACGGCATGACCCTGCTTTCTGCCGACTACTCGCAGATCGAGCTGCGCCTCGCCGCGCACATGGCCGACGTGCCGCCGCTCAAGGAGGCGTTCATCGCCGGCGAGGACATCCACGCGCGCACCGCGCAGGAGATGTTCGGTACGGTCGACCGCGACACGCGGGCGCGGGCCAAGACGGTCAACTTCGCGATCCTCTACGGCATCAGCCGCTGGGGGCTCGGCGGGCGGCTCGGGATCGAGGCCGACGAGGCGCAGGCGATCATCGACCGCTATTTCGAGCGCTTCCCGGGGATCCAGCGCTACATCGTGCACACGCTCGAGAGCGTGCGCGAGAAGGGCTATTCGGAGACGCTGTTCGGCCGCAAGACCTGGTTCCCGCGGATCAACTCGCGCCATCCGCCCGAGCGTCAGGGGTCCGAACGCGCGGCGATCAACGCGCCGATCCAAGGGACCAGCGCCGACATCATCAAGCGCGCGATGGCGCGGATGCCGGCCGCGCTGGCGGACGCCGGACTCGCGCACGTCAAGATGCTGCTGCAGGTCCACGACGAACTGGTGTTCGAGCTGCCCATCGGCGACGTCGCGGCCGCCTCGCCGGTGATCGAGCGGGTGATGGCCGAGGCGGCGCTGCCCTCGGTGACGCTTGATGTGCCGCTGGGCATCGAGATCGGCCACGGGCCGAGCTGGGACGCCGCGCATTGAGCCTCGCCGGGTGGATCGATCCGCGCTGGCCCGAGCTCGGCCGCGACCTGGTCACGGCGCTGGCCGCGGCCACTATCGGAATCGTCGTTGCGCTCGTCGTGCACCGGCTGCTTTACGGGCTGCTCAACCGGCTTGCCCTGGCCAGCGAGAGCAAGGTCGACGATGTCGTGGTCCGCTCGCTGCGGGCGCCGACGCGCTACGCGATGGTCGCCCTCGGGCTGGCGCTGGCCGCGCGCGAAGCGGTCTTGCTGGCCCAGGTGTGGCAGAAGCTGGCCGGCTTCGTGATGCCGGCGCTGATCGGCTGGATCGCGCTGGCAAGCCTCAACGCCTTCGTCAGTTCGAGCACGCTCGGCGCGGACGCGGCGGTCGCCGAGAGCCAGGCGATGCGGCGCCGGCGGACACGCCTCGCCATCTTCGCCCGCATCGCCGCGTTCCTGATCGTGTTCGTGACCATCGGCCTGATGCTGCTGTCGATCCCGGGCGTGCGCGACGTCGGGCTGACGCTGATGGCCTCGGCCGGGATTGCCGGCCTCGCGGTCGGCGCCGCGGCTCAGCCGGCGCTCAAGTCGCTGGTCGCCGGGCTGCAGATGGCGCTGACCGAACCCATCGCGATCGGCGATTTCGTGGTGGTCGACGACGAAAGCGGCCGGGTCGAGGAGATCAAGACGACCTACGTCGTGCTGCGCGCCTGGGACGAGCGCAAGGTGATCGTGCCGACCGCGCGCTTCCTCGAGACGACCTTCCAGAACTGGAGCCGTGACGGCAGCGAACTGGTCGGCACCGTGCTGCTGTACCTGCACCCGCTGGCCGAGATCGCGCCGCTCCGCGCCGAGTTCGAACGGCAGATCGCGGCGCACCCGCTGTGGGACAAGCGCGAGGCGGCCCTGTGGGTGACCGACGCCGCCGCCGGCGCGATCGAAGTCCGCCTGACGATGAGCGCGCGCGAACCGGGCGAGCTGTTCAAGCTTCGCGCCGGGATGCGCGAGGCGATGCTGGCCTGGATCCGCGAGCACCAGCCCGAGGCGCTCGGCGGCTAGCGGGGTAGCCGGGCGCCGCCCGGCGCAGCCGCGACGCCGCAAGGGCCCGATTACTCGTCGGGCGAGTGCTTCCGTTCGCGGCGGGATTCGAGCATGCCCTCGTGGATGAAGCCGATCGGGCGCACTTCCATCGCCCGCTTCTTCAACTCGCCGCGCATGCGCTGGTATTCCATTTCCATCTGCTCGGTCACGGTCGGGCGGCTGTCGTCGAGCGCCTTTTCAAAGTCCTCGGCGGTGACCGTCGTCGCCTCCTCGCCGCGCTGGCGGATCGCCGTCAGGCCGGCGCGGCGGACGACGTCCTCGAGGTCGGCGCCGGTGTAGCGTTCGGTGCGGGCGGCAATGCCGGCAAGATCGACGTCGCCGGCGAGCGGCATGTCCTGCGTGTGGATCCCGAGAATGTGCAGCCGGCCGGGCTCGTCGGGCGCGCCGACGTAAACCAGCTCGTCGAACCGTCCCGGGCGAAGCAGCGCCGGATCGACCAGCCACGGCCGGTTGGTCGCGCCGATCACCACGATCGACTGCAATTCCTCCATCCCGTCCATCTCGGCGAGGATCGTGTTGACCACGCGCGCGGTCACCTGCGGCTCGTTGGCCTCGCTGCCGCGCGCGGGAACGAGGCTGTCGATCTCGTCGATGAACAGCACGCACGGCGCCACCTGGCGCGCGCGGGCGAACATGCGGCTGATCTGCTGCTCGCTCGCGCCGTACCACTTGGAGAGCAGGTCCGAGCTCTTCATCGAGATGAAGTTGGCCTCGGCTTCCTTGGCGACCGCCTTGGCGAGCAGGGTCTTGCCGGTGCCGGGGGGGCCGTAGAGCAGGAAGCCCTTGGCCGGGCGGATGCCCATGCGCTCGAACGCGGCCGGGTTCTTGAGCGGCAGCTCGACCCCCTCGCGCAGCTTTTCGGCCGCCTCGTCGAGCCCGCCGATGTCGGCCCAGCCGATCGTCGGCGCCTGCACCATGACCTCGCGCATCGCGCTCGGCTGGACGCGCTTGACCGCGGCGCGGAAGTCGTCCTTTTCGACTTGCAGGTTCTCGAGCACCTCGGCGGGGATTTCCCGCGCGTCGAGGTCGAGCTTGGGCATGATCCGCCGCACCGCCTCGATCGCCGCCTCGCGCGCCAGCGCGGCGAGGTCGGCGCCGACGAAGCCGTGCGTCGAGCGCGCCAGTTCGTTGAGATCGACGCCTTCGGCCAGCGGCATGCCGCGGGTGTGGATCCCGAGGATCTCGCGCCGGCCCTTGTCGTCGGGGACGCCGATGATGATCTCGCGGTCGAAGCGGCCCGGGCGCCGGAGCGCCTCGTCGATCGCCTCGGGGCGGTTGGTGGCGGCGATGACCACGAGGTTCGAGCGGACCTGCAGTCCGTCCATCAGCGTCAGGAGCTGGGCGACGAGGCGCTTCTCGGCCTCGCCGGAGACCTGCCCGCGCTTGGGCGCGATCGAGTCGATCTCGTCGATGAACACGATCGCCGGGGCCGAGCGCTGGGCTTCCTCGAACACCTCGCGCAGGCGCCGCTCGCTCTCGCCGTAGGCCGAGCCCATGATCTCGGGGCCGTTGATGGTGAAGAACGCCGCATCGCTTTCGTTGGCGACAGCCTGCGCCAGCCGGGTCTTGCCGGTGCCCGGCGGCCCGTGCAGCAGCACGCCCTTGGGCGGATCGACTCCGAGCCGGGTGAACAGCTCGGGATAGCGCAGCGGCAGCTCGACCATCTCGCGCAGCTGCTTGATGGTGTCGTCCATGCCGCCGACGTCGTCGTAGTTGATGATGCCGCGGCCGTCGCGCGGCTCCTCGAACTCGGCGCGCAGCTCGACTTCGGTGTCCTCGTCGATGTGGACGATGCCCTTGACCGGGACCGTGGCGACGACCTGCAGGCGGATCTCGGTCAGGGCGTACGCCGGTGCGTTGAACATCCGCCGGACGTCGGGCGGCACGTTGCGCACCGGCTGCTGGCCGTGGGTCGCGACGAGGTCGCCGGCGACCAGCGGCCGCCGGAAGAACACCCGCTTGAGCGCCTCCGCCGGACCCTGCAGGCGCATCTCGCGCTGCGCCGGGGCGAACACCACGCGGGCGGCGGGGCGCGATTCGGCCCGACGGATCGTCACGTGCTCGCCGGACGAGGTATCGGCGTTGGCGCGCAGCAGGCCGTCGAGCCGCACGACCTCGAGCGCTTCGTCCTCGTCGTAGGCCTGGAAGGCGATCGCGGCGGTTACCCGCTTGCCCTCGACCTCGATCGCATCGCCTTCGGTGATACCGAGCGCCTGGAACGCGCTGCGCGGCATGCGGGCGACGCCGCGCCCGCTTTCCTCCTGGCGAGCGGCCGCGACCTGAAGCCTGACCGTTCCCTTCTCGAGTACCGCCGCGTCCGCATTAGCCATCAACTCTCTCGCTCTCGTCAACCGTTGTCCCTGAGAGCTAGGATGGCGCTCTCCCGATTGCAAACCGGCGACGGCGGGGAAGGTGCCGACGGCCGCTGCGCGGGCCGGGTGAAGCGGGGACGAAAAAAAAAGCCCGGACGTTGCCGTCCGGGCCTGGGAAGTTTTGGGAGAGGATGCCTGAAAGGCCCGTTTCTTATGCGGAGCGGACGTTTTTCTCGCAAGTGCGAAAAGCGCAACTACGCTTGCAATTGGTGCAACACCCCCGGAAACAGCCCGAAATTCGGCGATTTCCGAAGGTTCCGGCGGTTCGAGGCGACCGCCAGCCGCCGCCGTGCCGAAAAGATTGTGCAGTGCATCATTGATGACACGCCCGGTCCGATTGGCTAACGCCGGCAGGACGCGATGCGGAGGTGCCGATGAACAAGCTCTACCCCGACGCCGCAGCGGCGCTCGACGGCTTGCTGCACGATGGCATGCTGATCGCCGCGGGCGGCTTCGGCCTGTGCGGCATACCCGAACGCCTGCTCGAGGCTATCCAGGCCAGCGGGGTCACGAATCTGACCTTCGCCAGCAACAACGCCGGGATCGACAACGAAGGCATCGGCAAGCTCCTGCGCACGCGGCAGGTCGCCAAGATGATCAGCTCGTACGTCGGCGAGAACAAGGAGTTCGAGCGCCAGTACCTCGCCGGCGAACTCGAGGTCGAGTTCTGCCCGCAGGGAACGCTGGCCGAGCGGATGCGCGCCGGCGGCGCGGGGATTCCCGGATTCTATACGAAAACGGGCGTCGGCACGCAGGTCGCCGAGGGCAAGGAAGTCAAGGTGTTCGACGGCCCCAACGGGCCCGAGGAGTACATTCTCGAACGCGGCATCTTCGCCGACCTCAGCATCGTCAAGGCGTGGAAAGCGGACCCGACCGGCAACCTCGTGTTCCGCAAGACCGCGCGCAACTTCAACTTGCCCGCGGCGACCTGCGGCAAGGTCTGCGTGGTCGAGATCGAGGAGGTCGTGCCGGTCGGCAGCCTCGATCCCGACTGCATCCACCTGCCCGGGGTCTACGTGCAGCGGATGGTCGTCGGCGCGCCGTACGACAAGAAGATCGAGTTCGTGACCACTCGCGAGAGGGAGGCGGCCTGATGTTCGGCAGGAAGGGCGCCCGCTCCGGGGAGATCGACGTCAGCGGGTTCGGGTTCCTCGACGGCTCGGCCGAGTTCGCCCGGCTGTGGGCCGAGCCCGGCGGGCCGATGACCTGCATCATCGAGCCGCGCGCGCTCGGACCCGACCCGTTCCTGTTCGGGATGGCGATGGTCGATGCAGTCGGCCACGGGGCCAAGGCCTATGCCCATGCGCTCGGCATTTCCGAGGACCAGGCGCTGGCGCGGATCTGGCAGGGCCTCGACGCCGAGCGCGCCAACCCGACCGACGAGCCGCGCGAGATCGATCCGGGCGGGAGCCTGCAGTGAGGCCCCGGGCAACGCGCATCGCGCTGGCCTCGCTGGCCGCGCTGGCGCTGGCAGGGTGCGCGACGACCGAGGCCGCGCCGCTTGCGGCGAGTCCGGCTGCGCCGGACGCCGCGGCCGAGCGGATCAAGCGGTTCCAGTATCTCTACGGCTCGGGCGAGGCGGCGGTAGTGTCGATGCAGGCGTACCATGCGCTGACCGCGTTGGCGCGCGAGCGGGTGGCGCGGCGGCCGGCGGACAGCGTGGTGCTGGCCGAGGGCGCGACGCTGGCCGAGGCGCGGTTCGTGCCGTGCGGCGACAAGCCGCTGGCCGCGGTGTTCGACGTCGACGAGACTGTGCTGCTCAATCTCGGGCTCGAGGTCTACGAGGCGCAGGGCACGCCGGTCGCGGGCGAGCTGCTCGACCGCTGGGCCAAGAGCGGCTCGCCCGCGGTCGCGCCGGTCCCCGGCGCCAAGCCCGCGCTCGACGCGCTGCGGGCGATGGGCGTGACGGTAATCTTCAACACCAACCGCGACACCACCGACGCCGCCGGGACCGCGGCGCAGATCGAGGCGATCGGCCTCGGCCCGGCGGTGCACGGCGAGACGCTGTTCCTGCGCGGCGACGCCGACGGCGCCTCGGGCAAGGAC